>NZ_JAIEOF010000065.1 GCF_019750675.1 Methylobacterium sp.
GCGCACGAGACCGCCACGCCGGAGAGCCACGCCTCCGCCGATCTGCCGCCGGCCGGAAGCGCCGACGCCGCGCCCGCGGATGCGTCGTCCGAGACCGAGACGAAGCCGACCGAGGACGGCGTGCTCGAGGGCGCGACCGCCGAGACGCCGGTGGCGCCGGCTGCCGAGCTCGCCCTCGAGGCCGCGCCCATGGGCGAGACCGTCGCCCCGGACGCCGAGGTTGCCGAGGCTCCCGCCGCTTCCGAGGACGAGTCCGACGCGGACGACGATTCGGACGAGGACGACGACGATTCGGACGACGAGTCCGAGGAGGAGGACGACGACGATTCGGACGACGAGGACGAGGACGACGAGGAGGGCGAGGGTGAGGACGGCGAGCGCCGGCAGAAGATCGCCCAGGTCGGCGGCGACGCCATGGCGGAGATCCCCGAGCGTCCGCGCACCTACCGCCGGCACTACAAGATCCAGGAGGTGATCAAGCGCCGCCAGATCATCCTGGTGCAGGTCGTCAAGGAAGAGCGCGGCACCAAGGGCGCGGCGCTGACCACCTATCTGTCGCTCGCCGGCCGCTACTCGGTGCTGATGCCCAACACGGGACGCGGCGGCGGCATCTCCCGCAAGATCACGAGCGCCGCCGACCGCAAGCGCCTCAAGGAGGTCGCGCAGGACCTGGAGGTGCCGGACGGCATGGGCGTGATCCTGCGCACGGCCGGCGCCTCGCGCACCAAGCCCGAGATCAAGCGCGACTTCGAGTACCTGATGCGCCTGTGGGAGAGCGTGCGCGAGCTGACGTTGTCCTCGTCCGCCCCCGCGCTGGTCTACGAGGAGGGCTCGCTGATCAAGCGCGCCATCCGCGACCTCTACAACAAGGACATCGACGACATCCTGGTGGCGGGCGACGAGGCCTACCGCGAGGCGCGCGACTTCATGCGCATGCTGATGCCGGGCCAGTCCAAGGTCGTGCAGCCCTATCGCGAGTCGACGCCCATCTTCGCCCGCTATGGGGTGGAGCAGCAGCTCGACGCGATGTTCTCCACGCACGTCACGCTGAAATCCGGCGGCTACCTCGTCATCAACCCGACGGAGGCCCTGGTCTCCATCGACGTGAACTCGGGCCGCTCGACCCGCGAGCACGACATCGAGGACACCGCGCTGCGCACCAACCTGGAGGCGGCCGAGGAGGTCGCCCGCCAGCTGCGCCTGCGCGATCTCGCCGGCCTCGTCGTGATCGACTTCATCGACATGGACGAGAAGCGCAACAACCGCGCCGTCGAGAAGAAGCTCAACGAGTGCCTGAAGAACGACCGCGCCCGCATCCAGGTCGGCCGGATCTCGCCCTTCGGCCTCCTGGAGATGAGCCGCCAGCGCATCCGCACCGGCATGCTGGAGAGTTCCTCCCTCCCCTGTGCGCATTGCGGCGGCTCGGGCTATGTCCGCGCCACCGCGTCGGTGGCCCTGCAGATCCTGCGGGCCATCGAGGAGTCGCTCCTCAAGAGCACCAGCCACAACCTCATCCTGCGCACGAAGACCGAGGTCGCGCTCTACATCCTCAACCAGAAGCGCGCCCACCTGCGCGAACTGGAGGTGCGCTTCGGCGTCTCCGTGACGATCGCGGCCGACGAGCGCCTGGCGGCCACCTCCGCCTTCCAGCTCGATCGCGGCGAGCCCGCGAGCCGGCTCGAGGGCCCGGCGACCGGCGTGCGCGCCGTGGCGATCAACTCGGCCCTGGCACCCGAGGAGGATTTCGATCCCGAGATCGAGGCGATCGAGGCCGAGGACGACGAGGTCGAGGCCGAGGGCGCGTCCGACGAGTCGCGTGAGGAAACCCGCGAGGAGACCCGCGAAAAATCCGCCGAGGGCGGCGAGGGCCGGGGCGGTCGTCGCCGGCGCCGTCGCCGGCGCGGCGGCCGTCCCGAGGGCGGCGAATCGTCCGGGACCGAGGGTGCCGCCTCCGAGGGCGAGGATGATGGCGAGGGCGAGGAGATCGATGAGGTCGCCGCCCAGGCCGAGGGCGACGAGGTCGTCACGGCCGGCGAGGCCCCGTCTGCGGGCGATGACGACGGTAGCGGACGCCGCCGCCGCCGGGGCCGTCGCGGCGGCCGTGGCCGTGACCGCGAGGGCCGCGCCCGCGACGGAGAGGGCAGCGAGGGCCTCCGGGACCAGACCTCTCAGGACCAGATCGCCCAGGACCGCAGCATCCAGGACGAGACGTCTCGGGACGAGTCCTTCGGGCAGCCGGTCTCCGAGGATCGGGCTCCGCAGGACAAGGCGGTCGGCTCGATCGACGGTGACCAGGGCGCGAGCGATGCGCCGTCCGCCTTCCTCGGTGGCGAGGAGCCGGTGAGCGCGGAGGCGGTCGCCGCCGCCTCGACCGGAGAGACCCCGCCCGCGCAGACGCCGGCCTTCTCGGAAGGGCACGTGACCCAGGCGGAGGACCTGCCGGTCGCGTCGAAGCCGGAGCCCGAGGCTCAGCCGGCCGAGGCGCCCGCCCCGGCGCCGGTCCGGACGCCTGCCCCGGAGCCCGTGGCCGTGGTGCTGACCCCCGCCGATCCCGATCGCCCGAAGCGCGCCGGGTGGTGGTCGCGCACCAAGGCGGCCCTCACGGGCGAGTGAACGTCGACGGAATCGCGTGAGCGAACGCCCCACCGGTCCCGGCCCAAGCCGGGATTGGTCGGGGATGGCGGCAAGTGGAACGGGGTGGGCGTGGTGCCCGCCCCGTTTCGCGTTTCAGCGCAGCCAGCCCTTCAGGCGCCGCACCGCGTCGATGCAATCGGTCCGCGAGCCCGCGAACGAGAAGCGCACGTGGTGGCCCCCGTCCACCGCGTCGAAGTCGAGCCCCGGGGTGGCGGCGACGCCGGCCTCGTCCAGCATGCGCCGGCAGAAGGCGCTGGCATCGTTCGTGAGTTCGGAGACGTCGGCGTAGAGGTAGAAGGCGCCGTCCGCCGGATGCGTGCGCCCGAGGCCGAGGCCCGGGAAGGCGTCGAGGAGCAGGGCTCGGTTGGCGGCGTAGCCCTCCCGCACCGCCTCGACCTCCTCCACGGCATCGAAGGCCGCCAGCGCCGCCACCTGCGAGAGGTAGGGCGCCGAGATGTAGAGGTTCTGGGCCAGGCGCTCCACGGGCCGCACCAGCCAGTCCGGCACCACCATCCAGCCGATGCGCCAGCCGGTCATGCACCAGGTCTTCGAGAACGAGTTGATGACGATCGCGTCGTCGTCGTAGCGGAGCGCGGTTTCGGTGGGCAGGCCGTAGGCGAGCCCGTGATAGATCTCGTCGGAGATGAAGCGCAGGCCGAGCCCGCGCGCCGTGGCGCAGAGATCGGCGAGGCGCTCGGGCTCGATCACCGTTCCGGAGGGATTGGCCGGGCTCATCACCAGGATGCCGGCGAGCGCCTCCCGCGCGTGCAGATCGCGCAGGGCCGCGCCCGTGGGGGCGAAGCGGTCCGCGTCCCGCAGGATCAGGGGCGCGGGTACGAGGTCGAGGGCATGCAGCAGGCTGCGATAGGCCGGGTAGCCGGGCTGGGGCACCGCGATCCGCGCGCCGGCATCGAACAGGGCGAGGAAGGCCAGAACGAAGCCGGCCGAGGAGCCCGTGGTCACCACGATCCGGCTCGGCGCGACCGTGACGCCGTAGGTCTCGGCATAGTGCCGGGCGATCCGCTCCCGCAGGGCCGGTAGGCCGAGGGCCTGTGTGTACGGCAGGGCGCCGGTGGCGAGGGCGGCTTGCGCCGCCGCGATCACCCCACGGGGCGCGGGCGCCGAGGGCTGGCCCACCTCCATATGGACCACGCCCTCGCCGCGCGCCTCGCGGGCGGCGGCGGCCGACATCACGTCCATGGCCAGGAACGGGGCGACGCGGGCCGCCCGCCGGGAGGAGAGGATCGGAGAGGGGATGGGCGATGGGATCGGTTTGTCTGTCATCGGTTCCCTCATAGCGGTTGGCCCCGGGGCACGCCAAACCGGCATTCCGCGATTGACCGCCCGCCGCGAAAACGCCTAACCCGGCGGCTAATCGCACGTCAGATCGACGACGATGCCCCGATGGCCGGCTGACGCCTGACCGGTCCCGCCCCGCGAGGACGTATGCCCCTGTTCCGCTCGCTGCTCTCCGCCGCCATCCTGGCCGGCTCCCTGGCCGTCGCCCCGGGGGCGGCCTTCGCCCAGACGACGCCTGCCCAGCCAATCCCCTCACAGGCCGCGCCCGCCCCGGCCGCCGCCTTCAGCGATGCGCAGCGCCAGGCGATCGAGGCCATCATCAAGGACTACCTCGTCAAGAACCCGGACGTGCTGCAGGAGGCGATCGCCGAGGGCGAGCGCCGGCAGCAGGAGACGCAGAAGCTCGCCCAGTCGGCGGCCCTGAAGGAAGCCCGCGAGGCGCTCATCAACTCGCCCCACGGCGTGGTGGCGGGCAACCCGAGCGGCGACGTCACCCTGGTCGAGTTCTTCGACTACAATTGCGGCTATTGCCGCAAGGCGCTCGCCGACATCCAGGCCCTGATCAAGGGCGATCCGAAGCTGCGGGTCGTCCTCAAGGACTTCCCCGTCCTGGGCGCCGAGTCCCTGGAGGCGAGCAAGATCGCGCTGGCCGCCAAGCAGCAGCTCAAGGGCGACAAGGTCTTCGAGTTCCACACCCGCCTTCTGGAGTCCAAGGGCCGTGTGAACGCCGAGCGCGCCCTCGCGGTCGGCAAGGAGATGGGCCTCGACGTCGCCCGCTTGACCAAGGACGCGCAGGGACCCGAGGTGAAGGCGGCGCTCTCCGAGAATGTCGGCCTCGGCGACAAGCTCGGCCTCTCGGGCACCCCGGCCTTCATCATCGGCGACGAGATCATTCCCGGCGCCGTCGGGATCGAGCCGATCCGCAAGACCATCAACGACGTGCGCCAGTGCGGACACGCCAGCTGCTGAGACGCCCTGCCCGTCCGTGAAGGGCGGCGGCGTCGCTAAGGCCGCCGTCCCCGGATCATCTCACGCGCGCGGCCCAGCCGCTCGCAAACCTTACTTTCGATTGTCGACGCACCCCGCGCCTGACCTGAAGACGACCGAGCCGATGCCCAAGGAGCCGATGTCCAAGAACGACCCCTTCGATCCGGAGCTCGTCCGCGAGCTCGCCAAGCTCATCAACGAGACCGATCTCAGCGAGATCGAGGTCGAGAAGGGGGATCTGCGCATCCGCGTCGCCCGTCGCGTCGAGGCGGTCCAGGTGCAGGTCGCCGCGCCCGCCCCGGCCCTCGCGGCGGTGGCGGCCCCCACGCCCGTCTCGGGTCCGGGCGCGACGCCCGAGCGCACCAGGGCCGGCGCCGGCCACCCCGGCGCCGTGCCCTCCCCCATGGTGGGCACCGCCTATCGCCGCCCCTCGCCCGAGGCGAAGCTCTTCGTCGACGTCGGCTCGCAGGTTCAGGTCGGCGAGAAGCTGCTTCTCATCGAGGCCATGAAGACCTTCAACGAGATCGTGGCGCCCCGCGCCGGCACCGTCACCGCCGTCTTCGTCGAGGACGGGCAGCCCGTCGAGTTCGGCGAACCCCTCCTCGTCATCGAGTGAGCGGGGCCGCACCGATGTTCGAGAAGATCCTGATCGCCAACCGGGGCGAGATCGCGCTACGCATCCTGCGCGCGGCCAAGGAACTGGGGATCGCCACCGTGGCGGTCCATTCCACCGCCGACGCCGATGCCATGCATGTGCGCCTGGCCGACGAGAGCGTGTGCATCGGCCCGCCCTCCGCCCGCGAGAGCTACCTCAACATTCCGTCGATCATCGCGGCCTGCGAGATCACCGGCGCGGACGCGGTCCACCCGGGCTACGGCTTTCTCTCCGAGAACGCGCGCTTCGCCGAAGTGCTCGCCCACCACAATATCGGTTTCATCGGTCCCAAGGCGGAGCACATCCGCATCATGGGCGACAAGATCGAGGCCAAGCGCACGGCCAAGCGCCTCGGCATCCCCTGCGTGCCCGGCTCCGAGGGGGGCGTCGAGGATCCCGAGGAGGCCAAGCGCATCGCGGCCGAGATCGGCTATCCGGTGCTGGTCAAGGCGGCCTCCGGCGGCGGCGGCCGCGGCATGAAGGTCGCCCGCACCGAGGCCGACCTCGAACAGGCCCTGGGCATGGCCCGCACGGAGGCCAAGGCGGCCTTCGGCGACGATGCGGTCTACCTCGAGAAGTATCTCGAGAAGCCGCGCCACATCGAGGTGCAGGTGCTCGGCGATGGACGCGGCAACGCCGTGCATCTGGCCGAGCGCGACTGCTCGCTCCAGCGCCGCCACCAGAAGGTCTGGGAGGAAGGCGGCTCCCCAGTCATCGACGCCGAGACACGCGCCGAGATCGGCGGTATCTGCGCCCGCGCCATGCAGGAGCTGAAGTACCTCGGTGCCGGTACCGTGGAGTTCCTCTACGAGGACGGGCGCTTCTACTTCATCGAGATGAACACCCGCATCCAGGTCGAGCACCCGGTCACCGAGATGATCACCGGGATCGACCTCGTGAACGAGCAGATCCGGGTGGCCGCCGGGCTGCCGCTGTCGGTGACCCAGGACGAGATCAAGGTCGAGGGCCACGCCATCGAGTGCCGGATCAACGCCGAGCACCCGGCCACCTTCCGGCCCTCGCCGGGCCTGATCACCTACTTCCACCCGCCGGGCGGCCTCGGCGTCCGGGTGGATTCGGCCGTGTTCCAGGGCTACCGCATCCCGCCGCACTACGATTCCCTGATCGGTAAGCTCATCGTCCACGGGCGGACCCGCAACGAATGCCTGATGCGCCTGCGCCGGGCGCTGGACGAGTTCGTGGTCGACGGCGTCGACACGACCCTGCCGCTTTTCCGCACCCTCGTGCGGAACGCCGACGTCCAGAACGGCGATTACGACATCCACTGGCTGGAGGGCTTCCTGGCCGACGGCGGCCTCGACGAGCCCGGTTAGGGTTTTCGAGACGCGCGGCGACGGCGGTGAGGGAACGAGCGCGCGCGGCGATCGTTTCCGGTGGCCTTATCGCGGCTCCCGTCCATCGGTTCGGGTGCCGCCTCACTGCAAGGACGACCCCCTCCGTGCGCCTGACGACCTGCTTCCTCGCCAGCCTCCTGCTCGCCACGCCCGCCCTCGCGCAATCCCCCTCCGGCAATGTCGGACAGCCGGAGCGGTCGGTTCCGCAGGCGGGCAACACCACCCGGGGTCCAATCGACAATCCGTCGACCCGCGGCATGGCCCCGGCGGACGGCCCGGCCGTCGCGCCCGTCGGCGAAGGCGGCATGAGCCCCGGCATGGGCGCGGTGGATTCCGCCAAGGGCGGGAATGCCAACGATACCAACCGCTCCGTTCCGAATACCGGCGGCACGTCCGGCGGCCCCGCCCGCTGATACCGCGTCGCTCCGGACTGACATGCATCCAGCCGGCCCCGAGAGGGGCCGGTTTTTCGTTGTCGGCGTAGGCGGGACGCATGTGCGATCGCGCACAATTGAGTTGCGCAGCATTGTGCATCGAAATGACCCTAAACGGATCAGTTTGATCCCTGCGAGCGTACCCGGATCGCGCTCCGAGCGCCTGCCCAGTGCAAAAGCGGCCTCTTCGGCTGGGAATCCTGTCTTTTCCCTCCGGGCGCCTCAGCGACGGCCCGTTGCCGGCGAAGTGACGGCCGGAACGCTTTGGTTCGCCGGGACTTCTCACCCCACGCCGGTCAGGCGGGGACGAACCGGGTCGGACAGACCCGGTGGCGCAGACCCCGCCCAGCGACTGGATTTTCCTAACGACCCGACTTTCGAAAGACCACGATGCGCACCTTCAGCCTCACCTTCGTCGCCGCCTCCCTGATCGCCACCGCCGCCCTCGCCCAGTCGCCGTCGGGCAATGTCGGCCAGCCCGAGCGTTTCGTGCCCCAGGCCGGCGGCACCACCCGTGGCCCCATCGACAACCCCTCGGTCTACGGCGCCTACCGCAACGTCGACGGCTACGTCGACATGGACGTCACCGGCACCGTGACCGAGGCACCCTACGCGTCGAACCGCGAGGCGATCGTCGAGGATTCCGCCAAGGGCGGCAATGCCGAGCAGCCGAACCGCATCGTCCCCAACCTCGGCACCACCTCCGGCGGCCCGAAGTTCTAGTCCTTCGCGACGGGACTGAGCGGGAAGGCGGGCCCCTCCGGGTCCGCCTTTTTGCATGCCGGGACGGGTTCTGCGACCGACCGGCCTCTGGTCATCCGCCGATCCCCGATCCAAAGTCGGCACATGCATGACGGCGACCGCGTTGAGATCACGCCCGAGATACTTCTGAAGGCGTATGCGGCCGGCATCTTCCCGATGGCGGAGGACGCCGACGATCCCGCGATCTACTGGGTCGAGCCGCGCGCCCGCGGCGTGCTCCCCCTCGATGCTTTCCACGTGTCGCGCCGCCTCGCCCGGACGGTGCGGGCGGACGTGTTCGAAGTCCGCACCGACCAGGATTTCGACGCGGTGATCGCCGGTTGCGCCGCGCCGCGCGGCTCGGCGGAGCGGACCTGGATCAACGGGCGCATCCGCGAACTCTACGGCTCCCTGTTCGATGCAGGCCACGCCCACACGGTTGAGGTGTTCTCGGGAAGGGAGCGGGTCGGGGGGCTCTACGGCGTCTCCCTCGGGGCGGCCTTCTTCGGTGAGAGCATGTTCCACACGGAGCGGGACGCCTCGAAGGTGGCCCTGGTCCACCTCGTGGCGCGCCTGCGCGCCGGGGGATACCGCCTCGCCGACACCCAGTTCGTCACCGATCATCTGAGTCAGTTCGGTGCCGAGGAAGTGCCGCGCCACGTCTACAAGCGGCGCTTGGCCCAGGCGATCGGCGTGCCGGCGAACTGGCATGTCTGGCCGGGCGACGGCTCCCTGCGGGGCCGCGACGTCCTCGCGGCGCTCGGCGGCGGCGAGGATTGAGCCCCAACCCCGCGCCGGGCGATGCGCCTAGCGGAAGAGGGCGTCGAACAGCGATTGCGGTTGCGCCGGCTGCGGCGGTGCGGCGGCCGGTCCCTCGTTCGAGGGGAAGAATTTTCGCGAGGGCTTCTGCTTGGGCTGGACCGGCACGCCGCGGGGCGCCTCGACGTCGACCTGCCCGTTCGGATTGACCTGCTGGGCGGTGCGGGTGGCGTCCTGGCCGCCCTTGGGTCTGCGCGTCTTCTCGGGCTTCGAGGCCATGGCGGGCACGTCCTCCTGCTCGCGCGCCTCGGCGATCACCTCGGACCCGCCCTTACAATCGACGAGCCAGACGTCGTAGATCGGGTGCTCGATGGCGTGCAGGCCGGGGCTCGACGCGAACATCCAGCCGGTGAAGATGCGGCGGTACTTGTTGTCGAGGGTGACCTCGTCCACCTCAAGGAATCCCGTGGTCTTCGGGCTCTCGGTGGGGGGGCGGCTGTAGCAGACCCGCGGCGTCAGCTGCAGGGCGCCGAACTGGACCGTCTCGTCCACCGCGACCTCGAACGACACGATACGCCCGGTGATCTTGTCGAGGCCCGAGAACACCGCGGTCGGGTTCTTGATCTTGTCGGCCGATGCCGGCAGGCCGGTGAGCCCGAGCGCGATCGACGCGAGGAGAAGGCGCTTGACCACGAGGCGGGACGATCCTGCTGTGCTGCGGTTCACGGGCTGCCCTCCTCTCGGGCGGCTCCCCCCGGGGAGCGACGGCGCGAGGGACATCTAAAGCCGCAGAAGATTGGTGGAAAAAGGGCCGGCGCGAACCGGACTCGGTTTCCCGGGTTCAGTTCCCCGGGCTCCAAGGTTCGTAATCGCCGGTGGCGGCCGGGCGCTGGCCGATGTTCAACTGCGAGCCGCGCGGCCGGTAGGCCCCGCTCGTGCCGGTGAGATTCTCGACATGCGGCTTCTGCCAGGCGCGGGGCGCGTAGCTCTCCTCGCTCGGCGGCACGTCGCCGTTGTGGCAGAGCCAGCTGCGCCAGCCGGGCGGCACCTTCGAGGCGTCGGCGTAGCCGTTGTAGACCACCCAGCGCCGCTCGGTTCCGACGGAACGGTCGATCAGCGCCCCTTGCGCCCGGTAATAGGTGTTGCCGAGCTCGTCCGTGCCGACCCGCTGCCCGCTGCGCGCGGTGTAGAGCGCGAGCGACATGGTCTGCCCGTTCCACCAGGTGAAGATGCGCAGGAGCGTGTCCTTGAGAGCCATCGCGTTCGCCCGAATGGGGCATCGCCGCCCCGCCATCACTGTCGGCGCGGACTATGGTGAGACGGGCCCGCGAAGTCCAGTCGCGTCGCCCCGTGGCTGTCGACGAGCGGGGGCGTCCCGGGATTGCGGCCCAAATCCCACACCCTCCGGCGTTAACCATGCCCGAACCCGCCGCCGGACCGGATGTGCCTGTGGGCGGAAAATTTTTCGCGTCCGAATCCGCCAAGCCGAAAGGGCACTTACGAAGTCATCCGCGATATCCACAGATTTAAGGCGTGACCCACTACATCTAGCCAGGAACAGGCAGCCGGCACACTAGTTATTGACGTGAGACCCCGGACCGGCATACCTTCGGATCATCGCCGAGGCTGTCGCGTCACCGGCGGTTCACCGACTTTTCGAGACCCCTTCCAGCGCTTCGCGGCGCTCGCGGGCGCTCGACTTCATTCTTCGACACGGCGCCGCACTTCTTCAGGCGGCTCGGGAGACAGGTTCCATGCGGTTCGAGCGGCGCCATACCACGGCCGGACAATCCCCCTACGCGACGATCCCCTTTCGCAAGACCCTGAGCGAGATCCGCAACCCGGACGGCTCCACGGTCTTTCGCCTCGACGGCATCGAGGTGCCGGAATGCTGGTCCCAGGTGGCCAGCGACGTCCTCGCGCAGAAGTACTTCCGCAAGGCCGGCGTGCCGGTGGCCCTCAAGAAGGTGGAAGAGAACGACGTACCGTCGTTCCTGTGGCGCTCCGTGGCGGACGACGCGGCGCTGGCCGACCTCCCCGAGGCCGAGCGCACCACCTCCGAGATCTCATCCACGCAGGTGTTCGACCGGCTGGCCGGTTGCTGGACCTACTGGGGCTGGAAGGGCGGCTACTTTACCTCCGAAGAGGACGCCTCCGCATTCCTCGACGAGCTGCGCTTCATGCTCGCCCGCCAGATGGTGGCGCCGAACTCGCCGCAATGGTTCAACACCGGTCTCCATTGGGCCTACGGCATCGATGGTCCGGCGCAGGGCCACTACTATGTCGACTACCGCAGCGGTGCGCTAACGAAGTCCGCCTCGTCCTACGAGCACCCGCAGCCGCATGCCTGCTTCATCCAGGGCGTGCAGGACGACCTCGTCAACGACGGCGGCATCATGGACCTCTGGGTCCGCGAGGCACGCCTCTTCAAGTACGGCTCGGGCACCGGCTCGAACTTCTCCATGCTGCGCGGCGAGAACGAGAAGCTCGGCGGCGGCGGCAAGTCGTCGGGCCTGATGTCCTTCCTGAAGATCGGCGACCGGGCGGCCGGCGCGATCAAGTCCGGCGGAACCACCCGGCGCGCGGCCAAGATGGTCATCGTCGATATCGATCACCCGGACATCGAGCAGTACATCGACTGGAAGGTGAAGGAGGAGCAGAAGGTCGCCGCCCTCGTCACCGGCTCCAAGATCGTCTCCAAGCACCTCACGGCGGTGATGAAGGCCTGCACCCAGTGCGAGGCGGAAGGCGACGCCTGCTTCGACCCCGAGCGCAATCCCGTCCTCAAGAAGGCGGTCAAGGCCGCCCGCAAGGACGCGGTGCCGGATTCCTACACGAAGCGCGTGATCCAGTTCGCCCGCCAGGGTTTCACCAAGATCGACTTCCCCGTCTACGACACCGACTGGGACTCGGAGGCCTACCTCACGGTCGCCGGCCAGAACTCGAACAACTCCGTCTCGCTCACCGATGACTTCCTGCGCGCCGTCGAGGCCGACGCGGACTGGAACCTCACCGCCCGCACCACCGGCAAGACGACGAAGACCCTGAAGGCCCGCGACCTGTGGGAGAAGATCGGCGAGGCCGCCTGGGCCTCGGCCGATCCGGGCCTGCACTTCAACACCACGATGAACGATTGGCACACCTGCCCGGCGGGCGGACGGATCCGGGCCTCGAACCCGTGCTCCGAGTACATGTTCCTCGACGACACCGCCTGTAATCTCGCCAGCGCCAACCTGCTGACGATGTACGACCGCGCCAGCAATCACTTCGACGTGGCCGCCTTCGAGCACCTCAACCGCCTCTGGACGGTGGTCCTCGAGATCTCGGTGATGATGGCGCAGTTCCCCTCGAAGGAGATCGCCGAACTCTCGTACCGCTACCGAACCCTCGGCCTCGGCTACGCCAATATCGGCGGCCTCCTGATGAGCATGGGCCTGCCCTACGACTCGGACAAGGGCCGGGCCCTGGCCGGTGCCCTCACGGCGATCATGACGGGCGTGGCCTACGCCACCTCGGCCGAGATGGCCGGCGAACTCGGGGCCTTCCCGGCCTACGAGGAGAACGCGGACGCCATGCTCAAGGTGATCCGCAACCACCGCCGCGCGGCGCATGGCGAGGCGGAGGGCTACGAGTTCCTCTCGATCGCCCCGGTGCCCCTCGACCTCGCCAACGTGCCCCAGGCCGACCTCGCCGAGCGGGCGAAGCACGCCTGGGACCGCGCCCTGGCGCTCGGCGAAGAGCACGGCTACCGCAATGCGCAGGCGACCGTGATCGCGCCCACCGGCACCATAGGGCTCGTCATGGATTGCGACACGACGGGGATCGAGCCGGACTTCGCGCTCGTGAAGTTCAAGAAGCTCGCCGGCGGCGGTTACTTCAAGATCATCAACCGCGCCGTGCCGGACGCCCTGCGGACGCTGGGCTACCGCGAATCCGAGATCGCCGAGATCGAGGCCTACGCGGTCGGCCACGGCTCGATGGGCCAGGCCCCGGCGATCAACCCCGGCAGCCTGCGCGCCAAGGGCTTCACCGACGACAAGCTCGCGGCGATCGAGGCGGGGCTGAAGCAGGCCTTCGACATCAAGTTCGTGTTCAACCGCTGGACGCTCGGCGACGACTTCCTCAAGGACGTGCTCAAGGTCCCGGCGGAGAAGCTCGCCGATCCGACCTTCGAGATCCTGCCGTTCCTCGGCTATTCGAAGAAGGACATCGAGGCGGCCAACACCCACATTTGCGGCGCGATGACCCTTGAGGGCGCACCGTTCCTCAAGACCGAGCACTACGCGGTGTTCGACTGCGCCAACCCGTGCGGGCGCATCGGCAAGCGTTACCTCTCGGTGGAGAGCCACATCCGCATGATGGCGGCGGCGCAGCCCTTCATCTCGGGCGCCATCTCCAAGACCATCAACATGCCCAACGACGCCACGGTCGAGGATTGCAAGAACGCCTACAAGCTCTCCTGGACCCTGGCCCTGAAGGCCAACGCCCTCTACCGCGATGGTTCGAAGCTGTCGCAGCCCCTGAACTCGGCGCTCATCGCCGACGAGGAGGACGATGCCGACGACATGGTCGAGGCTCTGATCGCGGCCCCGGCCGCCGCCAAGGCCGCGCAGGTGGCCGAGAAGATCGTCGAGCGGGTGATCGAGCGCGTCGAGCGCATCCGCTCGCGCGAAAAGATGCCCCATCGCCGCAAGGGCTACACCCAGAAGGCGGTCGTCGGCGGACACAAGGTCTACCTCCGCACCGGCGAGTACGATGACGGGCGCCTCGGCGAGATCTTCATCGACATGCACAAGGAAGGTGCCACCTTCCGCAGCCTGATGAACAACTTCGCCATCGCGATCTCGCTGGGGCTCCAGTACGGGGTGCCCCTGGAGGAATACGTCGAGGCGTTCACCTTCACCCGCTTCGAGCCGGCGGGCTTCGTGCAGGGCAACGACGCGATCAAGAACGCGACCTCGCTCCTCGACTACGTGTTCCGCGAGCTGGCCGTGTCCTATCTCGGCCGGGCCGACCTCGCCCACGTCAATCCGTCGGAGATCGGCGGGACCGTGATCGGCGGCGGCGAGACCGAGACCACCCGCGAGTCGGGCAAGTCGGAGACCAGCGCGGCGAGCGTGGTCTCCCGCGGCCTCCTGCGGGGCTCGGCCGATCGCCTCACCCTGATCCAGGGCGGCCCGGCCGGCGGCACCGTCGGTGTCGGCGCCGCGAGCGCCGGCCAGACCGCTCCGGCCGGCGGCGTGGTGCATGCGGTGCGGGGCGCCACCGCCCTCAAGGTCGAGCCGGTCCAGGCCGGTCGGGCTGAAGCCCTCCTCGACGCCCTCCCCTTCGCCAAGCCCGACTCGGTCCAGCCCGATACGGTCAAGGCCGAGCGCTCGGTTTCGGACCGCCGCGCCGAGGCGAAGATGAAGGGCTACGTCGGCGAGGCCTGCCCGGAATGCGCGAACTTCACGCTGGTCCGCAACGGCACCTGC
>NZ_JAIEOF010000407.1 GCF_019750675.1 Methylobacterium sp.
CATCCTGGGATCTCGTCACGGGCCGCGTCCTGAGGGACACTCGCGGGATGTCCGCGCGCCCTCCCCGCCGCGTCCGCCCGAAAGGCGCCGAACCATGGATGCCCTGACGCTGATCCGCGAGACCTTCGCGCCGCTGCCCGGGCGGCGCCTGATCGATATCGGCTGCGGGCCCGGAGCCCTCGCGGGGGCGCTCGCCGGGGAAGGCGCGCGCGTCACGGGGATCGACCCCAGCCCGGCCGCGATCACGCAGGCCGCCGGGGCGGTCCCCGGCGCGGAGTTCGCCGTGGCCTCCGGCGCGCATCTGCCCTTTGCCGAGGCCGCCTTCGACGGGGCGGTGTTCCTCAACACGCTCCACCACATGCCGGAGGCCGGCGCGGCCCTGCGCGAGGCGATGCGGGTCGTTCGGCCCGGAGGCCGCATCGTCGTCGTCGAGCCGCTGGCGGAGGGCAGCTTCTTTGCCGCACTCCGGCCGGTGGAGGACGAGACCGCGGTTCGCCGGGCGGCGCAGGCCACCCTCGACGCCCTCGTCGCCGCCGGGGAACTCGCCTGCGAGCGCGACCTCATCTTCGCGCGCTCCGAGACTTTCGCGGGCCTCGACCCGTTCCTGGCGCGCGTCCTGGTGACCGATCCGGCGCGGGCGGGGGCCATCGCGGAGCGCCGCGCGGCCATCGAGGCGGCCTTCCTGGCTGCGGCCGGCCGCGACGACCAAGGCCGGTTCGTCCTCGTCCAGCCCCTGCGGGCCTGCATCCTCACGGGCCGGGTCGCCTGAGACCCACCCTCAGGGCCGGGGCGACAGGACCCGGGCGAACAAATCCGCGTCGACATTGCCGCCCGTGCCGATGACGGCGACCGTCCGGCCTGCGAAGCGCCCCGGGTCGGCCAGGACCGCCGCGAGGGCGGCCGCACCCCCCGGTTCGAGGACGAGCTTGAGGAAGCGGAAGGCGGCCGCCATCGCCGCCAGGGCCGCGTCGTCCGTCACCGTCAGCCCCGTGGCGCCGAGGCGGCGCAGCACGGCCAGGGGCCGGGCACCCGCCACCGGACCCGCGATCCCGTCCATGAGGGTAGCGGGCTCCGCCGGCCTGCGCTCCGGCACGCCGGAGGCGAGGGAACGGGCCATCTTGTCGAGCCCGGCCGGCTCGACGACGTGGCAGTCCGCCTCCGGGAACCGCGCCCGGATCGCCGTGGCCGCGCCGGCGGCGAGGCCCCCGCCGCTGCAGCAGACGAGGAACGCGTCCGGCCGTGCCCCGAGGGCGTCGAGCTGCGCGGTGAATTCGAGGCCGGCGGTCCCCTGTCCGGCCATGACGGCGAGGTCGTCGAACGGTGGCACGAGGTGCAGCCCGCGTGGCTCCGCGATGGCGCGGCAGACCGCCTCGCGGTCCTGCACGGCCGGATCGTAGAGCACGACCTCGGCCCCCCACCAGCGGCAGTTCTCCACCTTGATCGCCGGGGCGGTGGTGGGCAGCACGATCACCGCCGGGCAGCCGGCCTCCCGCGCCGCCGCCGCCACCGCGTGGCCGTGGTTGCCGGCCGAATACGTGATGACGCCCCGCGCCCGCGCATGGTCCCCGAGCTGCAACATCGCGTTGAGGGCGCCCCGGAACTTGAACGACCCCGTGCGCTGGAGCGCCTCGGCCTTCACGAGCACCCGGCACCCGGCCAGGGCGTCGAGCATGGGCGCATGCAGCACGGGAGTGTGGACCACCCGCCCCGCGAGGCGCTCGGCCGCGTCCCGGATGTCGCGCATTCCGAATTCGGCCGTCATCGTTCCCTCCCGGCTTTAGCGCGCAGGCGCGTCCGCCTCGAGGTCCCTGCCCCGGGTTTCCGGCATCAGGAAGGCCGCGAGCGTGCCCACGATGCTGAAGGCCACGAGGTAGTAGGCCGGGGCTAGCTTGTCGCCCGACAGGGCGATGAGCTTGTTCACGACGTAGTTCGTGCTGCCGCCGAAGACCGAGACCGAGAAGGCGTAGACGATGGAGAGGCCCGCGCTGCGCACCGCCCGCGGCAGGGATTCGGGGATCGCCACGATGATCGCCGCCGCGTTGATCGAGGAGAGGGCCGAGAGCAGGAAGGTCACGGCATAGACCGAGGGGCCGGTCGGGTCGCGCACGAGCCAGGCGAAGGCCGGCACGGTCAGCACCACGATGAGGGCGCGGGGCCAGATCATCACCGCGCGCCGGCCGAACCGGTCGGCGAGCCAGCCGCCGAGCAGCGGAAAGACGATGGAGGCGAGCCCGAGGGCGATCGGCACGGCGGTGGAGACCGTCTCGGTCAGCCCGAGGGTGGCCTGGGCGTAGACCGGCATGTTGGTGCCCACCGCGTTCGAGACGGTGGAGGCCGCGATGATGAGGAAGGTCAGGACCAGCATCCGGCCGTGCTCGCGCACGAGGCGCCGGACCACCGCGAGGGTCGATTCGGCCGCGGCCGGATCGGCGTGCGCGCCGGCCGTCTCCGGCAGGTGGCTGCGGATGATCAGGCCGACCGGCACGACGCCGATGCCCAGGGCGAACATCACCCGCCAGCCCCAGTTCGCCATGGCGTCGTCGCCGACCGCATAGGTCAGGACCGAGGCGACGAGGCCGGCGATCAGCGCGGCGCAGCCCTGGCTGGCGATCTGCCAGCTCGCCACGAAGCCCCGGTGCTTCGGGGGCGCGGCCTCCAGGAGGTAGGCGGTGGAGGGCCCGACTTCGCCCCCGAGCGCCAGCCCCTGGATCAGCCGGCCCACGATGACGATGACCTGCGACCAGCCCCCCAGGGTTTCGTAGCCCGGGGCGGCCGCCAGCATCACCATGCCGACGGCCATCAGCGCGATGGTGATCAGCATGGCGGGCTTGCGCCCCGCCCGGTCGGCGAAGGCCCCGATAAGGATGCCGCCGATGGGCCGCATGACGTAGCCGATGCCGAACAGGGCCAGGGAGGCGAGCAGGCTGTCGGTGGCGTTCTGGGACGGGAAGAACGCCTCGCCGATGGGCTTGGCGAAGAAGGCGTAGATCGTGAAGTCGTAGAACTCGAGGGCGTTGCCGAGCACCACGGCGGCGACCGCCTTGCGTTCGAGGCGCGGCGCCGCCCCGGTCGTCCCGCCCGGCCCCATCGTCATGTCCTCGCGCGCGCCCATCTCGACAGACTTCATGGCACCGGCATGTCCTGGGTCAGGGCGTCGACGGAGAGCAGGTAGTCCAGCAGCGCGTCCTGGTCGGCGCGGGTGTAGCCGGACGCGGCGTCGACCCAGAATGCGTGCCCCTCGCCGGTGACCCGCGCCGTGCGCGCCCGGGGGGAGGCGCGGTTGGCGGTGACGACCCGCCCGCGCAGGTCCCGGTCCACCAGGGCGCGCAGGCTGTTGCGCGGATCGGGCGCGCGGCCGCGATCGAGGGTTCCGGGCACGCCGAGCTGATCGGCGGGATCCGCGCCCACCGCCACGCCGCCGTCGTGCAGGTAGGGCGCCGACCAGGCGAGACCGACGAGGTTCGGGACCTTGTAGCCGCCCTCGGTCCCGGCATGGGCCCAGCCGAGCTGGACTTGCTTCAGGGCCTCGCCCTCCAGGGGGATCGGTACGATCTTCGGGTCGGCCGGCAGCGGGAACGGCGTGTCGGTCGCGAACATCGCCGGGGGGGCGAGGCGCGCCTCCATCCGGGCCCCGGCCCGGGCGCGGGTCGGCTCGGTGCCGATCTCGCTCACCGGCACGATCCGGTTGTTGGTCAGCGCCGGGCCGGAATGGCAGCCGGCGCACCCGGCGCGGGCGAACACCGCGCGCCCCGCATCCGCCCCCGCCTTCGGGGCGTCGGGCGGGCGCAGGAGGTTCTGGAACGCCGACATGGCGTTGTTGGCGAAGTTCGCCGGCTCCCCGGGCACGGAGGCGAACAGCCCGTTGTCGGTCATGTAGTTCGTGGCGGGAAAGCTCGGCAGGACGGCGTATCGGTTCAGGCCGGGCGAGCCCGGCGTCGGGTCGAAGGCGGCCAGGATCGCACGCGGGCTCTTGTCGCCCTTCGGATCGTAGCGCAGGCCCGGATTCACCGCCCCCTGGAACAGGATGCCGAGGTAGAGGTCCGGATCGAGGTCGAACAGCCAGGGCGCGGCGGCGGCGAGCTGCGTCGTGTCGGAATTGGCCGCGTGCACGTTGTTGTTCAGGGACGACAGGCCGTGGAAGGGTCCCACCGCCTCGCGCCCGCTCCAGCTGTAGGGCTCGCCATAGGCCGAGAAGCTCGACGGGATCGAAGTCGGGTTCGTGACCCGATCGGCGGAGGAATCGAAGCTGCCCGGCGGCCAGCTCGCGACCTCCACCTTGGCCGCCGCCTCCAGCTTGTCCCGGTCCGGCAGCACCGCGGTTCGACCATCGGCCGTCCGAACCGTCCGCGACGGGTCGCCGGCCAGAGCCGCGAGGTCGACGCTGCCGTGCATGAAGTAGGCGGAGGCGTTGGCCGAGAGGGCGAGGAGCAGGCCGGCATTGAGGTCGGCGTTCGGCGCCCCTTCCACCACCCGCCCGGTCCGGGGATCGACCGCCGCGTGGCAGAGGGCGCAGGTGATGCCGAGGCGCAGGCGGCCCCGGTCGTAGAAGGTCTTCAGGCCGACGATGCCGAGGCCGTACTTCTCCACGTCGAGGCCGGTCGAGACCAGATCGCCCTTGCGCCACTGGCGGTCGCCGATCCGCACGTCCCGGGCGACCCGGACCTGAAGGTCGTTCGTGGCCTGCCCGCCGAGCAGCAGCACGGCGCGGGCGACCTCGTAGGGCGTCAGGGCGCCGTCGAGCATCCCCATCACGTCGGTGAGGAAGACCTCGTTGCCGAAGGTCTCGGTGTAGAAGGCCTCCCGCCCGCGCGCGACCACGGCCGCGTCGATGGCGAAGGCGCCGTTCTCGGGCGACAGCGTCCGGCGCCCCGCCTCGGTGGTGCCGAGCGCCTGCGCCTCCTCCCGGCCGATCCGGCGCCCGAGGAGGTCGTAGGCGGTCCGGATCGGATAGCGGTCGGGGTTCGCCAGGCTCGCGCGCGCCGGCATCGGCGCGTAGCTGAATCGGCCCAGACCGGCGAGGGCGGCTCCGGCGGCGAGGACGACGACGGTGCCGAGGACAAGAAAGCGGGAACGCATGCCGAGGTTTGGATCTCCGGCCTGCAGGGGCCGCCGGACAACGGATGCGGGCGGCGCCGGTTCGATGACAGATGCGCGAGGCGCCTCACCGGCGCGCGACGGCGACCAGCGCGGTCGAGGGAATGCGCAGGCTCGCCTGGCCGGCGGCCATCCGGCGCGCCTCAGCGACCACCGCCGCCTGGTCCGCCGCGCCCAGGCCGGTCCAGTCCGGCGACAGGCCGAACACGGTCTCCGGGTCGGCGAGCGCCGCGACGTCCAGCACGTAGTCGTGGACGACCACCGCGATCTCGGGATCGCGGTAGCCGGCGGCGACGAGTTCGCGCGCGAAATCCTGCGGTGTGCTCAGCGCCCGCACGGCCTCGGGCATCGGCAGGCCCGCGCGCTCCGGGAACAGCGTCCGGCGTATCCGGCCGAGCAGCAGGAAGCTCGCCGCGCCCTCGTCCCGCCACGTCGCGACGACGCCGGTCCCGCCGGGGCGGGTCACCCGGGCCATCTCGGACAAGCCCCGGCGCCAGTCGGGGAACATGATCACGCCGAAGATCGAGAAGACCGCGTCGAAGGCCCCGTCGGGCAGCGCCAGGGCCTGTCCGTCCATCACCCGGGCCTCGACGTTCTGCAGGCCCGCCGCCGCGATGCGGGCCACCATCCCGGGCGAGAAATCCGTCGCGAGCACCTGGGCTCCGGTCCGCGCGGCCGCTCGCGCCAGCGCGCCGGTGCCGGCCGCCACGTCGAGCACCCGGCTGCGGGCATCGAGGGGGACCCGCGCGAGGGCGGCCTCCGCGAAGCGGGCAGTGAAGGGATGGGCCGTCTCCTCGTAGTGCCGCGCGACCGCGTCCCAACGCTCGGGGTCTTCGAATGCCCGCATCCCAGATCCTCCCTTATCATGCAACATCAGAAGTATCGTGATCGTGCGGCTTTGCCAATCCGGGGCGCCGTGCGAAGGGTCGGGCCGTGCGTCACGACACCCGCCTCTCGCGAATGCTCCACGTGCTGCTCCACATGGCGCGGCACGACGGGCCCATGACCTCCGACGCGATCGCCCGGATGCTCGGGACCAACCCCGTGGTCGTGCGCCGGACGATGGCGGGCCTGCGCGAGGCCGGCTACGTGCGCTCCGACAAGGGCCATGGCGGCGGCTGGGCGATCGTGGCCGACCTGGAGGCGGTGTCGCTGCTCGACATCCACCGTGCGGTCGGGGGGCCCCGCCTCTTCGCGATCGGCAACGCGCATCCGAACCCGGATTGCGCGGTCGAGCGGGTGGTCAACGCCGCCGTGGAGGACGCGCTGCGGGACGCCGAGGCGCTGCTGGTCGCGCGCCTGGGCCGTGTCAGCCTCGCCGAGCTGGCGCGCGGCTTCGACGCCTGCTGCCGGGCCGCCCCCGAGGGGGCCGGCAGCGTCTAAGCAGGTTCGCCTTGGCAAGCCAACGCTTCACCCTGCTTAGCTCTTTGCTATGTCGCAGATTTCAGACGTAAAACCGGCGACCACGTTTGCGAAGCCTGCCTAGGCGTCGGCGGGGAGGCCGTCCATCCGAGCCTCGAGGGCCTCGATTTCGCTGGCCGAGAAGGCGAGGCCGAGCTTGGAGCGGCGCCAGAGCACGTCCTCGGCTGTGCGGGCCCATTCCTGCGTCATCATCCAGCGCAGCTCGCCCGCGTGCAGGCCGTGGCCGAGGTCGTCGCCCAGCGCGTCGGCGATGCGCAGGGCGTCCGTCCCGTAGGCCGCGACCATGCGGCGGACGGTACCCGGCGCGAGGCCGGGGGCCGCGCGCGCGAGGCGGTCCTCGACGTCGCCGACGGCATCCACCGGGAAATCGCCGCCCGGCAGGGGGGCCGTCCCGGTCCATGAGCCGCCGCGCGTGCCGAGATGGGCGCCGATCTCCGCCAGGGCGTCCTCGGCGAGCCGGCGGTAGGTCGTGATCTTGCCGCCGAAGATGTTGAGCACGGGTGCCTGGCCCCCCGCCCCTTCCGTCCGCAGGACGTAGTCGCGGGTCGCCTCCTGTGCCTTCGACGCCTTGTCGTCGTAGAGCGGGCGCACGCCCGCGAAGGTCCAGACGATGTCCTCCCGGCGCAGGGCCCGCGCGAAGTATTCGCTGGCCGCCGCGAGGAGGTACTCGGTCTCTTCGTCCGTGATGGCCGCGTCCGCCGCGTCGCCCGAGAAGTCCCGGTCGGTGGTGCCGACCAGGGTGGTGTCGTTCGCGTACGGAATGGCGAAGATGATCCGCCCGTCCGCGTTCTGGAAGATGAAGGCGCGGTCGTGGTCGTAGAGCTTGCGCACGACGATGTGCGAGCCCTGCACGAGGCGCACGTGGCGGGCCTCGCTCTGCCCCATCGGGCCCTGGATCACCCGGTCGACCCACGGCCCTGCCGCGTTGACGAGGAAGCGGGCCGCCACCGTCTCCTCGCGGCCGGAGCGTAGGTCGCGCAGCACCACGTGCCAGAGGTCGCCCGCGCGGCGGGCGGACACGACGCGGGTGCGCACCGCGATCTCCGCCCCCCTGTCCCGCGCGTCGCGGGCGTTGAGGACGACGAGGCGGGTGTCGTCCACGCTTGCGTCGGAATACTCGAAGCCGCGCCGGAACTCGGGCTTGAGGGACGCGCCGAGCGGCCCCGTCAGGTCGACCCGGCGGGTGGCGGCCAGGCGCCTGCGGCCGCCGAGATGATCGTACAGGAAGAGGCCGAGGCGCAGCAGCCAGGCCGGCCGCAGGCCCGCATGCAGGGGCAGGATGAAGCGAAGCGGGCGCACGATGTGGGGCGCGATGCGCCAGAGCACCTCGCGCTCGGCCAAGGCCTCGCGCACCAGACGGAACTCGTAGTGCTCGAGGTAGCGCAGGCCGCCGTGGATGAGCTTCGTCGACCAGGCCGAGGTGCCGCTGCCGAGGTCATTCTGTTCGGCGAGGATCACCGCGTAGCCCCGCCCGGCCGCGTCCCGCGCGATGCCGCAGCCGTTGATTCCCCCGCCGATGACGGCGACGTCGAACGTGCGCATGGGCCTGTCCCTCTCTCGCGTCGCCGCCGTGCCGGGCCTCCGCGAGCCGCCATCGCGCGGGCCAGCGCCCGGCGGCCCGTCTCCCAGGGACCGGATCAGCGCGCCGGCTCCCGCGACGCCTCCATCACCAGGCGGGTCGCGAGGTAGAGCCGCGGGGTGATGCTGGCCAGCACCGCGAACTCGTCCGCGCTGTGATACTGGCCGCCGACGACGCCGAGGGATTCGAGGATGGCGGGTTTCGACGGGCTGTCGGGCTGGAAGGCGTAGCCCGCATCGGTGCCGCCGCCGATCTCGGCGAGGGCCAGTTCGGCGCCCATCTCGCCGTAGATCGCCCGGGCGCGCTCGCCCAGCGCCTGGGTCGCGGGGTTGCGCGGCAGCGGCGGCCGGCCCTTGGCGAGATCGAAGCTCACCTGCGTGTCGGGGACGCGGTGAGTGCCGACGATCCGGCGGGCCTGCGCCAGCACGCGGTCGTACTCGGCGGGCAGGAAGTAGCGCATGTCGCCCTCCGCCCACGCTGCCTCGGGGATGATGTTCGGCTTGGTGCCGCCCTGGATCACGGTCCAGTGCAGGCTGGTGCCCTTGTCCGCGTCGCCGAGGTCCTGGAGCTGGAGGATCTGGTGGGCGAGTTCGACCACCGCGTTGCGGCCGGCCTCCGGCGCGCCGCCGGCATGGGCCGCGCGGCCCTTCACCGTGAGGCTCGCGTAGTTGATGCCCTTCGTCGCCACCGTGACGGCATCGACCCCGGCCTCGGCGAAGGACGGCTCGAAGGAGAGGACCACGTCCTGGTCGCGGGCAAGCCGGGCGATCTCCTCGCGCGAGCCCCGCGAACCGCGCTCCTCGTCCGGATTGAGCACCACCGTGAGGGTGCCGTAGCCCGTAAAGCGCAGCGCCTCCAGGGCGGCCAGCACGTGCAGGATCATCGCGACGCCGCCCTTCGCGTCGGCGACGCCCGGCCCGTAGGCACGTCCGTCGCGCTCGGTGTAGGGGCGCTTGGCCGCGTCGCCCGTGCCGAACACGGTGTCGTAATGCACCAGCATCATGATCCGGCGCGTGCCCGTGCCGGTGCGCGTGCCGACCAGGGTGTTGCCGCCGAAGGCGGGGGCGGCCCGGTTCTCCACCGTGAGCCCCGCCGCCGCGAGGCGCCCCCTCAGGATCGCCTCGACCCGGGTGAGACCGGGCACGTCGCCGGTGCCGGTATCGATGTCGACCAGCCCCTTCAGGGTTTCACGATAGGGACCGTCCTGGGCCTTGGCCGCCGCGAGCACGGTCGCGTCCGGCGCGGACACCGCCGGGTGCGGCGCGAGGGCCGCCAGGAGTGCGAGGGCGAGAAGGGCGTGCGTGCGCATGGTGATCCTGATCATCGATGGCCGTCCCCGCGCGCCGGGGCGGCCGTCTTCGGGGCGGCCGTCTTCGGGGATCGTGCAGGCATGCTCCGAAAAGCCCGGCGCATCAATTCGGCGGGGCCGGTTTCCGTCCCGGGCGGCAGCGGTCTTCGAGTCACAAGGGAGCGCGTCGCGCGCGCGGCAAGGGAGCTTCGCGCGCGCGGCCGAGCGAAGCGATCAACTCGAAACCGTATCGGTCCCGGTCGATCCTCAGCCAGCCGGTCAGGTCACACCCTTATCGTCCGGAGCGCCTACCAGCCGGCCGGCGGCGTACGACCGGAGGCCGGCAGGGCGTCGGTCAGGAAGCGGGCGCGATCCGAGCCCCCCGAGGCCGTCGGTCGGGGAACGACGGGCATGGGCTGCACGGCCGAAGCCGGAGCGGGCTGCGCGAGGTAGGCCTGGCCCGCCGGGGCGGGCGGCAGCGTCACCAGGGTGCGACTGCTGTTGACCGCGACCGAGGGCGGGCTCGAAACCGGGATCGGCGCAGGGGCGGCCGGGGCGGTCGGGGCCGGGGCGACCGGGGCCAGGGCGGCCACGGGTTCGGCGGCCGGTCTCGCCCGGGCGATCCGGGGACGCGGGGCACGGGCCACCGCTTCGGTGGACACCCCGAGGCGGATGCGGGCGAGGTCGGCCAGGAGCGCCTCGGTGGCCATCGGCCTGCGGCCGCAATGCTGAACGCGGAGCGAAACCGCGACCGGCCCGCGCAGGGCGGCGCGGCCGAGTTCGACCCGCTGCAGGTCCTCGATCCACTGCCACGCATAGGCGCAGCGCTGGCTCACGGCGACCCCGATGGGTCCGTAGGCGTTGGTCATCGGCTGACGGACGATGCGATAGGCGTATCCATCCTCCAGGCTCTCGAGTTCGGCCGCGATTCCGGCACGGCTCGGCTTGGCCATGGCCGGATCGTCCCACACCCGGCCCGACGCGATGGTGAGATCCACCCGGCCGCGGGATTGTCCGTACACGATGCGCTGCCGCAGGCCCGCGCGCGAGCGCGTCTCCTCGACGGACTCGATGGCGCCGCTGTTCGGCACGAAGACCAGGGGCTGGTTGCCGGCGGGCCCCGTGGAGGTGAAGGCCGTCTCGAAGCGCGGGGCGGTCCGGCTCGTCTTCGCGGTCTGGCAGGCCCCGAGCAGGGTCAGGCCGAGGGCGAGGCCGGTCATCCGGAGCAGCGTGGTCCGGAACGGCACCTGCGGCCGGCCGGCGGGAAACATCGGTCCGTTCATCGATCCAGTCCTGGATTTCGCTGGCCGCTCCGTTCGGTGCTGGCGGTATCGAACGGACCGAAGCGATCGCCGTCCCGGGGCTGCACCAACCGGGGCGAGCCGGTCTGCGCAAGGATGCCAGCCTCGGCTTGCGCGAGGGTGCCCACGGGCGGGGCCGGCGGTCCGGCCTGGAGGCTCGCCCGAGCGAGGCCGTTCCATCCCGGCAGCAGGGTGAAGCCATAGCGCTCGTAGGGCATGGCCCCGACGCCCACGACGCGGCGGGCGACCAGGGGCTGCGGCCCGCGCACCTCGCGCAGGTATTCCGCGTCCCGCGCGCGTGGTGTGAGGGACGCGCCCTCGCCGAAGCGCAGGGGGTTCTCCGCCGGGACCATGATGGGGAATTCCCCGCGCTGGACGGCCAGGGGGCGGACCGGCGTGGTGGCGACGGTCGGTTTGGGCACTTTCACGCGCGGTGGCGCCGGGGCCGCCGCCTGTTGCGGAACCGCCGGGGCCGGGCCGCACGGGCCGGTGTCGCGCGCCTGCGGGTCGGGCTCGGCGAAGACGAGTCCGACCACCTTCGGGAACAGGCCGTCGTACCGGTTCACGGTCTCGAGGTAGTCCCGCGTGCGCTTCAGGCGCGACAGGCTGAGGGCGTAGCCGAGCACGGCGGATTCGCGCGGCCGCCAGCCGACGGCCCTCTGGAACCAGTCCGCGGCGGCATCGAACTGGCAGGCATTGTAGGCGTACCAGCCGAGCGCCTGCGCGCCTTCGGGGGCGCTCGTGGCCAGGACGACCTTGGCGAACCGGTCGAGTCGCTCGGTCTCGACGGGCGAGGCGGGGCCTTCGCCCAGGCGCCGCTCCATCATGTCGACGTAGAGGGAGAGGTTCGTCACCGAGGCGTTGCGCCAAGTGAAGGCGGCCTCCTCCGCCTCGCGGTCCTGTCCCATCTCGCGCAGCGACAGGGCGAGGCCCGTCGCCACCGCGGCATCGCCGCCGCGGGCCAGGGCCGTCTTGAACCAGTCGAGGGCCTCGCGGAACTGGCGTCGGTGATAGGCGTACCAGCCAAGCAGTGCGATCTGCGCGGGCTCGCCCACGCGGCGGGCCTGTTCACCGAGGGCGGCGAGGTCGGCCGGCTCGATGCGTCCGGCCGGCTGCCCGTGCAGGACCGCCGCGATGCGGGCCCGTGTCACGTCCCCATGGATGGACCGGAACTCGTCCGTGCCCTCGGTGCCGGGGCTCCGCATGGCCAGGAGCGGCTCGACGGCGGCCATCGGCATCGCCGCCATGGCCTTCTGCACCGTGGCGAGGCGCAGGCCGGGATCGGCCTGCTCCTTCAGGAGGGTGCCGTACAGGGCGGAGGCCGAGGGGATGTCGCCAGTCCGCGCATAGGCTTCGGCCAGCGTCCAGGCGATGTCGATGTCGAGGTTCTGGATGCCCTCCTGCGTCCCCTTCACGCGGGCGATGAGGTCGTCCCAGGAGCCGTCGCGGGCGGCCGCCCGCGCTGCGCTGCGCAGGGTGCCGCGGTTGAGCTTGCGCGCGAGGTCCTCCGAGGGCTGCCAGCCGGGATCCACCGACTGGCGGACGCTGATCGCGGTGCGCAGCTCGTCGAAGCGGCCGGCCGTGAAGAGGTCCCACATCGGGGCTTCCTCCGGCGGGCTCGGCTTCAGGGTGTCGAGGTCGGCCGGCACGGTCCAGTTCGGATGGCGCCGCCGCAGCCGCGCGATCTCGGCCTGGACGCGCTCGCCCTGGCGCTGGGCGGCGTAGTAGCGCAGGGCGCTCTCGTCGATGATTTCGGCGCCGCCCGCGTTCTGCGGGGTGTCGAGGATGACCGGCGCGCGCCGCTCGTTGAGCTGGAGCACCCCCGTGCGGACGGGGGCCGGCTGCGCCGCCGCAGGGCCGGCCCAGGCCAAGGTCCCGGCAATCCCCCCGGCGAGGGCGAGGAGGAGCGGCGCCGCACGGCATCGCGGGTTCAGCGGCCGAGGCATGAGCGATACCGCATGTTGGTGGCCGTCAGGGCCAGGAGATGGAGCGTGGCAGGATAGTAGTTCTCGTTCGGGACCGGGTCCGACAGCCCGGCGGGCAGCGGCGTGCCGGAGACGGCGCAGGCGGCCAGGGCCGGGATCGCCGCGTAACCGGGCTCACCCATGCGCCCCGCGACGGCGTCGCTCGCCGTATCGATGATCGGCAGCCCGGCGGGATCCGGCTCGGCCCAGAGCTTCAGCAGGGGCTCGTAGTAGGTCCGCTCCGTGATGCCCGCCATGGCGAGGTAGAGGGGCAGCCGCACCGCGTTGTAGGAGAAGTGCGGCGCGAAGCCCGTGGCCGGTTGGGGCTGGCCCCCGCGCATCGAGATCCATTCTGTCGGCAGCTGGGCCGCACCGAAGCGGGCGCGCAGGGTGAGTTCCTGGCCCACGGCGCTGAGGCGGCTCCACTCGAATTCCGGCGCGACGCCGGCGAGCCGTGGGAAGGCCGGGAAGACCCAGTAGGACAGGTTGATCACCGGACCGTCGCTGCGCTCCTCGGCCGAGAAGCCGCTCATGGCGGGGAGCAGCAGGGGCAGGCCCTCGCTACGGAACAGGACCGTCCGGCGGGCGATGTCCACGGCGATGCGCCGGCTGGCGAGGCGATAGCCCTCGTCCGACCAGCCCTCGGCGGCCTCGGCGAGGGCCCAGGCCACGAGGATGTCGCCGTCGGTGGCGTCGTTCATGTCCGCGACGGCGGGCCGCTTGTCCGGCTCCCAGCGCCAGGCCAGCAGGGCGTCGTCGCGGACCATCAGGTTCGCGCGGGTCCAGTTCCAGATCCGCTGGAAGGCATCGCGGTCGCCCGCCGCCACCGCGAGCAGCATGCCGTAGCCCTGCCCCTCGCTGTGGCTGATGCGGCCGTTGCCCGTGTCGACGACCCGGCCCTGGTCCGTGACGAAGCGGGCCTTGTAGCTGCGCCAGCCCGGCGTGTTCCCGAGGCTGTTCAGCATGGCAAGCGCCTCCGCCGGCCGAGCCCCGCTCTGTTGGGCGGTTCCTGGCTGGGAAGTGCCTGGCTGGGAAGTGCCTGGCTGGGAAGTGCCTTGCCCGGCGGGCTTGGTATCCATGGGCTTGGATTCGACAGCCTTGGATTCGATAGGCTTGGGCTCGCCCGGCTTGGCCTCGCCGGCCCTCGTCTCGGGGGGGATGGCGGGGCCCTGCGCGAGCGCCGGAACCATGGCCAGCAGCGGCAGGCAGAGCGAAGCCGCATATGCGTGCGTGCGATACGGCTTCATCGCGGAATTCCCCCCTCGTCGGATCTGGCGGGGGCTCCGGTGCCCGGATTGGCCCGGCCCAGGCCGCGCAGCATCGCCGAGGTGCTCAGGCCGAGGCTGATCGCGGCCGCGAACATGATGAGTGTGAACATGCTCGGGTTGGTGGAGAACCAGCCCGCAACCACGAGGCGCAGGTTCTCCAGGGAGACCGGCCCGCTCTCCACGAACCGGGCCTGCTTGGCCATGTGGTTGGTGAGCGTGCCGTCATTGGCGTCGAGGGTGGCGACCCGACCCTCGATCCGGTTCCAGATCGAGGGCGTCGTGAGGCAGATGGCCGAGGCCTGGAGGGTGGCCGCGCTCGGGGCCGTGAACACGGTCAGGAGGCCGTTCGGGTCGCGTCCGGGCAGGCCCTGGCCGACGATCAGGGAGGCCTGCGATCCGATCTCGATCTCGGGCTCGCGGACCTGGTCCTCGGCCCAGGCCTTGGTGGCGGCCCAGCTCTCGCGCGCTGCGGCCGCGAGTCTCGCCGACATCGTGGCGACCTGGTCGGACAGACGGTCCTGCGAGGCGGTGGCGCCGTTCCATTCGGCGAGGACATCGCGCTCGGGCCGGCCCATGGCGGAATCGGGACGCGTCCGGCCGACCGCACCTGCCGGACGGGGACCCGCGGCCGGAAGCGCGCAGGCCGGGGGGCGGTCGTTGCGCAGGCGGTCGAGACTCGCGCCGTCCATCACGGCGAAGCGGCGGCCGGGCTCGCTCAGGGGCGGCGTGGCCGCTCGTCCCTGCCAGATCTGGCGGATCTGGTCGGG
>NZ_JAIEOF010000321.1 GCF_019750675.1 Methylobacterium sp.
GGTGCCCGCGCGCCCCGCCTCGTCGGCGGCGCTCGGCACGCCCGGGGCCGGGGCGCCGGCGAGCCCGACCTCGCGGGCCATCTCGTCCAGCCGGCCCTTGGCCTCAGGATCGTCCGCCAGGGCCTTGCGCGCCCGCTCCAGGGCGGCGGCGGCCTTGTCGCGCTCCTTGAGCACGCCGTAGGAGCGCACGAGGCGCAGCCACTCGTCGAGGCTGCCGCCCGTGTCGGAAAGCCGCCGGTCGAGGCCCTCGACCATGCCCCGGATGGCGCCTTCGCGCCCGGCCGGTGGCAGGGACTGGAGCGCGGCGGCACGCCCCGCGTCGGGCGTCTGGACACGCCCCTGGTTCTGCGCCTCGGCCTGGGCTTGAGTCTGGCCTTGAGCCGGCGCCTCGCCCTTCAGGCGCGCGAGGTTCTCCGTCACCAGGGGGAGCCAGGGCGCGTCGGCGGGGGCCGCCGCGACCATCGCCTGCAGGCGGCGGATCGCATCGGGGATGTCGCCCTCGAGCTCGGCCGCCCGGGCCAGGTAGAATTGCGGCTTGGCGACCTGACCGTCGAGGTCGATCGCGCGCTGGAAGATCGCCTTGGCCTGGGGTGAGACGGCGCCGTTGGCCCCCGCCACCAGGGCCTCGCCCCAGTCGGACAGGCGCTGCGGCGTCTCGCCGAGGATGCGGCTCGCGGCCTCGTAGGCATGCGCCGCGTCGTCGAAACGGCCCATCCGCATGTAGACGGGGGCCAGCACCGACCAGCCGCGCCCGTCGGTGGGATCGGCGGCCAGGCGCGCCTCGATCTGGCCGATGGCCTTGAGGAGGTCCTGGTCGGCGCTCTGCACGGATTGCCGCTCGGCCGCGCTCTGGGCCGGCATGTGGGGCGAGCCGTAGATCCCGTAGGCGATGAGGGCGACGAGGGGGATGGTGGAGAGCGCGAAGGCGGAGGCGGCCCGGCGCTGGCGCAGGGCCGGCTCGGCCATGCCGGGGCTCACGGGCACGCCGGCCCGGTTGGCCCGGATCAGCCTCCGCGCCGCCTCGGTGCGGGCGGCCTCAGCCTCGGGGGCGGCGATCAGGCCGCGGGCCTCGTCGCGCGCGATCTCGCGCAGCTGATCCTCGTAGAACCCGGTCTCGGTGGCGAGGCCCCCGGCTTCCGGCGCGGCGGCCGGATCGGCCCGGCGCGACATCGGCCAGAGCAGGGCGAACACCGCCGTGCCGGTCATGAACGCCAGTATGAACCAAAGTGCCGTCATCACGCCCCGGACGCTGCCCCGCTTGCATGTAGACGCGGGCTCCCGCCGGCACGATGCGGACATCGGGCGACACGGTGTCACGCGCACGCGCTGGGAAGAACGGCACAACCTTAGCGGATACGCCCGGCGGATCAAACGCCCGGCGGCTCCGGCCCGCCGGACCCGGCCGCCTCAGTGCGGCGCGACGCCGGCCGGCGCGTCGCCCGGCACCTCGATCACCGCCCGCAGGCCGCCCAGGGTCGCCTCCTCCAGGCGGAAGCGCCCGCGATAGAGGGTCGCGAGATCGGCCACGATCGAGAGGCCGAGGCCGGAGCCGGGCTTCGTCTCGTCGAGGCGCCGCCCGCGCCCGAGCACCGCCGCCCGGTCCTCCGGGGCGAGGCCCGGGCCGTCGTCCTCGATCGCCACCAGAAGGTGGGGATAATCGTCCTTGCCCACCGCCTCCGCCCGGATCGCCACCCGGCTGCCGGCCCATTTCGAGGCGTTGTCGACGAGGTTGCCGATCATCTCCTCGAAGTCCTGGCGTTCGCCCCGGAAGCGCAGGCCCGCCGGCACGTGGACCTCGTAGGCGATGTCCTTGTCGCGGTAGATCTTGCCGAAGGTGCGAACCAGGCCGGCGAGGGCCGGCTCGACCTCCGTCGAGGTGCCGAGCGTGCCGGCGAGCGCTGCCGCCCGGGCCCGGTCGAGGTGGTAGTTCACCTGGTCGCGCATCACGGCCGCCTGCTCGCGGATCTTGGCGGAGAGATCGCCGGGCGCGTCCGCCGCGCCGACCTCGTTGACGATGATCGAGAGCGGCGTCTTCAGGGCGTGGGCGAGGTTGCCGACCTGGGTGCGCGCCCGCTCCAGGATCTCCCGGTTGGTCTCGATGAGCAGGTTCACCTCACCCGCCAGGGGCGCGATGTCGCGCGGATACTCGCCGGTGATGCGGTCGGATTCCCCCCGCCGGATGGCGCCCAGCGCGTTCCGCAGCTTGGCGAGCGGCGCGAGGCCGAAGCGGATCTGCAGCAGGGTGGTGAGCGCCAGCGAGAGGCCGAGCAGGCCGAAGGTGACCATCAGCGAGAAACGGAAGCGATCGACGTCGTTCTCGATCTCGTCGGCGGGGCCGGCGACCCGCACGGTGTAGCGGCCCTCCTCGCCGAGATCGACGTCGCGCTCGATGACGCGCAGGCGGCGCTCGTCCTGGGCCCGGCCATAGCCCTGGCGGATCTGGCCGATGCCCGCCTTGGTGTCGGGCGTGCCGGCGGCCTTCAGGGGCACGCCGACGAGGGAGCGCGAGGTGCGCAAGTCGCGGGGCTTCGCGTCGGGGCGCCCGATCTGCCAGTACCAGCCCGACAGCGGCAGGTCGAAGCGCGGATCGCTCAGGGTGAAGGACCGGCTCTCCGGATCGTTGGGCGAGACGAGGTCGGTGGCGAGGTTGTTGGCGTAGACGAGGAGACGGCTGTCGAAGGCCCGCTCGGTGTTCTCGCGGTACAGGGTCGTGAGAATCCAGGCGGCGATCAGCAGGATCGCCGAACTCGCCAGCAGCGCCGAGGTGGCCAGACGCACCGCGATCGAGCGGCGACGCATCGGGAGCCAGGAGGGAGAGGGAATCATGCGGCGTCCGTCGTCAATGTGTGATCATCCTCGCCATGCGCCCGGCAGCGCGACGGATCGATGTAGACAGGCTGATGGCGTTATGTACATGTCCGATGCGGCCTCGCGTGCACGGATGCCGACGCGCATGGCGAATGCAACGCCAAGACGCTTTGTCCAAGACGCCTTGTCCAAGACGCTTTGGATGACCTTCCGTGATCCAAAGTTTCCGGAATGCGCTGAGAGAGGCGAAGAATCGACCATGGCACTCCACATCCGCGACCCCGAAGCCGACCGGCTTGTGCGCATGCTCGCCGAGCGAAAGGGGATCGCTCTCACCGATGCCATCAAGCTTGCTGTCGGCAACGAATTGCGACGCGATGCCGAAAAGCTCAGCCTGCGTGAGCGGATTCGACCGATACAGGAGCGTATCGCTTCCTATCCACCGACCGGCCTCGAAGCCGACAAGGCTTTCTACGACGAAATCAGTGGTGATGCCTGATGTTTGTCGACGCGTCGGCTCTGGTGGCGATCCTGGCATCCGAGGTCGGCAGCGACGACCTTCTCGATCGCTTGGAGGCTGCCCCCGACCGGTTCACCTCTGCGATCGCAGTCTATGAAGCCGTGCTGGGGATTTGCCGAAAGCGCCAAACATCCGCCGAGGTCGCGCAGGCCGATTTGACTGCCTTCCTGGATGCCGCCGGTATCCGCCTGATGGCGATCCCGCCAGAGGCAGGCACACAGGCGATCGCGGCCTTCGCCCGGTATGGCAAGGGAACGGGGCACCCGGCCCAACTCAACATGGGCGATTGCTTCGCCTATGCGATGGCCAAGATCCATGCCGCCCCGTTGCTCTTCAAGGGCGACGACTTCGCGCGGACCGACCTCGCCGGAACCCGCTGAAATCACACCCGCGGCGCGGGCTGGTTCGGATCGACGAGGTAGCCCAGCCCCCGCACGGTCTGGATCAGGTCGACCGCGAGCTTCTTGCGCAGGCGGCCGACGAAGACCTCGATGGTGTTGGAATCGCGGTCGAAATCCTGGTCGTAGAGGTGCTCGGTCAGCTCGGCCCGCGAGACCACGCGGCCGGTGTGGTGCATCAGGTAGGAGAGCAGGCGGTACTCGTGGCTCGTGAGCTTGACCGGGTTGCCGTCCACGAAGACCCGGCCGGAGCGGGTGTCGAGCACCACCGGCCCGCAGGCGATCTGGCTGGTGGCGTGGCCGGCCGCGCGCCGCAGCAGGGCACGCACGCGGGCCATCAGCTCCTCCATGTGGAAGGGCTTCGTCACGTAGTCGTCGGCGCCTGCGTCGAAGCCGTCGACCTTGTCGGACCAGCGGTCCCGGGCCGTGAGGATGATGACCGGGGTCTTGATGCCGGCCCGGCGCCACTTCTGGAGGACGCTGACGCCGTCGGTCTTGGGCAGGCCCATGTCGAGGATGATCGCGTCGTAGGGCTCGTTCTCGCCGAGATAGCCGCCCTCCTCGCCGTCGAAGGCCTTGTCGGCCACGTAGCCGGCCTCTTCCAGCGCGGTCACCACCTGCCGGTTGATATCCCGGTCATCCTCCACCACGAGCAAGCGCACGGTCCAGAACTCCTACGATGATGGCCCGAACCTCGTCCGTCGCGAGCAACGCACGTTAGACGGCCCGCGCCGGACGCGAAACACCCTTCCGGGTCCCCGCGCGATCACGTTCGACGGCCTCAGGGTCCGCTGACCTGACCGGTGGTGGCGTCCACCATGACGTGGACGAACTGCCCGTCCCGGCGCAGGGCCGTGAGCAGGTAGACCAGCGTCTCGTCGTTGCGGCACAGGCGCGCCCGCTGGATCTCGGCGCGCGGGATGACCTGCCGGGCCGCGCGGATCGCCGCCACGGGGGCGATCACGCGCTTGTCGGCCACCGCCTCGCGCAGGTCTGCGGCACTGAGGCAGGTCTCGCTGCGCGGAACGGTGACGAGGGGGGCCGCGACCGTACCGGAGGTCTCCTCGGCGAGCGTATCGATCGAACCCGTCGCGAATCCCGCGATGGTCAGTCCGATCAACAACAGGGCGAGAAGGATACGCATGATGGACAGATCTAGGGACGAGGCACTGAATGCGCCCTGAATAGCGAGCCAAGCCGAACCTCGGCCATCCGGTTCCCGGCATGGCTGCCCCCCACCGGGCTCCTCCACAATCGGCATGCGCATCCCTCGTGCCGATCCCGTCCGGCGATCCGTGCGGGATGACGGATCTGGGCTTTGCTCGAACGCCACGCGGGTTCGGGCGATACGGTCCGCCGCTCCGATCACGCGAGGGCCGTATCAGAGGCTGCCCGGGGCGAGGCGGGCGAGGGTCGCCTGCAGGACCGAGCCGATCTCGGCCTGCCGGTCGACATGGTCGAGGGCGGCCTTGCGCAGGGCCAGGCTGGAGCGCTCGAAGCGCCGGCGGGCGGCGGTGAGGCGCAGGGCCGCGAGGCGGCGGCAGCGCCCGCGCCGGAGCGGGCGAAGGTCGGGTCGGGTCACGGCATCCTCCTCAGGGGCGGTCGCGCGGCTCGCCGAGCCGGCGCAGGATCTCGTCGAACTTCTCGCGGCCGCGCTCGTCGCTCCGCTCGACGCCGCGCGCGACCTCGGCGGTGAGCCTGGCCAGGTCCTCCAGCACGCGGGTCCTGCTTTCCAGGGCGGCCGCCACGGCGGCGTTGGTCTGCGAGGCCCGCTCCAGGGCGGTCGCGGTGGCGCCCGCATCCCCCAGGCGCGCCTCCTGGGCGCGGGCGCCCTCGCGGTGCAGGTGGAGGCAGGCGAGCCCGAGCAGGACGGCGACGGTCCAACCCGCGCCCTCCTGGGAGACGAGCAGGCGCGCGGCTTCGAGGGCGATCTTTTCCAAGGGCCCGGTCTCCGGCGCGCGGGGTGGTCAGGGCAGGGTGGCGGGGCGGCGCCCGCGCGCGGCCTGCAGGGCGGGGGCGAGGGTGTTGTCCGCCGTGGCCGCCTCCTCGAGGGGAAGGCTGCGGAACACCTTCTCGCCGAGGCCCTCGACCCCGCCGGCGGCGCGGACGAGCCAGCCCGGGGCCTGTTCGAGGCCACGCTCGACCGCGCTCGCGATCACCCGCGCGCCCACCGGCACCGTCAGGGTCCGGCCGCGCACGGCCCCCGCCACGGCGTTGATGCCGTAATCGGCGACGTTGCGCACGAGCCGCTCCACCAGGGTGCTGGTGACGAGGACGCGCAAGGGGCCGGTCAGGCGGGCCAGGGCCGCCAGGGCCGCGGTGGCGGCCAGGGGGACGAGTACGGCGCCCAGGGCCTGGATCGCCTCCGCGAGGGCATCGCCCCAGGGCAGGACGATCGTAGGCCCGGCGGCCGCGCAAGGACCGGTGAGGGCGGCGAGGATCACGGCTCCGGCGGCGAGCGGACGGACGCGGGATGCGGCGAGAGGGACCATGGCGGACTCCGGGGTTCGGCGACGGGATTCGGGCAGGAGATGCGGCGAGGGGGCTCGGGGTGATCAGCCGGTCCGGCCGGCGCCGGCCCGCAGGGCGGACCAGAGGCGAGCCCAAACCCCCGGCGCCGGCGGGGTCTCCGACGCCGGCAGGGGGGCAAGGGGTGAGGAGGCAAGCGCGGCCGGGACCGGGACCCGCACGCGCGGCACGGACCGGCGCGGGGCGGGGAGGCTCGAGACCGGCGGGCTCGGGGCGGGGATCGGCGCCGCGTCGCCCCGGCGGGCCCGGGGCAGGGCCTGGGCGTAGGGCGTGCGGAACTGATCGTACTCGGCGCCCCGGCGCGGGATCAGCGCGGCCGGGCGGTTCCACATCAGGATCGCCTCGGCGGCCCCGGCGCGGTCCCCCGCTCCCAGGCGGCGCAGCACCGTCGAGCGCGCGAAGGCCGCCGGGCCGATGTTGAAGCAGAGCGAGACCAGGGCGTCGAAGGCGTGGTCCGGCAGGTCCGCCGGGACCGCCGCCGCCACGCTGCGCACGTAGCGGGCGAGATCGCGCCGGAAGAGCGCGTCGCAGGCGGCTTCGGTGAGCCGCAGCCCCGGCGTGACCACGGGCGGCCCGGCGGCGGCGGTGTGTCCGACGCCGATGGTCCAGATGCCGACGCTGTCGCGGTAGGCGGTCAGGCGGCGGCCCTCCCGGGCGATCAGCACGGCTTCGCCGATGGTGCTCATGTCCATGTCCGATCTCCGGGTGCTTGAAGACTGCGGGAATCAATGCGACATCCACCCTGATCACGTGATCAGGAGGCGGATATGCTGCGAAAGCTTGTCTCGGCTGCTTTGAGGCGGGATTTGCCAGAGGACGACGGTCCGGCGGTTTCCGGCGGCGCGGCCATCCAACCCGTCGCGGCCGCGGCGCCTCCGGACCTGGAATTTCCGCCGATGCGGCCGGTGCGGCCACCGGCGGCGGAGAACGACAATCCCCTGTCGGGGTTCTGCCCCGTGGTGGAAGCGAGCCTGCAGGCGGCGGGCTACCTGCGCTGAAAGCTCAAGGCGTCCTGAAGCCTCAAGGCGTCATGAGCCTCAAGGCGTCCTGGCTTCGAGGGCCCCGAGCCGCGCATCGAACCCGCGCGCCAGGAACAGAAGAAGCTGATCGACCCGGAAGCCGAAGCGGTCCCCGGCCGCGCGGCCAGGGTCGGCCGGCCGTCCGAATTCGCCAGGGTCGATCATGACCCCGTCCGCGTCGTATTCGGGCGCCCGCGCCTCGAGGGCGGGTGTCGGCGGGATGGCGTCCCATGTGTCATGGCAGACGAGGCCGTACCGCACGGCGTCGAGACCATGCGCCCCCATGATCTCCATCGCCCGCTGCACCGTCATGCCGATGTGCAGGCGGGCAGCGTCGCCCTTTTGCTCGATCGCCGCGAGCCACCCGAAGACGCCCACCTCGCGCGCCAGGGCCTTCGCTGCCGCAAGCTCCTGATCCGTGAGCGGACGAACGGGCGTCTTCTCCCGCGCGTCCGACGTGTTGATGGTTCCGGTGGCCGCGTAAATAACCGTCGCTCGGTTCGTCGCCATACACAGGCTATATGTATTGTCGGCACTTGGCTTGAGCACACCCGAGAGCGTTGCCAGTCCGCTTTCCAGGCGCAGGATAGTCGCCATGGCCTCCGTCCGAAAAACGATCAGGTTTGCGGTGTAATATGTCTGCGAGCCGTATAGATCGGCGTAGGCCAGCGCCTGTTTGCCGCTTGAGTAATTCAGGAACCTGAACTCTGCCGACGAAGATACAGCCGGCACGCCGCCGAGCAAATAGTTGGTCGCGTTTACTGTCGATGGGGTCGCCGCGCCGATCGGCGTATTGTTGATAGCCCCGCCCGTGATCGTGACGGCGCTGGCGTCCTGTGTCCCGATCCCGGCGAGCGGCTTGCCGGAAGCACGGGCGAAAATGAGCACCCGCCAATTCCCTGCCGGGTCCGAGGCGGTGAGGGCCGCGTCACCCGCCTCCGTCAGAATGTTGGCTCCGGTCGGCAGCGAGAGCGAGGGCGGGTTGTGCGTGAGCGTCACCGCTCCCGTGAAGCGGAGGATTCGCACGCGCTTGGCGACGCTTCCGAAGCTCGACACGGTGCCCGTGCCGGTGACGGCAACGCGGGTCGCCGCGAGTGCGCCAAGATTGACGGTGGCCGCCGCCGCGATGCTCGCCTCGGCCGCAGTCGCGTCGACGTTGCCCGTCACCCGATCGATCCGCAGCGCTTCCGTGAAGGTGCCGCCATCGGCCGAGACCTTCAGGGACAAGTCGTCGTCGCCCGTGAGGCCGAGTTCGGCCCGGCCGGAAAAGCCGCTCTGGAACAGGAGCGAGAGGACGTTGCCGGCGGCCTGCTTGTTGAGGGTATAGCGCAGGTCGCCCGATCCGCCCTCGCCGGTGGTCAGGGCGGTCCAGAGGGCCTTGTTCAGCTTGGCGGCGAACGGGTTGCCGGCATCCGCCGTCGTGCCAAGCCCCAAGCGCGCGAGGTTCTGCAGGGCCGCGATGGTGCTGCCGAGGGCGATCCAGGCGCTGCCCGAATGGACGTAGAGCAGGCCCTCGTCGGCGATCCAGGCGAGCCAGCCCGCCTGGGGGACCGCGCCGATCCAGACCCCGTCCTGGAAGCGGACGACCTGCCCCGAGAGCCCGGCCCAGGCGCCGGTCGGCGCGGACGCCAGAACGAGGTAGCGGTCGCCCTCGGCCGGGCTCGGTGGTGGGCTCGCCCGGTCCTTGTCGAGGCAGGCGAGGTGGACCAGGGCGTCGAGCTCGGCCAGGGCCTCGTTGTGGGTGACGTGCTTCTGCGCCTGCCCCGCCGCGATCAGCGGCAGGGCGAGGCGGGGGGTGGTCTCGGACATCGGCCGGCTCCGGAACGGGGTTGGGGACGGGAGGCGGGCCCGGTTCAGGGCGCGCGGACCGGAAGGCTGCCGCGCGTCGCCGGGCCGGGCCCGGTCAGGGTGCCGATCTGGGCGACGGCGACGTCGAGCCGGTCTTGGGGGCCGCCGAAATCGGCGGCCTCGTCGGCGGCGGCGTAGAGCAGGCCCGGCCCGTCCGCCGTCAGGCTGCGCAGGCTCGCGCCGTCGCGTCCGAACACCGTGACCCGGTAGGCGTCCGGCGCTTCCCCCGGCGGTTCGGCCACGTCCCAGGAATCGCCGTCGCGCCGGGCCCGGCGCATCCAGGACAGGCGCACGCCCGCCGGCTCCCGCCGGGCGCGCAGATGGACCGGGCGCAAGGGACGGAAGGCGTCCAGGCCGGCCTGCGCGGACAGCTCCACGAAGGCCGGGTCGGCGGGATCGCGCTCGGCGGGGCCGATCCGGTAGCGGAAGCGCCGTCCGGCCTCGTCGAGGCGCGTGACGAGGGGCACGATCGCCGCGTCGAGGCGCACGACGAGGCTGCCGGCCGGGGTGGGCCGCCCGGCCGCGGCCTCGCTTCCGGCGAGCCCCCGCAGGAGGCCGGTCAGGCGGTAGGTCTCCCGCCCGATCAGCGTAGCGCCCGCCGCCGAGACCAGCTCGATGTCTCCCTCGGGCCCCCGCAGGGCGAAGAGATTGCCGCCCGCGAGCGCCGCGCCCGGGGCGATCGATCCGAGATCGCCCGCATGCCGCAGGCGGACGTCGAGCCGGGCGCCCCGGTCGAAGCGCCAGAGCGGGCCGGGGGCGAGTTCGGTCAGGGTCTCGCCGAGGGCGGCGGGGTAGTCGGCGGTGCCGAACGGGCTCAAGGGGGCCTCGGCGCCCTCCGCCCGCCAGATCGCCACCGTGCCGGGCCAGGGATCGGCCGCCACCGCCAGCACCTGGAGGGGCGCCGGTGCGCCGCGATCGGCCGGCAGGTCGAGGGCGATCGCGAAGGGCGGCCCGGCGAGCGCCGGCAGGGCGCGGCGCGGGCGCGCCTCCGCCCGCTCGGCGGCCCGGGACAGGCCACCGGCGAGCGGCACCCCGCGCGTCTCCACCTGCCGACCCTGCGGGTTGTCGGCGATGCGCAGGATGCGGTGGGGCGCGCCTTCGCCCGGCAGGGCGAGGAGGTCGCCGGGCACGAGCTCGATCCGGCGCGGGCTCACGGTGAAGCGGGCGGTGTCGCGGGCGGCGAGGCGGGCGTCGAGGGCGGCCTCGGCCAGGGCCTCGGCGCTCTCGCGGCGGGTGACGATGGCGGCCTCCATCCGCGCCTCGCGCCGGCGCGCGCCGGTGGGGCGGATCGCGGCGGCGCTGGCGCGGCGGTATTCGGGGCTGTCCGCATCGGTGAAGCCGAACTCGACCGAGCGGGGCAGTTCCGCCTCCTCCGCGCGGACCCGGTTCAGGGGCGCGTCCCCGGCCCGCACCGTCACGAGGTCGCCGGCCTCCAGGACCAGCGGGACCGCGCGGCGCGGCCCGCGCACGGTCAGGGTCCCTGCCAAGGCCGCGACGTCGAGGCCGTAGACCTCCGCCAGGGGCTCCAGGGCGGCCCGGGCCGACATCGGGCGGTCGATGACGTAGCCGTCGAGGAAGGCGTCCGCCGTGATCGCGGCCGGTACGGCGATGCCGAGGTCGGACAGGATCGCGCCGACGAGGCGGTCGAGTTCCAGCCCCTCCAGGCGCCCGGTGATCCAGTGGCCCACGGCCCAGTTGCCGGCATCCGCCCAGACGGTGTCGAAATCCGGAAAGGCCGGGAAGGGCCGCGCGTCCCAGGCCCAGACGAAGATCGAATCGGCCGGCACCATGGGGCCGCCGTAGAGGGGCGAGACCGGGTTGTGGGCGGGCTCGAAGCCGGGCAGGCCGGCATCGAACCGGCCCAGGATGGCGGCGAGGCCCCGGGCCTGGATCAGGTCGTCCCGCATGCCCCGCGAGTGCGGCGGGGCGGCGTTCTCCGCGGATTTCGGGTCGGGGAAGACGTTGGGGCCGTTGGTGCCCCGGTCCACCGCCGGCACGCCGATCTCGGTGAGCCAGATCGGTTTCGCCCGCGGCACCCAGGCGGTGGTCCGGGTCTCGCGGCCGCCGTCGCGCTCGACATGGGGGTTCGACCACCAGCCCACGAGGTCCTTGGCCCGGTGGATCCAGGGCTTGCCGTAGGCCCCGTCGGTGATCGGCGTGCGGACCTGCGCGGCCCGGTCGGCGGCGTCGCGATAGAACCAGTCGAACGCTTCCCCGGCGCCGATCCGGTCCTTCAGGTAGGCCCGGTCGTAGATGTCCCCGGCGAGCGCCCGGTCGGCGTGGGCGGTCCCGTCGCGCCAGTCGCTGAGCGGCGGGTAGTAGTCGATCCCGACGGCGTCGATAGCCGGGTCGGCGAAGAGGGCGTCGAGGGGAAAGCGGATCGTCGCCCCGCCGTCGCGGACATCCGCCCCGTACTCGGTCCAGTCGGCGGCGTAGACGAGCTTCACGCCGGCCCCGAGGCGGGCGCGCACCGCCCGGGCGATATCGCGAAAGCCCGCCACCGCCGGGTAGGCGCCGCCCGCGCCGCGCACCCGGGTAAGGCCGACGAACTCGCTGCCGACGATGAAGCCGGCGATGTCCACCCCCTGCGCCATCCAGGCGGCCGCCAGGTCCGCGTAGTGCAGCAGGAACCCGCGATAGGATTCGAAGAACGCGGCCACCTGCGCGTCCGCCGCCGCCGTGCCGTCGGGGCTTGCCGGCAGGCCGGGGGCGGGGTGGCAGGTGATGCGCCCGCGCCAGGGATAGGGGGGCTGGTTTCCGGCCCCGCGCGGGTCGGGCCGGGTGTTGCCGGCGGGCACGTCCATCATCACGAAGGGATAGAGCACCACGCCGAGGCCGCGCCGGCGCAACTCGGCCACGAGCCGGGTCAGGCCCGCATCCGAGGGAGTGCCGCCATAGGCGGGGCCGCCCCCCGGCGCCGCCGAGACGCGGCCGACCTGCGCCCGTCCGAGGCCGGCCACCGACCAGACGTCGCCGGTCGTCACCTTGGTGGCATTGTCGACCTTCGGCTGGATCGTGCAGGCGCCGACGCGCAGGTCGTCGCCGAACCAGCTCGCCACCACGGAGACGCGGGTCAGGCGCGGGCACAGGGCCTGGAGCGCGTCGAGGGAGGCGACGACGTCGGTGCCGGCCTGAAGCTGGAAGCGGTTGGCGGGCCGCGTGGTCCCGAAGCCGGAATCCTCGGTGACGCGCGCCGGGTCGAGCCCGAACTCCGTGGAGCCGGGAATCAGGCAGACGGCCCGGATCATCCCGGCGAGACCCGAGACCGGACGGATCACCTCGAAGGCGAATTGCGGGACGCGGTTGCCGAACTCGGCCAGCGCCAGGCGCTCGAACACCACGTAGGCGAGGCCCCGATAGGCGGGCGCGTTCCCGGGCCCCTCCTTGGCGACGACGAGCGGGTCGGGCGCCTGGTCCGCCCCGCCCCGGTGCAGGCGGTACGCGAGGGTGGTCAGGTCGAGCTCGCGCCCGTCCGCCCAGACCCGGCGGATGCCGGCGATCTCGCCCTCGCACAGGCCGATGGCGAGATCGACGAAGTAGGCGTAGGCGGTGCGCACGGTTCGGCCGCCGCCCCCGCCGCCCTTGGCCCCGGCCGCCCGCTCGACGCTGGTGCTCGCGACCTCCAGGGGCCGGGTCGCCCAGATCAGCGTGCCGCCGATCCGGGCCCGGCCGTAGACGCGTGGGATCGGGTCGCCCTCGGTGGAGCTCAGGCCCGCCACGTCCGACAGGCGCGGACCCTCGACCCGGCGGGTGCCGGACCCGCCGAACAGGGCCCCGTCGATGCCGGAGCCGGCGGCCGCGCCGACCGCGCTGCCGATGATGCCCCCGATCGGCCCGCCGAGCGCCGTGCCGACCGCCGCCCCGGCCGTTTGCAGGATCAGCGTGGCCATGGCGGTCTCCGGAACGGGCTTGCAGGCGGCGGGGGCGGGCGATCCTTTGCCCGGTTCGTTACGCCGCGCCGGGAAAGCGGAAGACGTGCGCGAGATGGCGCAGCCACCAGCCCGTCAGGGCCACCTCCGTGACGGCGGCGCCGTCATGGGCGTGGATCATCGTGCCGGCGCCAGCGCCGGTGCCGGCGCCAGCGCCGGTGCCGGTGGCGATGGCGCAGTGCCGGGCCGGCAGGTGGGCGCGGAAGCGGAACAGCAGCACGTCGCCGGCCCGGGGCGGTCCGTCGACGGGCGCGAGATGGCGCCTTGCCGCCTCCGCCAGGGGATCGCTGCCGGGCGCTGCGGATTCGGCCCAGGACGCGGAATAGGGCGGGGCCGCCTCCGGTTCGGGGCCGAGGGCCTCGCGCCAGACCCCGCGCAGGAGGCCGAGGCAGTCGCAGCCGACACCCTTGAGGGAGGCCTGGTGGCGGTAGGGCGTGCCGATCCAGCCCCGCGCCAGGGCGACGATCGTCTCGGGGGGCACCGTTTCGGTCTTCATGGCGGCCTCAGCGGAACAGGCTGCCGCCGTCGAGGCCCGGGCCGGAGCCGGGGACCGGGCGCAGCACGAAGTCGTTGCCCGGCAGGTGCGGGAAGCCCTGGAAGTTCGGCACGTTGGCGAATTTCTCGCGGCAGGTGGCCAGGCGCTTGTCGCAGCCCGCGTTCAGGCGGAAGCGGTCGCCGGCCCGGATCGCGGCGGCGGGCGCCTGCCAGAGTTCGAGGCGGACCGCGCCGTCCGCCGCGACTTGCGCCCGCAGGTCGGCCGCGTGGCCGCTGGCGGACCCGCTGGTCCAGACGAGCCGCCCGCCCGCGAACCAATGGTCCGGGAAGGTGCCGGCCAGCACCACCTCCAGGGTGCCGGGCTCGGGCGTGGCGCGCACGCTGCCGGTGGTGGAGAGCCGCGCGTCCGTCAGGTCGACCCGGCAGCGCGCATCGCCGAGATCGGCCCCGCAGGTGGCGCGGTAGGTCCGGCCTAGTTCGGCGTCGAGGCGGTCCATCAGCCCGCGCAACTCGGCCACGAAGGCGCCCCCGGCGCGGCGGACCTCGCCGACCGTGCCGATCTCGAGGAGCAGGCGGATCTCCGGGTCGCTCCAATTCACCAGCCAGGTCTCCACGCCGGCCCCGTCGTAGAGGCCGCCCGCGATGTCGGCCTCCGTGAGGCCCATCGCGCTGAGCGCCCCCGCCACCTCGCCGCCCGCGATGGCGAAGCCGAGTTCGGCGGTGGCCTCGGCCGCCTCCAGGCCGGTGCCGGCCGCATGCGTCAGGCCCCCGAAGGTCAGGTCGCGGTCGTGGTCCGTGAAGCCGAGGCGCAGCCCGTCGCGCCGGGTGAGCGCCCAGCAATGGCACAGGGTGGTGGCCCCGCCGGCCAGGTGCGCGGCGAGGTCGGGGGGCAGGTCGCGCATGGCCGGGAAAATCCTCGTGGAGACAGCCTCAGGAGCGCTGCGGGTTGACCCGCGGGTCGGCCCGGAGCCGGGGCACGGCGAGGTCGATGAAGGCGCGCACCTTGGCGGGGGCGCGCCGGCCCTCGGGGCTGACGACATGGACCGGCATCGGGGCCGCCTCCGGATCGTCGAGGACGAGCCGCAGGCGTCCTTCCGCCAGCGCCGGGGCGACCTGGTAGGACAGCAGCTGCGCGATGCCCTGGCCGGCGAGCGCCGCCGCCAGCACGGAATCGATCGTGTTGCAGGTGAGCCGGGGGCGGGGGGCGCCCCGCGGCGCGG
>NZ_JAIEOF010000285.1 GCF_019750675.1 Methylobacterium sp.
GCCGCCGCGCCCGCGCGCCCGGCGCGTGCAGCAGTTCGGGGCCGTCCAGGATGGCGTCGGCGTAGCGCGCGCGGACATGGGCGCCGAGACCGCCGGCCGGGGGGCGAGGCCCGAGGGCGCCGGCGGCGGCGCTGAGGAGACCGAGGCCGAAGATGGCGCCCCGGTGGGTGTTCACGCCCCCCGTGGCCGCCCGCATCGCGGCTTCCGCCGCCAGACCGATGCGGCGCAGCTGCGCCATCCCGGCCCCGGCGGCCCCGGCGGCGGCGAGGTCCGCGAAGAAGGGCTCCAGGGCGGCGGCACTCGCCCGGAAGGTGCTCGCATCCATGTCCGCATGGCTGCCGCTGTCCACGTGGCTGACGAGGCCGGGCTTGGGATAGGTGGCGAGTTCGCGCCGCAGGCAGCGCGTGGCGAGGCGCGCGATCCGCTCCGCCGGACGGGTGTCCCGTGCGGGCGTCCGGGTCTTCGGCAGGAGGGCGGGGACTGGGCGGGCTGCGGGCATCGGCATGGCTCAGGCCGCCGGCGACAGGGCGGCGTCGAGGGCCGAGACCGGCCGGAGTTCCAGCCGGTCCAAGCCCTTGGCCAGGACCGCGTCGCCGGGTCCGGCCGCGTGCCATTCGCGCCAGTTCACCGCGAAACCGTCGGGCAGGGCGATCTCGCCGTCGAGGTTCATCGGCGCCCCCGCGGCGATTCCGGCAAGGCCGTCGCGGAAGGTCCGGTCGACCGGGCCGGGCCAGAGAAGGTCGAGATCGGAGGTGGCCGAGAGGTAGGGCAGATCCGTCAGCGCCTGCCAGAGCAGGCCCCCGAACACGCGGGGCATGCGGCCATGGGCGGCCCCGTGCGCCAGGAGCGCGTCGAGGGTCGGGTGCCACGCGGCGGGCGCGCACGCGCGCGCCTGCGCCAGGGTCACGCCGGAATGCGGGCGCACCGCTTCGGGCGGGAGCGCGAGGCCGATGCGGCGCTTGCCGAGGCTGGGCGGCAGCGGCAGTCCGGCCGGAACCAGGGCGGCATCCTCGCCGGGCACGCGGCGGCGCACGATCACGGGCCAGCCCTGCGCGGCCCAGTCGGCGAGGTGGGGAATCCCGTCGAGGTCGGGCCGCGCCGCCAGCAGCGCATCCCACGCGGCGGGCGCCACCGTGAGCAGGTCGTGGCGCGCGAGGTCACGCACCCCGCGCCTCGCCCACCACCATGCCCCGCGCCTCACGCACCACCCGGGCGGCGATGTCGCGGGCGACCGGACGCCCGCCCCGCGCGAGGCCCAGGGCGTCGCGGGTGTCCTCGGCCGGGCTCTCCGCGATCAGGGCGCCGACCTGGGGACCGAGGGGCTTGTCCGGGTCGAGGGTCGCCTGCACGGCGCCGGTCTGGACCATGTTGTCGAGGCCGGGGGCGAAGACCGGAGTCGAGCGGGCCATGGCCTGGAGCGTCTCCAGGGGAAGCTTGGTGACGCGGGCCACGGAGGGCAGGTCCATCACGCTCGGATGGGCGCCTGGGAGCGCCGCGAGCACGCGGGTGGCCAGCGCGGTGGCGATGAAGGCACCGGCGGCGCTGTGGCCGTAGAGCAGGCCGATCGTCGGATGCCCTTGCGCGTCCGCCAGCAGGAGCGCCTTGGCGAGATGCGCGAGGTACTCGTTGAGGCCGAGGAGTTCGTCGCGCCGGCTCATGCGCTGGCTGTCGGAATCGATCAGCACCAGGATCGGCGTGGCCCCGCCCGCCCGCACCACGTCGAGGACGCGGCCCGCGAGGTGGCAGGCCCCCTCGATCCCGAGGGCCGTGTCGCCGTCGATGCCGATCACGGCGAGGCGCCCGCCGTTCAGAGGCCCGTCGCCGGTGATGAGGCCGTCCGCCAGCGTGACGGCGTGCCCCTCCGGGAAGAGCGAGGCCAGGATGGCGTCGAGGGGCATCTTATCGGGCATGGTGCGGCCCCTCCGGCAGGCGGTCGAGCAGGGCGTCGAAGGCCTCGGTGGTCAGGCCCGGCACGGCGGTGGGGTCGTCGACGCCCAGCCGCCCCCAGATCTCGGTGGCGTCGGTGCAATCGCCGAAGCGGTCGAGGCGGGCCTCCAGCCGGGCCTGCTCGGCCTCGAGGGTCGCGAGGTCGAAGGCCGGAGCCGCCGGAATCGCCGCCAGCGCCGCGGCGCGAAAGGCCCCGATCGTGTCGTCCACGAAGGCGTCGGCCGCGCCCAGCAGGCGCCGGTGCTTGCCGCCCATGGTGCGCCAGACCAGGGCCCGGTCGCGGGAGTCGAATTCCTCGGCGCCCCGGTTGGTCTCGATCACCTCGGGGCCGGAGACGCTGAGGCGTCCGCCCTCGGAGATGACGAGGCGCGAACAGGTGCCGGCGACGAGGCCGCCGCCGCCGTAGCAGCCGGCCCGGCCGCCGATGAGGCCGATCACCGGGATGCCGGCGGCCCGCGCGATCGCGATCGCCCGCATGATCTCCGCGATGGCGGTCTCGCCCGCATTGGCCTCCTGCAGGCGCACGCCCCCGGTGTCGAACAGGATCAGCACCGCGGCGGGCTTGAGGTGAAGTGCGGCCCGCAGCAGGCCCACGAGCTTGGCCCCGTGGATCTCGCCGAAGGCGCCGCCCATGAAACGGCCCTCCTGGGCGGCGGCGAGCACGGGTTGCGCTTCGAGCAGGCCTTGCCCGACGATCATGCCGTCGTCGAAGGCGCGCGGCAGGTCGAAGAGCGGCAGGTGCGGGCTCATCATCCGCTGCTCGGGGCCGATGAACTCCTGGAAGCTGTCCGCGTCGAGGAGGCCGGCGAGGCGGGCGCGGGCACTCGCCTCGTACCAGCTCTGATCGAGGGGCGCGGCGGAGAGGGTGACCGGCTTCCAGTCCATCACGGCATCTCCATCAGGCGGGCGCCCTGGGCGAGGCGCAGGGACACGGTGTCGGGGCGGGCGCCCCCGTCGTTGATGGTGATGGTCAAGCCCCCGGGCTGCCGGCGGGCCACGAAATCCGCCACCACGGCCGCCCAGACCTCGGCGTAGCCGTTGACGGCAGTGTCGATCTCGAACGCACAGGTGTCCGGCGCGAGGTTGCGTTCCAGCAGCACCTCGAGGTTGCCGGAGGCGACGACCCCGGTGATCGCGCTGGCCTTCGCGCCGGGGAGCGCCTTCTGGGTGGTGTGGCGGAAGCTCAGCTTCTCCATGATCGGGAAATCCCTCACCAGTTCCGGAACTTGGCCGGCGGCTCGTAGAGCCCGCCCGACCAGTGCACGAGGTCCTTGATCGAGCGCGCGGCGAGCAGCGAGCGGTCGGCGTCGAGGGGCTCGATGCCGAGATCCTCCGGCCTGCGGATGATGCCCCGCGCGCGCAGGCGCTCCACCTCGGCGTGGTCGCGACCGCGGCCCACCTCGGTGTAGCCGGCGACCCCACGGATCGCCTGCTCGCGCTCGTCGAGCGTCCGGCACAGCAGCAGGTTGGCGATGCCCTCCTCGGTGACGATGTGGGTCACGTCGTCGGCGTAGACCATCACGGGGGCGAGTTCGAGGTTGAGTTTCTTCGCGAGCTCGAGGGCGTCGAGGCGCTCCACGAAGGCCGGCACCAGCTTGTCGCCGAAGGTCTCGACGAGCTGCACCACGAGCTTTCGCCCACGCCGGAGCGCCGGGTCGCCGGTGCCGCCGGCCTCGCGCCCGGCCTTCATCCAGGTGTCGGAGGGGTGGCGCCGCCCGTGCGGGTCCGAGCCCATGTTCGGCGCGCCGCCGAAACCCGCGACGCGGTTCGTCGTCACGGTGGAGGAGTGCCCTGACAAGTCGATCTGCAGGGTCGAGCCGATGAACAGGTCGCAGGCGTAGAGCCCCGCCGTCTGGCAGAAGGCGCGGTTCGAGCGCAAGCTGCCGTCGGAGCCCGTGAAGAACACGTCCGGACGGGCGCGGATATACTTGTCCATGCCCACTTCGGAGCCGAAGCAGTGGATCTGGCTGACCCAGCCGGATTCAATGGCCGGAATCAGGCTCGGATGCGGGTTGAGCGCCCAGTGCGTCGCGATTTTGCCCTTGAGGCCGAGGCGCTCCGCATAGGTCGGCAGCAGGAGTTCGATCGCCGCCGTGCCGAAGCCGATGCCGTGGTTGAGGCGGCGGATGCCGTACTCGGCGTAGATGCCCTTGATCGCCATCATGGCCATCAGGATCTGCGTTTCGGTCACGGCACCGGGGTCGCGGGTGAAGAGCGGCTCGACGTAGAACGGCTTGTCGGCCTCAACCACGAAATCGATCCGGTCGCCGGGGATGTCGACGCGGGGCACCCGGTCGACGATCGCGTTCACCTGGGCCACCACCACGCCGTTCTTGAAGGCGGTCGCCTCCACCACGGTGGGCGTGTCCTCGGTGTTGGGGCCCGTATAGAGGTTGCCGTCCCGGTCGGCCGAGACGCCCGCGATCAGGGCCACGTTCGGCGTCAGGTCGATGAAGTAGCGGGCGAAGAGTTCGAGGTAGGTGTGCACCGCCCCGAGCTCGATCTGGCCGCCGTAGAGCATCTTCGCGATGCGGCCGCCCTGGGGCCCGGAATACGAGTAGTCGAGCCGCTTCGCGATGCCCTGCTCGAAGATGTCGAGGTGCTCGGGCAGGACGATGCCCGACTGCACCATGTGCAGGTCGTGGACCCGGGCCGGGTCGCAGGCCGAAAGGCCCCGGGCGAGGCAGTCGGCCTGCTTCTGGTTGTCGCCCTCCAGGCAGACCCGGTCGCCGGGCTGAAGGATCGCCTCGAGGAGGTCGACGACCCGGGCCGCCGGCACCACCTTGCCGTCGGCATGCACCCGCGCCCGTTCGAGGCGCGCCTCGCGGGCGGTGCGTTCCTGGCACCAATCCGTCATCCCGTCCGCTCCCTCGTTCGCCCCCGCGTATACGGTTCGGGGCCATCGGCGCCTCGCGACATGCCGAGGCCGGCTCTTACACCCAATCAGTATTCAAAATTGCGGATTTGTCAATCATCGGTATACTGAGCTCAATCAAAAACGAATCACCGGATACCCAGGAGGGACGCCCCATGCCCCGTGCATTCCAAACGCCATGCCCGACAACGCGGAGACACGCCCGATGACCATCTTCGGCGTCGCGCTCCTCGCTCTCTGCACGCTGATCGGCGTGTTCCTCGGCGACCTGCTGGGCGTCGCCCTCGGGGTGAAGGCCAATGTCGGCGGGGTCGGCCTCGCCATGATCCTGCTCATCGCCGCCAGGTCCTGGCTCCTCGCACGGGGCAAGCTCGGCGGCGGGATCAAGCTCGGGGTCGAGTTCTGGTCCACCATGTACATCCCCATCGTGGTGGCGATGGCGGCGCAGCAGAACGTGGTGGCGGCCGTGCGCGGCGGGCCCATCGTGCTCATCGCCGCCACGGTCTCGCTGCTGCTCTGCTTCGCCTGCGTCGCCCTGCTCGGCCGCTTCGGGCGGCGCGAGCCGGGAGAGGCCGCGCAGGTCCGCCACGGCGGCGACGTCATCGGCGGCGACCCCGCCCCGGCACAACCCCGTCCGGCGGAGAAGGTGTGATCCCATGCTGCACATGATCGAACACGTCTTCGTCGAGCAGAGCCTGGTTGCCGCCTTCGCGGTGGTGGGCGCCCTGATGCTGGTCTCGAACGGCGCCAGCCGCTGGCTCACCGCCGGCCGGGTCCACGGCTCGGCCATCGCCATCGTGCTGGGGCTGGGGCTCGCCTACGTGGCCGGCCTCTATACGGGCGGCCAGAAGGGGATCGCCGACCTGCCGGTCTTCGCCGGCATCGGCCTGATGGGCGGAGCGATGCTGCGCGACTTCGCCATCGTGGCCACCGCCTTCGAGGTCGACGTGGTGGAGGCGCGCCGCGCCGGCCTCCTCGGCGTGCTGGCGCTCGCGCTCGGCACCGTGATCCCGTTCATCGTCGGGGCGCTCACGGCGGTCGCTTTCGGCTACACCGACGCGGTCAGCATCACGACGATCGGGGCGGGGGCCGTCACCTACATCGTCGGGCCGGTGACGGGGGCGGCGCTGGGCGCGGATTCGGCCGTGATGGCGCTCTCCATCGCCACCGGCGTCACCAAGGCCGTGATGGTCATGGTCGGCACGCCGCTCGTCGCCAAGCTCATCGGCCTGGACAACCCGCGCTCGGCCATGGCCTTCGGGGGGCTGATGGGTACGGTGAGCGGCGTCGCCGGCGGGCTCGCCGCCACGGATCCGAAGCTCGTACCCTACGGCGCGCTGACGGCGACCTTCCACACCGGCATCGGCTGCCTCGTCGGTCCCTCGCTGTTCTACCTCACGGTGCGGGCCATCGTGGGATGACGGACGGGGTGTCGCGCGTCCTGGGAGGGACAGGAATAATGGACGAGGGCGGAATGGACGAGCAGGGGACGGAGCGCGGGCTCCTGTCGGACCAGATCCGCAACGCGCTCACGGACGAGATCGCGGCCGGGCGGCTCGCCGCCGGCACCGCCCTCGACGAGCAGGACCTCGCCGACCGCTTCGGCGCCTCGCGCACCCCCGTGCGGGAAGCCCTGCGCCAGCTCGCCTTCAACGGGCTGGTGGAGTTGCGCCCGCGCCGGGGGGTCGTGGTCACGCGCATGACCCCGGAGCGGATCATGGACATGTTCGAGACCACCGCCGAGTTCGAGGCGATGTGCGTGCGGCTGGCCACCTACCGGATGACCCCCCTGGAGCGCAGCCACCTGATGGACCTGCACGCGCGCTCCGGCGACATGGTCGCGGCCGGCGACGTCGACGCCTACGACGCCCTCAACCGCAGTTTCCACGAGGCCCTCTACGAGGCCACCCACAACGGCTTCCTCAAGGAGCAGGCGCTGGCGCTACGGACCCGCCTGTCGAGCTTCCGCCGGACCCAGCTGCGCCAGGGCGAGCGCATCCTGCGGTCGCGGGCGGAACACGGCGCCATCCTGGCGGCGATCGCCGAAGGGGACGGCGAGGCGGCGGCCAAGCGCATGCGCGCCCACATGCTCAACGCGGCCAGCGCCCTGCGCCACTACATCGAGGCTCACGCGGAGGCCCGCCCGGAGGCGTGATGCGTGGTGCGCATACACCAAGGCCAGACCGCCGAGAGAACTGCGCCAGACACATACACCGCGTGCCAAAGCGCACGCCGGCCCGGCCGGGGCGCTCCTATATCGAGATCGTACCAAGAAGAACGGCCCCCGGACATCCTGGATCGGATCCTCGGATGTTTGACGGCGACCGACCTGTACATCTGGATACTCGAATCATGAACGTCCGTCTTGCTTCCGCTGCCGCTGCCCTGGTCCTCACCCTCGGCGCTCCCGTCTCGTCCGCCCTCGCGCAGAGCTACAACGCCCCGGCCGGCATCCCCGCCGCCACCGCGCCCGGCAGCCGCGCCGTCGGCTATTACGACGACGTGACGACCGGCTCGATCGGCCGCCGCTCGGACGACTCGGCCAAGGAAGGCAATGCCGAGCAGAACGACAAGCCGACCGCCAGTTACGGCACCACCTCGGGTGGCCCGGCCTACTGAGGCCCGGTACGACCTGAGCTGACGACGGCGGGGCGCGAGCCCCGCCGTTTTCGTGTCTGGGGGGCGCTTCAGCGCGCGAGGTAGTCGGTCAGCGTCATGCCGAACAGGATTGCGACCCAGAAGAAGCCGAGTCCGGCGAACAGCCGCACCAGGGGCGGCTCGTGGCGGACCTCCATCGACACCAGGACGATGATCGCCGCCATGGCGGCCACCACCGCGAGTTCGACGAGCCAGACCTGCTCGAAGGGCCGCGTCGCCCCGAGCAACACATTCACGGCGAGCAGCGTCAACAGCACCAGGAAGGTGCGCACCGGCACGCGTAGGCGGCTCCACAGGAGGGCGCGGTCCTTCGCGTCGAGGGCGGGACGAGGATTGCGCATCGCGACGCCGCCTACCGGTTGACCACGTAGAGCACCGGGAAGGCGATGATCCAGATCAGGTCGATGAAGTGCCAGTACAGGCCGTAGACCTCGATCCAGTTCTGGTGCCGCTGCAGGAAGCCCGGGCGCGACGCCTTCCAGGTGAGCCCGACGAGGATGGCGATGCCGGTCAACAGGTGGACCGCGTGGAGCGCGGTGGCCACGTAGTAGAGATTGACGAAGAGGCGCGTGGCCGGCTGCTCGGCGAGCGCGTAGGGCCGGCGCGCGAGGAAGGGCATCATGTGCTCTTCGTAATCGGCGTAGTACTCGTAGCCCTTCAGCGCCAGGAAGAGCGCGCCGAGGCTCGCGGTGGCGACGAGGCAGCCGACCATCATCCGCTGCCAGCCCAGCCGCGAGAGCTCGATGGCCGCCGACATGGTCAGGCTCGAGCAGAGCAGCACCACGGTGTTGGCCGCCCCGATCCAGAACTTGAGGTGGCCGGCCGCCGCCTGCACCGCCTCCGGGTGGAGCAGGCGCAGGATCAGCGCCGTGAGGAAGAGGCCCGCGAACAGCAGCAATTCGGTGAGCAGCCAGGCCCACATGCCGAGCGTCGCGGCGTGGCGCTGCTGGCCGACCGTGGCGAAGTGCTCGGCGCGGGTCACGCCGACGGGTCCGGCGGCGGCGGGATCGGCGCTCACGTGTGCTGCCTCCCGGTCTCGGGAGCCTGGATCGGGTAGTCGTAGGGCACCTCCGGCACCCGCGGCACCCCGGCGAAATTGTGGGGCGGCGGCGGCGAGGCGGTCTCCCATTCCAGCCCCTTGGCGTCCCAGGGGTTGCCGGGCGCGCGGCGCCCGAACCAGAGGGAATGGACGAGGTAGACCATCGGGAAGAGGTAGCCCGCCGCCAGGATGGTCGAGCCCGCCGAGGAGAGCACGTTGAGCAGCTGGAATTCCGGCGGGTAGGTCGCGTAGCGCCGCGGCATCCCGAGATAGCCGAGGATGAATTGCGGGAAGAAGGTGACGTTGAAGCCGATGAAGATGAACAGCGCCGAGATCCGGCCCCAGGGCTCGCTGTACATCCGCCCGGTGATCTTCGGCCACCAGAAGTGCAGGCCGCCGAGGAAGGCCAGCACCGTGCCGCCGACCATGATGTAGTGGAAATGCGCCACGACGAAGTAGGTGGCGTGGATGTGCTGGTTGATGGCGAGCGTCGCGAGGTAGAGCCCGGTGAGGCCGCCGAGCACGAACAGGCCGATATAGCCCATGGCGTACAGCATCGGGGTGTCGAGGCGCAAAGACCCCTTATGGATGGTGGCGGTCCAGTTGTAGACCTTCACCGCCGAGGGCACGGCCACCGCGAAGGACAGGGCCGAGAAGGCGAGCGAGGCGAGGTCGCTCTGCCCGTTGACGAACATGTGGTGGCCCCAGACGAAGAACGTCACCGAGGCCAGGCCGATCGCCGCGTAGGCCACGAAGCGGTAGCCGAAGAGCTTCTTCTGGGCGAAGGCCGGCACGATCTCGGAGATCACGCCCATGCCCGGCAGCACCATGATGTACACGGCCGGGTGCGAGTAGAACCAGAACAGGTGCTGGAACAGCACCGGGTCGCCGCCATAGGCCGGGTCGAACACGCCGACATGGAAGGCGCGCTCGGCGATGAGCAGGATCAGCGCCAGGGTGATGACGGGCGTCGCCAGCAGGAAGATCAGGCTGGTGGCGTAGTGCGTCCAGACGAAGATCGGCAGGCGGAACCAGGTCATGCCGGGCGCCCGCATGGTGTGGATGGTGACGACGAAGTTCAGCCCCGTCAGGATCGAGGAGAAGCCCGTGATGGTGACGCCGATCAGCGCCGGCAGCACCCAGGTGTTCGAGAAGGCGGTGGAGAGGGGCGCGTAGAAGGTCCAGCCGGTGTCGACGCCCCCCAGCACCACCGCCGCGAGGGTGAACAGGGCCCCCGTCATGAAGACGTACCAGCTCGCGAGGTTGAGCTTGGGAAAGGCGAGGTCCTTGGCCCCGATCATCAGCGGGATCAGGAAGTTGCCGAAGGTCGCGGGGATCGACGGGATCAGGAAGAACCACACCATCACCACGCCGTGGATGGTGAACGCCTTGTTGTAGGTGTCGTTGGTCAGGATCGCGCCGTCGGGCACGACCAGCGCCAGGCGCACGAAGCCGGCCGCCACCGCGCCGACGACGAAGAAGGCGGTGATGCTGGCCAGATACAGGAGCGCGATGCGCTTGTGGTCGGTGGTGAGGAACCACGAGCGCAGGGTCGATTGCGCGTGGAGGTAGTCGTCGGGCCGGTCGAGGGTCGGGGACGGGGTGTGGGGGTCGCGGGCGGCGGCCTCGCCCTGCAGGGAGCCGGCGCTGCTCATCGGGTCTCTCCATCCGCGACGCGGTGATAGGATTTCAGGTAGCCCACGAGGCGGTCGAGGTCGTCGGCCGGGATCACGCCGGCAAAGCTCGGCATCACCTGCTTGCCGCCCCCGGCGAGCCGGTTGGCGTTGGGGTTGAGGATCTTGGCGCGGATGTAATCCGCGTCCGCCGTGATCGTGCGCCCGTCGGCGAGGTGGACGGCGCGGCCGTAGAGCCCGGCCAGGGCGGGGGCCTTCACCCCCGCCACAGCGCCGTCGTGGCAGCCGGCGCAGCCGTAGGATTCGTAGATGGCGCGGCCCGCCGCCACGTTCGATTGCTGCGCGCCCCCGTGGGTCAGCCAGTCCTGGTAGGCGGCCTGGGTCATCAGCGTGAGGTTGCCGTCCATCACCGAATGGTCGGTGCCGCAATATTCCGAGCAGTAGAGCCGGAAGGTCCCCGTGCGGTCGGCCTTGAACCAGATCTCCGTCGTCCGGTCGGGCAGGGCGGCGATCTGCAGGCGCAGGGCCGGCAGGTAGAGGGCGTGGATCACGTCCTGGCTGGTGATGCGGATGCGCACCGGCTGGTCGATGGGCAGGTGCAGGTCGTTGATCTCGGACTGCCCGGTGGGGTGCTGGAACTTCCACATCCATTGCCGGCCCACGGCCTCCACCACCATGGCGTCGGGCGGCGGATGGCGGGAATCGATGAAGAGCTTGGCGCCCCAACCGAAGAAGAACAGCGTCAGCACGTAGGGGATCAGCATCCAGCTGATCTCGATGAGGACGCTGCGGCGCCCGTCGGTGGTGCGGTCGGCGACCTCGCCCTGCCGGTAGCGCAGGGCGAAGTAGGTGATGGCGAGGAAGACCGGCACCGTGAGGAGCAGGGTCAGCACCGTGAAGCCGAGGATGATGTGGTCGGTCTCGACGGCCGTGGCGGAGGCGGCCGGCGGCCACAGGGCGAGGGCGGACTGGGCCTTCATGGCGCGGGCGCCTTCCCGGGTTCCGCGCCCGGCTCCGGATCGAAGGGGCGCCCGGCCATCAGCGCCAGGGCGCGGTCGATGGGGATGCGGGCGCGGGTGCGGTCCGCGTCGAGATAGGCGTAGCCGGAAAGGCGGCCGGCCTCGTCGGCTTGCCGGGCGTCGATGTCCGCGTAGGGGTGGGGCTGGAGGTTCGGCGGCGGCGGGCGGATCGCGGTTCTCTGCTGGGCGGTGAGGGGCGGGAGGGCGGCGCGCTGGCGCCCGAGCACCACGCGGTCGAGGGCGTACACCGCCCCGATGGTGGCGAGCACCGCCCCGGCCAGACCCAGCATCACCCAGGCGGTCTTGGCCGCCGCGGCATCGCTGCGCTCGTAATCCCAGTCCTGCCCGCGAGGGTTCTCGGCGGGGGCCTCGGGGGCGGGCGGCACCGCGCCGGTGCGGCGCAGGATCAGGCCGGCGAGGATCGCCGGGACGAGGGCGAGGCTGGAGCGGCGTTTGGCATCGGGCGGGCTCATGCGGGGATCCATCATGCGGCGACCCCGGCCCGCGGAAGGGGAGCGCGGCGCGCCAGGAGGGGCGCCAGCAGCCGGGCGAGGCCGGCCGCCAGGGCGGCGAGGCCGAGCGCGGCCAGCGCGTCCGGCGCCGTGATCACGAAGACGCCGCGTCCGGCCGGCGTCACGAGCCAGGCCATCTCGGCGGCGTGGACCGCCAGGACCAGGGCCGCCGCCGCCCGCGTCGTCCACGGGCCGGGACGCAGGGTGAGGGCGGCGGCGAGCAGGGCGGCGGCCCCGCCCGCGAGACTGAGACCCCGCCCGAGGAGGCCGCCACGGGCGAGGTACCACGCGACCTCGGCGGGCAGGTTGGCCGACCAGACCACGAGGAACTGCACGAAGTGCAGGAAAGCCCAGGCGGCCGTCAGCACGGCCAGCGGCACCAGCCCAGCCTCGGGCCGGCGTGAAGCGGGCGTGACCAGCAGGGCGGCGGCGATGGCGGCGCCGCTCCAGGCCGCCATCGTCAGGAGGCCGATCAGGCTGGAACCGAGGCGCGGGTCGAGGGCGGTGATGAGGTCGAAGCTCAGCAGCGTCGCCAGCACGGCGTGGAGTCCGAGCCCGAGGGCGACCGGCCCCCGGCCCGCCGCGACCCGGCGGCAGAGCCAGAGCCAGAGGGCGAGGGCGGCGGCGAGGCGCGCGACGAGGAACGGCAGCGTCAGCCAGATCGCCGCGAGAGGCGTCGCGGCGGGCAGGCCCGTCGCGAAGGGATAGAGGGCCGGCACGACCGCCCCCAGGGGCAGGGCGAGGAGGGCCGCCACCGGCATCAGGCGCAGGCACGCCGCGAGGGCGGGGCGCAGGGACGCGAACCGCTCCGGCGCGACGGCGTCGAGGGCCGCGACCAGGGGGAGCGCGCCGAGGGGGAGGCTCAGCAGGACGAGCCAGGCCGCGAGGTAGCCGGCCTGCCAGTCGCCGAGGCGGACGGCGAGGCCGAGGGCGGCGAGGCCCGCGACGAGGAGGACGAGGGGCCGGCCGACGCTCATCGGGCCGCCCGCCGGGCGCCGTCCCGGAGCCGGTCCTGGTCCTCCGCCGGCAGGCTCGCCACCGCGGCCCCCTGGCTCAGCTGGAGCGCGCGGATATAGGCCACGATGGCCCAGCGGTCGGCCGGAGCCACCTGCGCGCCCATGGGCAGCATCGCCCCGTGGCCTTGGGTGATCGCGGCGTAGAGCCGATCGGACGTCGCCGCCGCCAGGCGCTCGCCCGCGAAGGGCGGCGCGGCGGGAAAGCCGCGCGCCACGATCATGCCCCGGCCGTCGCCGCTGGCCCCGTGGCAGGGCGTGCAGGCAATGCCGTAGCGCTCCCGGCCCCGGGCCAGCAGGGCCGCGTCGATGACGGCCGGGCGGGGCACGAAGCGCGCGGGATCGGCGCGGGGCACGGTGCCGGCCACGGGCGCGCGCATGGTCATGCCCTGCGGGAAAAAGCGGTTGGCGTCCCAGGTCTTGGCCTTGGGCTGGTCGCGCATGTTCGCCTCGCCGCAGCCGGCGAGGGCGCATGCGAGGGCCAGCACCGGGCCGAGGATGAGCGGGCGCCTCATCGCGGCACCCGCGCGACGGCGAGGGGCCGCCCGGCGCCCTCGGGCAGGGCGGCGAGCTGGCGCGCGATGCGGTCGGCGTCGAAATCCGGGCCGCGCGCCTCCGCCACCAGGAAGTAGCGGTCCTGCGTCGCGCGCCCGAAGCCCGGAATGTTGAAGGCCGGATGGTTGAGGCGCGGCAGGCGGTTCAGGAACAGGAACACCGCGTGCACGGCGAGCGTCCCGCTCATCATCGCGAAGGAGACGCTCGGCACCACGAAGGCGGGCCAGGAGAAGCGCGGGCGCCCGCCGACATCGAGGACGTAGCCGTAGGCGGTGGCGTAGACGCACATTCCGTAGAAGGCCGCCCCGCCGGCGAGCGACGCCCCGAGGGCGTAGGGCAGGATCGAGCGGTTGCGGCGGCCGAGGCCCTTGAGGGCATCGGGCATCGGCACCGGGCCGAAGGCGTCGAGGCGCACGGAGTCGCCGCGCGCGGGTCTATCGCCGTGGTGGGGGTGGCGCCGGGCGAGGACCCGCATGGCGGCGGCGAGCGACACCTGCGTGGCGAATTCCGCGCTGACGCCCCAGAGCGGCGTACCGGGCCCGGGCCCGGGCGCCTCCCTCTCGGCGCCGGGGCGCGCGGGGCCGTCGGCCGCGCCCGCCGCTTGGCGCAGGTCGCTGAGCGCGGCCACCGGCAGGGCGCGCAGGAACAGGAGCAGCAGCACGAGGAACAGGCCCACCGACCCGGCGAAGGTCGCCACACCCCAGAGCCCGACCCGGTAGTCGAGGGCGGAAGAGGGCAGGAAGTCGTGGGAGAGCGTCACCACCAGCACCATGACGTGGTCGGCATAGGCGCCCACCGCCACGAGGCCTCCGACGAGGGCCAGCGCCAGGGGCGAGCGCCGGAGGCGCGCCCACCAGAACAGGTGGACGGGCAGGAGCGCACAGGTGAGCACGGTCCAGGCCGCCCAGGCGTGCGGGCCGGTGAAGCGGCGCACCAGGGTGGCGCGCGTGTAGGCGTCCCCGTGCAGGAAGCCCGAGAGGAGTTCGGTCGCGTAGCTATAGAGGCTGGCGAGCCCGAGACCGAGGAGGATCCGGGCCAGGATCTCGGCATGGGCTTGGGTGATCACGGCCTCAAGGCGGTAGAGCGCACGGACCAGCATCGCCAGGGCGGTGACGACGGCGACACCGGAGAACATCGCGTTGACCAGGAAGGCGACGGGCAGGATCGTGTCGTGCCAGCCGGGCAGCACGGAGCCCGCCAGCATCACCGAGGCCCCGGTCTGGAGCGAGACCACGAGGAGGATGCCGAGCAGTGCGACGATGCGATAGGCCTGGTGCCAGAGCTGCCAATGCGAGGCGGAGCCGCGCCAGCCGGCCGCCGCGACGCCGTAGGCCTGCGCCTTCAGCAGCGGCCAGCGCCGTGGCCGTCCGGCCGCCTCGGATTTCGCCCGCGCCTCGGCGAAGGCCCGGTCGCGCAGGGTCGCGAGGTCGGGCAGGAGCCCGATGTACCAGAGGCTCACCGTGACCACGAGGAAGCTGACGATGTCGATGGCGTCCCAGACCAGGGGCGAGCGGAATTGCGGCCACAGGCC
>NZ_JAIEOF010000405.1 GCF_019750675.1 Methylobacterium sp.
CCGTGCCCGGCAAGGCGACCGTGCCCGGCAAGGCGTCCATGCACGGTGCGGTGCCGAAACCCGTCATGCCCGCGCGGGGACAAGGGCGCCTGCTCTGATCCGCCGACCCGGGGGCGGACGCCTTCCCCCGTTCAGGCGCTCTTGATTGCCGGCTTGGCGTCGTCCTTGGAGGCGATCTCGCGCCCTTCCGTGGCCTTGGCCTCCGTTCCCTTGCCCACCGTGCGGCGGGCCCGGAAGGCGGGGCGGACCTCGGTCTCCTTCCGGCGCAGCATCGCCCGGTACTCGTCCCGGCGCTCGTGGATCGACGCGATCACGAGGCCCATCGGAACGCCGACATCCACCAGGACGGCCTCCGAGAGCTGGAGCGACGCCTCGATGGTTTCCGGTACGGCGTCGTCGACGCCCATCTCGTAGAGCGCGGAGGCGTGCCGGGCATCGCGGGCGCGGGCCACGATGGTGATGTCGCGCCGCTCGGCCCGCGCCGCCTCCACAACGGCCTCGACGGCGCGCGGCGTGTCGAGGGTCACCACGAGGGCGCGCGCGTTGGCGATGTCGCAGCGCCGCAGCAGTTCCGGATTGGCCGAGTCCCCGAAATAGACCGGATTGCCGAGGCGCCGATGCTCGGAGACGCGGGCCGCGTCGGCATCGAGGGCGAGGTAGGGGATCTTGTGGCGCGCCAGCATCTCGCCCACGAGCCGCCCGACCCGGCCGTAGCCCGCGATGATGACGCGATTCTGCTGCCGGTCGGGGATAGGCTCGGCGCGGGCGCGTCCGAGCTGCTTCGCGGACAGGCGCCGGCCCAGGCGCCGGGCGAGCACCGCGAGGGCGGGGATCGCGATCATCGTGACGGTGGTGACGATGAGGGCGGCTTGGCCCACCTCTTCCGGCACGAGCCCGCCCGCGAGCGCTCCGCCGATGAGCACGAAGGCGAACTCACCGCCAGGGCCCAGCAACAGGGCCGCCTCGACCGCCACCGCCTTCGAGAGCCGCATGACGCGCGCGGCCACGAAGATCACCGCGCCCTTGATCAGCATCAGGGCGAGGGCGAGGCCGAGCACGGCCCCGGGGGCCGACATCAGGTGCGCCGGATCGAGGTTCATGCCGACCGAGACGAAGAACACCCCGAGCAGCAGGCCCTTGAACGGGTCGATCGTGGCCTCGATCGCGCGGCGATACTCGGTCTCGGCGAGCAGGAGCCCGGCGACGAATGCCCCGAGGGTCATCGAGAGCCCGGCGGCGGCGGCCGTGACCGAGGTGCCGATGATGACGAGGAGGCAGGCCGCCATGAAGAGCTCGGGCGAACGCGTGCGGGCGACGAGCTGGAACAGCGGCCGCAGGGCGAGGCGGCCCACCACCACGATGACGACGACGGCCACCACCGCCTGGCCCAGGGCGAGCGCGAGGGCGGCGCCCATGTTGCCGCCGTCGTTGCGCCCCAGCACCGCGATGGCGAAGAGCACGGGCGCCACCGCGAGGTCCTGGAACAGCAGGACCGCGAAGCTGGCGCGGCCGGCCGGCGTGTTCAGCCGCTTCTGGTCGGCCAGCACCGGCAGCACGATCGCGGTCGAGGACAGCGCGAGGCCGAGGCCGACGATGATGGCGGCGGCCATCGGCACCGAGAGGACCATCAGGATGCCGCCGATGATCGCCGAGGAGGCCAGCACCTGGATCGAGCCGAGGCCGAAGACGAGGCGGCGCAGGGTGCGCAGGCGCTCCCAGGACAGCTCGACCCCGATCATGAACATGAGGAAGATCACGCCGAACTCGGCCAGGTGCGCGATCTCGGCCCGGTTCGCGATGGTGAAGGTGGAGACCCAGTGGTGCGTCTCGGCGAACCGGCCGAGCCCGAACGGCCCCAGCAGGGCGCCCGCGCCGATGAAGCCGAGCACCGGCGAGATGCGCAGGCGATGGAACAGCGGCACCACCACGCCAGCGGTGACCAGGAACAGGATCGCTTCCTTGTAGGAGCCGGCGTGAAGGTCGTTCATCGGTGCGTGGCGTCTCCTGGAGCCGGATCGCGGGGGCCTGCCTCGCCGCGTTCCTCGTCCGGACCATGGGCGCGGGCGGCGCCCCCGCGCAACCACGCAGACACATCGGACGGGGAAAATCGCCGGCTGCGACCTTTGTGTGGGGACGCCGTGCTGGCCAGCACGGCCGATGCGGCGCAAAAACGGCACAATACGCGCATAAGCGATCCCTTAACGGACGGTTAAGCGCGCTTCATCGCGTATCGAGACACGAGTGCCCCATGCCCAAGACGCCCCCCAACCGGGACGTGCAGCGAGAAGCCCGCGAATGGCGCCGGGAATCCGACCGCTGGACCCATGAACGTCACGTCGAGAAGGGCTACCGCATCAAGTGGGGCTACGTGGGCATCGCCTACTTGGTCGAGTTCATGGTCATCGGCGCCTCGCTCTGGGGCGCCTGGCTGTTCGCCGGGGTCTACAGCGACGGCGACGACAAGGCGTTCTACTTCATGCTGCTCGCGCCGCTGGTCTACGCGGCGGTGGAGCTCTGCCGCGTACCGCTCGGCATCCTGGCCCGGACGCAGCGCTCCTACTTCATCCGCATGCTGGCGATCGTCGGCATCGTGTTCGCGGCCGGCGTCACCACGAAATCCGTCTCGCAGCTCGGCGAGATGATGTTCCATCCCCGTCTGATGGATGCCGCCAAGGCCAAGACCGCCCTGAAGGACGCGCAGGCCGACCGTGCCACCATCGACAACCGCATCGCTGCGGCCGACGCCCGGGTCGCCCAGTACACGACCGAACTCGACCAGATCGAGAAGCGTTCGGCCGAGAACGCGAGCCAGCTCGCCGGCCTGCCGCCGCAGCGCTGCGAGCGCGTCTATGGCACCAACAGCCGGGGCCAGCGCTATTCCAACATGAAGTGCGTGACCGACCCGCGCACCGCGACGCTGAACGCCAGCGTCGCCAAGGCGGGGACGGACCGGGGCGCCGTGACGAAGCTCCTGGAGGAGGCCCGCAAGGCGCGCGGCGAACTCGACCGGGGGGCCGCCGAGCGCAAGGTCGCGGATGCGGAGCAGACCTATCGCAATTCCGTCAACCGCTCGCAGCTGCACTCCTTCACCGCCATGGTCTACGGCGTCGACCCGATCGACGTGAACGAGGCCCAGGTCCACGCTTTCCTGCGCATCTTCGTGTTCGTGCCGGCCCTCTGCGCCGCCTTCGCCTCGACGATCCTCGCCCTCTGTGCCGTCTCCGTGCGCAAGACCTTCATGGACGAGGACGACCTCGGCGCCACCGTCGACCTCGCCGCCACGCCCTACATGCTCGATTCGATCACCGGCGCCCTGCGCCAGGAGATGGCCCTCAATCAGGTCCGGACCGCGCCGGACGAGGCGGCGCCGATCCCGACCCCGGCCCCGAATCCGGCACAGGCCCCGGTGGTGGCGCCCGCGCCGGCCCCGGCGCCGAGCGGCGCGGTTATCCCGATCGGCCGTCCCCCGGCCCAGACCGCCAGCGCCGGAGGCGGCGCATGAGCATCCACGCGCCGGGTACGCCCGAGAACGTCGTCCTCGCGCAGAACGTCAACGGGCGCCTGCGGGCGGAGGCACGCATCGTCTCCGCGCGGGCCTTCCTGTTCCGTGCCCTCGGAGCGGGCGCCTTCACGCTGCTCGCCGGGATCGGCATCGGGGCCGCCTCCTACGGCTACGCCTACATGAACCAGTTCGATTCGGCGGCCGAGAAGATCGCCGCCGCCATGCAGCGCGCGCTGGCCGACGTCACCCTGAAGACCAAGGGTGAGGTCACCCTCACGGACAACGTGCTCAAGCTGGAGGGCACGGTGCCGAAGGCGGCTTCCGCGCCGACCCCGACCAAGGCGCAGCTCGGCAACGACGCCGCCCCGGCCTCGAAGGCCCCGGTGAACACCACCTTCACGGTGTTCAAGCAGGTGCCCTACATGGACGGCCAGATCGTCACCGGCTGGAACTTCCGGGCGAACGAGGACCAGCCCTTCCAGCAATACTGTTACTTCTCCCGGCGCCAGAACGAACAGAAGGGTCAGGTCGAGATCAAGATCGACCTCGCCATGGACGGCAAGACGCTGCCGCAGCCGCAGAAGTCCGACGTGAACCTCGGGATTCTCGCCTCGAACTGCGTCTGGCACGACGGGAAGACGCTCTGACCGAGGCCGGCCGGGCCTGTCCGCGCAGGACCCGCCCCGGCCGGTGCCTTGCGGGCGCGCAGGGGGCGGCTTAACCCCACAGCCTTCATTCCGAACCCCACGAGCCCCTGCATGCGCTTCACCGGCACCGCCGACTACGTCGCGACCTCAGACCTCACCACGGCCGTGAACGCCGCCATCGTGCTGGAGAGGCCGCTTCTTGTGAAGGGCGAGCCCGGGACCGGCAAGACCGTGCTCGCCGAGGAGATCGCCAAGGGCCTCGGCGCGCCGCTCCTGACCTGGAACGTCAAGTCGACCACCAAGGCGCAGCAGGGCTTGTACGAGTACGACGCGGTCTCGCGCCTGCGCGACAGCCAACTCGGCGACCCGCGCGTGTCGGAGATCGGCCACTACATCCGGCGCGGCAAGCTCTGGGAGGCCTTCACGGCGCCCGAGCGGCCCGTGCTGCTCATCGACGAGATCGACAAGGCCGACATCGAGTTCCCCAACGACCTCCTGACCGAACTCGACCGGATGGAGTTCCACGTCTACGAGACCGGCGAGACGGTGAAGGCCGCGCGGCGCCCCATCGTCATCATCACCTCGAACAACGAGAAGGAACTGCCGGACGCGTTCCTGCGCCGCTGCTTCTTCCACTACATCAAGTTCCCGGACGCCGAGACCCTGAAGGCCATCGTCGAGGTGCATTACCCCGGCATCAAGCACCGTCTCGTCGAGGAGGCCCTGCGGGTCTTCCTGGAGACCCGCGAGGTGCCCGGCCTGAAGAAGAAGCCCTCGACCTCCGAACTCCTCGACTGGCTCAAGCTCCTGGTCTCGGAGGATGTGGCGCCCGAGACCCTGCGCGAGCGCGACGGCCGCAAGCTCATCCCGCCGCTACACGGCGCCCTGCTGAAGAATGAGCAGGATGTGAGCCTCTTCGAGAAGCTCGCCTTCATGATGCGCCGCGAGCAGCGTGGAAGCTGAGGCGGTTCGCCCCTGGCCTCCGCATCCGCGCGGGACCAGATAGGACGGGTCGCCCGCGCATCGTCACTCCGAGCGGATCGTCCGATGATCACGAAGAAACTGGGCCGCACCGGCCTCGACATCTCGCCCCTCTGCCTCGGCTGCATGACCTACGGCGTGCCCGAGCGTGGCCCGCATCCCTGGACCCTGCGCGAGGAGGAGAGCCGCGCGCTGATCCGCCAGGCCCTCGACCTCGGCATCAACTTCTTCGACACGGCCAACGCCTACTCGGACGGGACCAGCGAGGAGATCGTCGGCCGGGCGCTCCGCGACTTTGCGGACCGCGACGCGATCGTTCTGGCGACGAAGTGCTACTTCCCGCTGAAGAGCCAGCCCAATGCCGGCGGCCTCTCGCGCAAGGCCATCTTCGCCTCCATCGACGCCAGCCTGAAGCGCCTCGGCACCGATTACGTCGACCTGTTCCAGATCCACCGATGGGATTACGGCACGCCGATCGAGGTGACCCTGGAAGCGCTGCACGACGTGGTGAAGGCCGGCAAGGCCCGCTACATCGGCGCCTCCTCGATGTTCGCCTGGCAGTTCGCCAAGGCGCTCTTCACCGCCGACCGCCACGGCTGGACCCGGTTCGCGACGATGCAGGACCATTACAACCTGCTCCACCGCGAGGAGGAGCGCGAGATGCTGCCCCTGTGCATCGACCAGGACATCGCCGTGCTTCCCTGGAGCCCCCTGGCGCGGGGGCGCCTGACCCGCGACTGGGAGGTGCGCAGCGCCCGCCAGGACAGCGACGAGGTCGGCCGGCACCTCTACGCCTCCGCCGAGGCCGCCGACCGGGCCATCGTCGGCCAGGTCTCGGCCATCGCCGCCGCGCGGGGCGTGCCGCGCGCCCAGGTCGCCCTGGCCTGGGTGCTGCAGAAGGCGCCCGTCACGGCGCCGATCATCGGTGCCTCGAAGCCCCAGCACCTCACCGACGCCGTCGCGGCCCTCGATCTCGCCCTGACCGCCGACGAGATGCGGGCCCTCGAAGCCCCCTATACCCCGCACCCGGTCGTCGGTTTCGCCTGAGACCGGGCCGCGTGCCCGTCACATCCGCAAGGTTCCGTTCCGTATGCGCCGCCTGATCCTCCTGCGTCACGCCAAGTCCGACCGGCCGCCAGGCGTGAGCGACCTCGACCGCCCCCTGAACGCGCGCGGTCAGCGGGATGCGCCGCGCATGGGCGCCTACCTGGCGGCCGAGGACCTGCGGGCGGATGCGGTCGTGGTCTCGCCGGCCCTGCGCACCCGCCAGACCTGGGAAGGGGTGCAGCCCGCCCTGAACGGTCCCCAGCCCGAGATCGTGTCGTCGATCTACGAGGCCCCCGAGACGGCTCTGCTGGCCGTGGCGCGGGGGGCGCCGAAGGCGGCGGCGAGCCTGCTGATGATCGGCCACAATCCCGGCCTCCAGGACCTCGCGCTGTATCTCGTGGGTGCCGGGGACAAGTCCGGGCGCAAGCGCCTCGGCTACGAATTTCCCACGGCGGCGATTGCGGTCATCGACTTCGAGGCGGACAGCTGGGACGGGTTGAAGGCGGGGAGCGGACGCCTGGAGCGGTTCGTGGCGCCGAAGGATCTCGAGGCGGCCGAGGATCTGGAGACGGAATAGATCCCACCCAACCCGCGTGACGGTCGCGCTCGCCGGACGCGGATTGAACCCTTCGCGGAGCCTGGCCGTTGCATGGGCTTCCGGCAAGCTTCGCAGATCCCGTGCTCCTGACCACGCTCCTCGTTCTCACGTCGCTGCTGCCGCGCCTCGAAGACGGGGTTCGGCGGATCGGGCCGGACATCGCGCAGCTTCGCGCAGGCCTGCCCTCCATGCCGGCGGCGCCCACCCCGTTCCCGGTGTTCCAGCCGGAGGCGCGCGCGGTCTCGAACTGGCGCATCGAGACGGGCGAGAACCTGCGCCCCGCCTCCCTCGCCCTGGTGGCGCGCTACGCGCAGACCGAACCGGGCTTCGTCGCCCGCTGTGTCAAGCTGAACAATTACTGGTGCATCAAGCGGGCGCGCTGGAACGGCGAGCTCGGCGGCGATGCCGAGGGGCATACGGGCTTTGCCACGGCCGCCGACGGCGCCGACGCGGCGGCCCAGCTCCTGCGGCGCTACTACCGGGCCTTGGGCCGACGCACGGCGCTCGCCATCGTCCGGCGCTGGGCCCCTGCGGAATGCAGGGCCGGCGGCACCCCGCTGGCCGCGCGCGGGCCGTCGCCGAAGGTCTCGGCGGATCTCGCGCCGCGGGGGATCGGACGGACCCTGCGGGCCCGGTTCCTCGCCCGAAATCCACGCGGCGGCGTTCCCCGCGCCGCCCTCGCGGCCCGAGGCGGCCCCTTACGCGTCCAGCCCTGGTCGCCCCTGGCCCGGATGGGCGCGCGGCGGCAGCCGGCCCGTGTCGCGAGCGCCGCGCCGAAACCCGCCGCCGTCCCCGCATCCGCTGCGGCGAAGGGCGCCCTGCTGGTGCGGCCCTCGGAACTGCTGGTGAAGCCCTCGACGGTGATCGCCAGTCCGTCGGTGCTCCTCGTCGATCCGGGGGCGGTGCTGGGCAAGGCGGCGCCGGCCTCGAGCGCCGTGCGAACCCGACAGGCGCCGAGCCTCGCCGACCGCTTCGCGGCCGAATCCGCCGCGCTGCCGGCCATCGCCGCCGGTCTTCCGAGCCTGCCGCTCCTCGATCTCAGCGTGCCCGCGCCCCTCTGCGCGAACGATGAGACGCGCATCCGCAACTACGCCGCCCGCATCGCCGGCAGCGTCGGGGCGAAGATGGAGGACGACCTCCGGCTGTTCGACCCCGCGGGTCGTCCGCTCGCCAATCTGGCGCCCGTCATGCGCGCCATGTCGAGCGTCGAACTGGGAAGCCTGCGCGCCGCGCCCGCCCTGGTGGAGGCCGCGATCGCGCGGCTCGACGCCACGACCCTGGCGGCAGGCGGCGCACCGGAGCCGACGCCCTGACCCTTCGCCTGACCCTTCGCCTGACGCTTGCGCCTCGTCGGCGCAGCCTTGCGGTTGCGCTCGACCCGCGCCACTTCAGCGCCACCCGCGCGGCCGGCGTGCCGCGTGCCCCTTCCTCCGCCCGATCGACAGGTTGCCATGAACAGCTTCGCCGCGCGCGCCGGTTCCGCGGTCAAGGCCTTCGCCGAGGCGTCGAGCGACCTCCTGATCCAGCCGACCCTGCGCCTGGGCGTCACCGGCCTCGCCCGCTCGGGCAAGACGGTGTTCACCACCGCGCTGATCCACCACCTCGTGGAGGCGCACGCGCTCCCCGCCTTCGCCCCGGCCCATGAGGGCCGGCTGCGCCGCGCCCGGCTGGTGCCGCAGCCCGACGACGACATCCCGCGCTTCCCCTACGAGGAGCATTACGCGGCCCTGACGGAGCAGCGGCGTTGGCCCCGTTCCACCGACCGGATCAGCCAGTTTCGCCTCGCCATCGAGTACGAGCGCGCCGGGTCCTGGCGCTCCGGTCCCGCCACGCTGATGCTCGACGTGGTGGATTATCCCGGCGAATGGCTCCTCGACCTCGCCCTGATCGACCAGACCTACACGGCCTGGTCGCGGGCCACGATCGCGGGCACGCGGCGCAGCGGGCGCGGCGCCATGGCGGCGCCCTGGCTCGAAACCCTGAAGACCCTCGACCCGCAGGGACCCCTGGACGAGGTGGTGGCCGAGCACGCCAGCACCGCGTTCAAGTCCTACCTGTCGGCTCTGCGGGCGGGCCCGGAATCGGTCGCCACGACGCCGCCCGGCCGCTTCCTGATGCCGGGGGACCTCGCGGGCTCGCCGGCGCTCACCTTCGCGCCCCTCGACAACCTGCCCGAGACCCTGGCGCCGAGCAGCCTCGCCGGGCTGATGGAGCGACGCTTCGAGGCCTACAAGGCGAAGGTGGTGGAGCCGTTCTTCCGGAACCACTTCCAGCGGGTCGACCGGCAGATCGTGCTCGTGGACGTTCTGGCCGCCGTTGACGCCGGACCCGCCGCCCTGGCGGAACTGGAAGAGGCGCTGGATTCGGTTCTTCTCAGCTTCCGGATCGGGCGCAACACCCTGCTGTCGCGCCTGTTCGCGCCGCGGGCCGAGCGCATCCTGTTCGCCGCCACCAAGGCCGACCACCTGCACCAGACCAGCCACGACCGCCTCGACGCGCTCTTGCGCCTGCTGGTCTCGCGGGCGATGCGCCGCACGGAAGCGGCCGGCGCCCGCGTCGGCACCGTGGCGCTCGCCTCCGTGCGGGCGACGCGCGAGACCACGATTCACGACGGCGACGCGATCCTGCGCGCGGTCTCGGGGACGCCCGAGGCGGGCGAGAGCGTCGGCGACGAGGTCTTCGACGGACTGAGCGAGGCCGCGATCTTCCCCGGCGAGCTGCCGCCGCGTCCTGAGGCGGTGCTGGAGGGCGCCGTGCCGGCGGGGTCCTTGCGCTTCCCGCGCTTCCGTCCGCCCGTGGTGAAGCCCGATGCGCTCGGCCGCCCCGGCGACCTTCCGCAGATCCGCCTCGACCGCGCCATGCAGTTCCTCATCGGCGACAAGCTCGCCTGATGTCCGAGAGGAAGTTCTCGCCATGAGTTCGACCAACCGCCCGCGCGCCTTCCGCATCCCGTCCGCGACACCGCCCGAGGCCGGCGACGGCGTGGTGCCGCCGCCCGCTCCCCCCTCGCAGGTCCGAATCGTCGAAGAACCCTTCGAGATCGTCGAGGCCGCCGACGGGGTCGCGGTGCCGGTGGCGCCGAAGAGCCGTGCGCCCTGGCTCAGCCTGCTCCTGGTCGCCCTCGGCGGGCTTGTCTCCCTCGGGGTCGGGCTCTCCGTCGAGCGCCTGATCTCCGACCTGTTCAGCGCCGCCCCCTGGCTGGGCGCCGTCGCCCTGGTGCTGCTGGCGATCGCGGCGGTGGCGTTCCTGGCGATTCTTGCCCGCGAACTCTCCGGGATCTGGCGGGAGCGCCAGATCGAGCGGGTGCGGGCGAAGGCCGTGGAGGCCATCGCCACCCGCGACCATTCCTCGGCGCAGGGGGTGGTGCGCGACCTGACCGCCCTCTACGCCGACCGCGCGGCGCTGAGCGGTGGCCGGGCTCGCCTCGACACCCTCGGCGACGCCATCCTGGACGTCGACGACCGCATCGGGCTCGCCGAGCACGAATTGCTCGCGCCCCTCGACCGGCAGGCCCGCAACGCCATCGCGTCGGCGGCCAAGCAGGTTTCGGCGGTGACCGCCTTGAGCCCGCGCGCGATCGTGGACGTGGCCTTCGTGGTGTTCGCGGCCGTGCGGCTCCTGCGCCGGATCGCCACGATCTACGGGGGGCGGCCGGGCTTTCTCGGCTTCCTGCGTCTTGCTCGTTCGGCCTTCGCGCACCTCACCGTGACCGGCGGCATGGCGGTGGGCGAGAGCATGATTCAGCAGGTGCTGGGGCTCGGCATCGCCGCGCGGGTCTCCGCCAAACTCGGGGAGGGCGTTCTGAACGGCCTGATGACGGCCCGTTTCGGCCTCGCCGCGATGGCGGTGTGCCGCCCGCTGCCCTTCGTGCGCGAGGCGCCGCCGCGCCTGACGGATGTCGCCGGCGAACTCCTCAAGCCTCTGGAAGCGGACCCGAAGGCCTGAACCCGGGCCGAGCCGGGATCAGAGCGTCTTCATGAAGCCGGCGAGGCGCATCAGGCCCTCCGGCCAGGGGCCGTGGCCGCTGGCCACGTTGATGTGTCCGGATTCGCCGGCGTCCACCACCACGGCGCCCCAGGCATGGGCGAAATCCTCCGCCCGCTCGTAGCTGCAATAGGGATCGTTGCGACTGGCGACGACCAGGGCCGGGAAGGGCAGGGGATCGCGCGGGACCGGCGCGAAGGCCGTGACGCTGGCGGGCAGGTTCGGCGTCGTCTCGACGTCGGGGAAGGCCACCAGCAGGGCGCCGCGCACGATGCCGGCGGGCAGGCGCGGCGCCGCCTGAACGGCCGCCACCACACCGAGGCTGTGGGCGATGAGCACGACCGGGCGGGTCGCCGCCGCCACCGCCGCCACGATGCGATCCTGCCAGGAGGCCGCGTCGGGGACATGCCAATCGTCCTGTTGGACGATCCGCCCGGTGGACAGGCGCTCGGCCCATCGGGCCTGCCAGTGTTCGTCCTCCGACCCGGCATAGCCCGGGAGGATGAGGATCTCGCAATCGGCAATCTTCATGCGATCTCCGATAACGGCTCGCTCCCGCAGCGTCGAGGGGGCGGCCGGGCACCATCCTGGCGAATGAAGAGGAGGGCGGCACCGCGCGGTACCGCCCTCCCGAATGCTATCCCGATGGGGTCTTGCCCGATGAGTCCTTGCCCGATGTGTCTGAGCCTCAGTGCGTCCTGGGTGCCGACGCATCCGCCTGTGCGGTGGCGTGCGGCGTGTCCGAGCCCGTGGCCCGCTGCACGACCGCGTTCAGGTTGTCGGGATCGAGGGCGCTCGCCACGAACTCGCGCCCGCGATGCGTGACGTCCCGAGCGTACCGGATACCCTGGTCGCGGACCTCGTCGGCCCAGGGACCGACATTCTGGTCCTCGGTGCGGGTGCGCGGCAGCAGGGCACCGATGAGGAGGCCGGCGGCGAGGCCGACCACACCGACGAGGAGCGGATGCTCGGTGACGAAATCCTCGACCGCAGAGCGGCTTTCCTGAATGCGGGCGCTGCCGCGCTCGCCGAGTTCACCGATGCGGCGCCGGCTGGTGTCGTGGGTGTCGGAGACCCAGGCGCGGGCGTCGTCATAGGCGTCCGAGGCACGCTCCCGCAGGTCCTCGACGGTGTCGGTGACGCGGTCACGGATATCGTGGGCGGTCGCGCTCGCGCGCTCCTTCAGGTCGTTCGCCGCGTCGGCCGCGCGGGACTGCGCCTCGCCGGCCTGGGACCGCAGGGCGTCGGCGGTGGAACCCTCGGCTTGGATGGTGTGGGTCTGCGTGCCTGCGCCGTGGGTCGAGGCCGTGTAGGTGCCGGGGGACGGCACGTCGTGCAGCGAACCCTCGACCTGATGGCCGCGCGGCATGCCGGCGGCGAGGGCGATGTCCTCGGGCAGGGAGCGACGCTCGTCGCCCGGCTTCTGGGTGGAACTCATGGAACACTCCTGGTGGTCGGCTGGGGTCTCTGCGAGACCGGATCGCGAGGGGGTCGGACGAAGCTCAGATCTGCGTCTCCGGCGACAGCGTTTTGGCGGGATGCTGGGTCGGGCGGTCGGGGTCGTAGACGCGGTCGGCGCCGGTCTTGGTCACCGGCAGACCGTCGACGGCGAGCCGGGCACGGCGGGCGACCGCGGGACCCTTAGCGTCCGACGACATTCGGTGGATCAACCAACCCACACCGGCCGCGATGAGCAGCACCGGAACCGGGTTGCGCCGCACCGCCTCGAGGGCGCCGTCATACGCCCCGCTGAGGGGCGTGCGGCGGGCATTCCCGAGCATCTCGTCGACGATGCTGGAGACCGAGAGCCGCTCCTGGATCTGGTCGATCGTCTGGTCGAGGCGGGCGCGGCTCGCCTCGATGTCCTTCTCAAGTTCGTTCAACGACTCGGTCATCCCGACACCCTCTCCGACAGCGTGCGCGCATCCTGGCGGACCTGGCGGGTGGTCCGCACCGGAGCCAGGGTGGACAGCGACATGGCATTCCGGCCGATCAGCGCCAGGGCCACCGCCACCACGAGGAGGACGCCGCCCACGATCAGGGCCGCGAGGGCCTCGGAGTGAACCACCGTGGCGAGCCACTTCACCAGGGCGTCCACGAGGACGAAGAGCGCGACGACGCCGAACACGGCGGCGCCGACGAGGAGGGCGAGCCCGATGAACAGGGCCCGCACGTTGCTCGTCATCTCGTTGCGGAAGAGGGCGATCTCCTTCCGCGCGAGTTCATTGGTTTCCCGCAGGGCGTCGCCGATCAGGCCCTGGATGCTGGATTGCGGACCGGTGGTCATGGTTGGCCGGGCCTCAGAGACGGTGGTCGGAATAGGGTTCGGTGACCGGGGCGACGCTGGTCGACTTGATGAAGCGCGCCACCACGAAGCCGGTGAGGAAGGTCGCCACCGCCACCGCGACCGGCGCCTTGCGGGCGAAGGTCTCGGCATCCTCGTAGAACTCCGAAAAGCTGCGCTGCTCGATCGAGGTGCCGAGATGCTCAAGGCCGTCGGCGGCACTGTCGAAGAACGCGCGGATGTTCGGCTGCGCCTCGAAGGTCTTGCTCGACTCGCGTACGGACTTGGCCAGATCGCTGACCGAGCGGGCGGCGTCGCCCTTGCGCTGGTCGACATAGTCGGTGGCGTGGGCACGTGCCGCATCGACGAAGCTCCGGCCGCGCTCGGCCGCCACGTCCGCGATCCCTTCGACGTCGCCGCGCAAGGCCTTCCAGTCCGCCGTCGGGTTCGCCGGCTCCGCGCCCGTGGGGCCTGGGGATTGAGATGCGGTCACGGTGATACTCCTTGGAACGGATAGAGAAACGCAGGGTGTTGCGACGTTTCAACATCTGCGGGAGAGGCGGGGTTCCGCTTGGTTCGAACCCACTTGCGAGGGGCTCGGGCGGCCCCAGCCGCGTACGTCGGGAACCCGACGCGGATCGGATGCTTCCGGCCGCCGGCGGGATCGTCGAACCGTCTGGAATCGTGTGACGTCAAGGTCCGGCATGGCCCAGAATGGGACTCTTTGCCGTGAACCGCGAACTTTCAGGCCTTGACCCGGGTGGGCCGAACGCGCTTGGCTGCGCGGACGGATCGCGCTCGGCTTCCGCGCGTTCACCCAATGTATCAGTCATGCCGCGCGCAATTCCCGCGCTCGGCCCATGCGGACCGGAGCCGGCTTCGTGGCACGTCTCGTCATCGTATCGAACCGCGTCGCAATCCCCGAGGAAGGGGGCAAGGCCGTGGCGGCGGGTGGGCTCGCCGTGGCCGTGAAGGAGGCGTTCACCGCCTATGAGGGGCTCTGGTTCGGCTGGAGCGGGAACGTGGTCGAGGACCCCTCGACCGAGCCGAAACTGATCGATCGCGGCCGCGTCAGTTACGCGGTGGTCGATCTGTCACCCCAGGACCACCGGGAATATTACAGCGGCTTCGCCAACCGCGCGCTGTGGCCGATCATGCACTACCGGCTCGGCCTCGGGGCCTTTTCGCGCTCCGATTATGCCGGGTACCAGCGGGTCAACCGTATCTTCGCCCGGGCGCTCGCCAACCTCGTCGAGCCCGACGACATCATCTGGGTGCACGACTACCACCTGCTGCCCCTGGCCTCGGAGTTGCGCGGCCTCGGAATCGCGAACCCGATCGGCTACTTCCACCACATCCCGTGGCCAGCGGCCGACGTGTTCAACACGCTTCCCGCCAGCGGCGACCTCCTGCGCGGCATCGCCGATTACGACCTCATCGGCCTGCAGACCGATCCGGACGTGCACAACCTCACCCGCAACCTCATCGACGAGCTGCGGGCGATCCCGCTGGGCGGCGGCTCCCTGATGGTGGACGGGCGCCGCACCCGCATCCGGAGCTTTCCCATCGGCATCGATGTGGCGGGCTTCAAGGAAGCGGCGGAGAATGCCGGCTCCAACCGGACCGTCCGCGAGACGATGGCGGGCCTGCGCACGCGCAAGCTTCTCATCGGCGTCGACCGCCTCGACTATTCCAAGGGCGTGCCCGAGCGCATGGAGGCGGTGGAGCGCTTCTTCGCCTCGAACCCCGA
>NZ_JAIEOF010000083.1 GCF_019750675.1 Methylobacterium sp.
ATCGCGCTCGCGCCCCGCAACGCCGCCGGCCGCGTGGAATACCGCACCGACGTCTTCCTGCTGCGGCCGAAGGACCCCGCCCGGGCCAGCGGCACGCTGCTCTACGAGGTCGTCAATCGGGGCCGCAAGTTCCTGTTCAACTGGGTCCTCGACGCGCCCGCGCAGGCCGCCCAGGCGGTGAACGATCCGAAAAGCGCCGGGGATGCGGGCACCGCCCTCGTCCTGCGCCGGGGCGACACCGTGGTCTGGTCGGGCTGGGAGGCGGAGGCCCTGCGCCAGCAGGGCGGCATGGCCATCGACGTGCCGGTGGCGACGCGGAACGGGGCGCCCATCGTCGAGACCGTGCGCGACGAACTCGTGAGCGCCACCCGGGGGCCGCCCGAGGCGCCGTTCTTCCTCACCTTCAAGGCCCAGACCACCGACAAGGCGGGGGCAAGGCTCACGGTGCGCCGCCGGGAGGCCGACACCCCCCGCACCGTTCCGGACGGCGCCTGGACCTTCGCGGGGCCGGGGGAACTGCGCCTCCTGCCGGCCAGCGTGAAGCCGGAGCCCGGCACGCTCTACACGCTCACCTACCCGGCGGCGAACCCGAAGGTGCTCGGCATCGGCTTTGCCGCCACCCGCGACGTGGTGGCGGCCCTGCGGGGGCCGGCCTCCGCCGGCAACCCGGCGGGCGGGGCGATCCGCCACGCGGTGGCCCTGGGCATCTCCCAGAGCGGGCGCTTCCTGCGCGACTTCGTCCACCAGGGCTTCAACCAGGACGAGGCGGGGGCCCGCGTCTTCGACGGGATGCTGCTGCACATCTCCGGCATCGGCGGCGTCTACCTCAACGCCCGCTTCGGCCAACCCTCGCGCACCAACACCCAGCACGAGGACCACCTCTACCCCGAGAACGCCTTCCCGTTCTCGGCCGCCGCCCAGCACGACCCCGTCACGGGCCGGACCGGCGCGCTCCTGCGCGGGGACGGGTTCGACCCGCTGCTGATGGAGGTCAACACCAGCACGGAATACTGGCAGAAGGGCGCCTCCCTCCTGACCACCGACCCCCTCGGCCGGGCCGACGTGGCGCTGCCCGAGACCGCCCGGGCCTACCTCGTCGCCGGCGGTTTCCATTACGGGCGCGCCGGCCTGACCTCGACGCGGGGGCCGTGCCTCCACCCGCGCAACGTCCTCAGTCCGGCCCCGGCCCTGCGCGCGCTCCTCGTCGCCCTGGAGGACTGGGTCGCGCACGGCACCGCGCCGCCGCCGAGCCGCGTGCCGCGCCTGGCGGACGGGACGCTGGTGCCGGCCGCCGAGATGAGCTTTCCCTACATGCCGGGCCTGCGCCTGCCCGACGCACCCAACGCCGTGGTGCGCTTCTCGAACGCACGCGACCCGCGCCCGGAGAGCGGCCCGCAGTACCGGCCCCTGGTGCCGCAGGTCGACGGCGACGGAAACGAGGTCGCGGGCATCCGCCTGCCGGACGTCGCCGCCCCGCGCGCGACCCTGACGGGCTGGAACCTCTACGCGGAGCCCTTCCCGGCGGGCGAGCTCTGCGACCGGGAGGGCAGCCGGCTGCCCCTGGCCGAGACCCGGGCCGAGCGCGAGGCGAAGGGCGACCCGCGCCCGTCCCTGGGGGAGCGCTACCCGGCCAGGGGCGACCACGCGGCGGCCGTCGCGCGCGCGGCGGACGGGCTCGTGGCCGAGCGCCTGCTCCTGCGGGAGGATGCCGAGCGCCTCGTGGCGGCGGCCCGCGCTGCCGAGGAGCGGCCCTGACCCGGGATCACGGCTCGCGCGGCGGGGCGTCCTTGTGCAGTTCGTCCCTGCGCAGGTCGTCGTAGAGGCGCTGAACCTCCTGGATCGTGGCGTGGCCGCGGCTCCAGTTCGTCTCGCGGACGTTGGTCTCGGTGAAGGCGCTATGCGAGGTGCCGCCGAAGCCGTTGAACACGGTGACGACCCCGTCGGCGTGGTAGTCGATCCGGTAGGAGGGGCTGAGCCCCTTCGCGCCCCCCTTGGTGCTCCCCTTGGGCCCCGCCTTGCCCGTGACGCCGATGCGCACCAGGGCGTCGCCGTGCCGCTTCTGGCAAAAGCGCATGTTGCCGAGCAGCCGGCGCAGATACGCCTCGGGCTCGGCGAGTTCGCCCGCGACCTGGATCAGCGTGGCGTCGGGCGGGAGATGCGTCTTGCGGATCATGGCGCCTTCAGCGGATTTCGCGGACGCCGCCGGTTTGCGATGGAAACCCGCGACGGCGCAAGCAGCGAAGCCCCGGGAGCGAACGCGTCGACCGACGGGGCGGTATCGCGGGCAAGACCACATTTCGGCGCCCCTGGCGAGCCGGGCCGGCCCCGAAATGGCCCGTTGCCTGCAAAGCGTCTCACCGAGGCCGTTCCGCTCCGGCCCGTGTCGAGGATTGCCCCATGCCGAGTCTCGACGACCTGAACCGGGCCGCCCGCGGCGATTGCGTCGCCGCCCTCGGCGCGGTGTTCCCGCACGCGTCCTGGGTCGCCGAGGCGGCCGCCGCGCAGCGGCCCTTCGCCACCGGGGAGGACCTGCTCGCCGCCCTGCGGGGGGCGGTGGAGACCGCCCCGGAGGCCGAGCGCCACGCCCTCCTGACCAACCACCCCGAACGCGCCGGCCTCGACCGGCTGTCCGAGGCGGAACACGCCCGCTTCGTGGCCCTGGACGCGGCCTACACGGACAGGTTCGGGTTTCCGTTCATCGTCTGCGTCCCGCGCCACGGCCGCGCCTCGCTGCTGCGCGCCTGCGCGGCCCGCCTCGCCTCCGACCCGGAGACCGAGCGCGCCACCGCGCAGGACGAGATCTTCCGCATCGCCGCGATCCGCCTCTGCGCTCTGGTCGAGGGGGCCGGGATGCCCCGCACCACGGGACGGATCTCGACCCACGTCCTCGACACCGTCACGGGGCGGCCGGCGCCGGGGGTGCGGGTGGAACTCCACGAATGGGTCTCGGACACCGAGACCGTCCTGATCGCCCGGGCGCAGACCAACGCGGACGGACGCACGGATGCGCCCCTGATCGGTGGCCGCCCGGTGCCGATCGCGCCCTACGACTTGCGGTTCCGGATCGGCGACCATTTCCGGACCACGGATCCGGGGCTGCCCGAGCCGCCCTTCCTCGACATCGTGAGCCTGCGCTTCGGCGTCGCCGATCCGGAGGGGCACTACCACGTGCCCCTGGTGGCGAGCCCGTGGAGCTACCAGACCTATCGGGGAAGCTGAGGGGCGCGCCCGCTCAAAGCCGTGTATTTCCAGGCTGATCCGGCACGTTCTTTGCTCGCGGATTGAGCGACGATCTGGGCATCCGGCCCGGGAAAGGACAGGATTCGATGGATCGGTTTCCGGCCAGCCGCCGCGCGGGGCGCGCCCTCGCCGCCGCCCTTCTCACGGCCGGGCTGTTCGCCCTCACGCCGGCCCCCAGGGCCCAGGGCAGCCTGATCGCGCCCGCCGGCCAGCCGCGCGTCACCGCCCCGGGCGGCCTGCGCGGACGCGCGGCCCTGCGGCACAAGCACAAGGCCCGCCACCGGACGATCCGCCGCCATCGCGGCTGATCCCAGCCCTTCCGCCCCTCGCCATTCCAGGAGCCCCGACGCATGACCCGCCTGACGATTCTCCTCGCCCTGTCCCTCGGCGTCGCCGGCCCGGCCCTCGCGCAGAGCGTCGGGGCACCGGCCGGCATGGACGGCGCCACCGCGCCGGGCGGCACCGAGGGACGGGCCGGCGCCCGCAACGAGGCGGAAGCGATCCGCAGCGGCGACGCGATCCCGGTGCCCCCCTCGGCCGGCGGCATCCCGGCGGACGGCGTGCCGGTGCCCTCGCGCGATGCGCCTGCGCCCCCGCCACCGCCGCGCCGCTGACCCGACACGGACCGGACCGGACCGCGAGGAGGCTGCCCCACCGAAGTCCGCCCGCGCGGCCGACAGACGCCATTAACCGGAAGCCGGATCAGCCGGCGAAGACCCCGATCAGTTCGGCGGTCACCAGGGCGGCGATGATCGCGGGGCGCTTGTCCCGCAACTGGCGGTCCCCGATTTGGCGGCCTCCGATCGGGCAGACGAGGCGGTCCAGCGCCGCCTCGTCGAGGCCCATTTCCCGGAAGGCCGAGAGGAACGTCGCCCGTTTCGTGGCCGAGCCGATCAGGCCGAGATACGCGAAGGTGCCGCCCTCCAGCAGGGCGGCGCAGATCAGGCTGTCGAGGGCGTGGCTGTGCGTCAGCACCACGTGCGCGGCCCCCGGAGGCGCGGTCTCAGCCGCCGTCCTGGGCGAGCCGACGACGCGCGCGACGCGGGTGCCCGGAACCCGCGCGATCTCCTCGGGTCGGTCGTCGACAATCCGGGTGCGGAACGGCAGCGGGTCGAGGGCGCCCGCCAGGGCGCGCCCGACATGACCGGCGCCGTAGATCATCACCAGGGGCGCCCGCGCCGCGCTCTCGGCCTCCCGGGCGCGCAGGGCCGCGAGGGTGCCGGCATCGGCCCGGTGGATCGCCAGGGTCACGTGCCCGCCGCAGCACTGCCCGGTCTCGGGCCCGAGCGGCATGCGCAAGGTGGCCTCGGCCTCGCCCGCCGCCAGGAGTTCCCGGGCGCGGGCGATGCCGGCCCACTCGCAGGTGCCGCCCCCGATGGTGCCGGCGACCCGCTCGGGCATCACCAGCATGGCGGTGCCGGCCTCCCGCGGCGTCGAGCCCCGCGCCTCCGAGAGGGTGACGAGGGCGACCGGCGCGCCCGCCGCGAGGGCGGCGGCCAGCACGTCCGACAGCGCCTCCGACGGCACTTCGGCCGGATCGCGGCTCACGGCTGCGCGGATGGCGCGTGGTCCGCGAGCGCCCGCATCCGGTCGACGGCGTCGAGGACGCGCTCCGGGGTGGCCGGCGCATCGAGGCGAGGGCAGTGCCGGTGGCCGGCCACACTCGCCACCGCATCCGACAGCGCATGCAGGCCGGCGATGCCGAGCATCAGCGGCGGCTCGCCCACCGCCTTGGAGCGGTAGATCGTCTCCTCACGGTTCTCGTTCTCGTAGAGCGCCACGTTGAAGATGCGCGGGCGGTCGCCGCAGGCCGGGATCTTGTAGGTGGAGGGGGCGTGGGTGCGCAGGCGCCCCGCGCCGTCCCACCACAATTCCTCGGTGGTGAGCCAGCCGAGCCCCTGGATGAAGCCGCCCTCGATCTGGCCCCGGTCCACGGCCGGGTTCAGGGAACGGCCGCAATCGTGCAGGATGTCGGCCCGCTCGATGCGGTACTCGCCAGTGAGCGTGTCCAAAGCCGCCTGCACGCAGGCCGCGCCGTAGGCGAAATAGTAGAACGGATGGCCCCGGCCCGCGTCCCGGTCCCAGTGGATGGTGGGCGTCTTGTAGAAGCCCGTGGCGGAGAGCTGGATGCGGGCGAGGTAGGCCTTGTGGATCAGTTCGCCCCAGGCGATCTCCTGGTTCCCCACGCGCGCCCGGTTGGGCAGGAACAGCACCGTCTCGGGCGCGACACTCCAGGCCTCCGCCGCGAAGGCGACGAGGCGGCCCTTCAGGGTTTGCGCCGCGGCGCGGGCCGCCATGCCGTTGAGATCGGCCCCCGACGAGGCGGCGGTGGCGGAGGTGTTGGGCACCTTGCCCGTCGTGGTCGCGGTGATGCGGACGCGATCCGCGTCGATCTGGAATTCCTCGGCCACCACCTGCGCCACCTTGACGTAGAGCCCCTGGCCCATCTCGGTGCCGCCATGGTTCAGGCCGACCGAGCCGTCGTTGTAGATGTGCACCAGGGCGCCGGCCTGGTTGTAGGCGGTGGAGGTGAAGGAGATGCCGAACTTCACCGGCGTCAACGCGATGCCGCGCTTGATCACCGGGCTGGCGTCGTTCGCCGCATGCAGGGCCGCGCGGCGCCCGGCGTAATCGCAATCCACTTCCAGTTTCGCCACCAAGTTCCGGATGCAATTGTCGGAAATGGTCTGGTGGTAGGGCGTGACGTTGTCGGACACGGTGCCGTAGAAGTTGCGCTTGCGCACCTCCAGCGGGTCGAGGCCGCAGGCATAGGCCACCTCCTCGATCACCCGCTCGGCCGCTACCATCCCCTGGGGCCCGCCGAAGCCCCGGAAGGCGGTGTTGGACTGGGTGTTGGTGCGGTAGGGCCGCGAGGTCAGGTGCACCGCCGGGTAATGGTAGCAATTGTCGGCGTGGAACAGGGCGCGGTCGGTGACCGGCCCCGACAGGTCGGCGGCCCAGCCGCAGCGGGCGGCAAGCTGCATGTCGACCGCGAGGATCTTTCCGTCCGCGTCGTGGCCAACGAGGTAGTCCACCTCGAAGTCGTGGCGCTTGCCGGTGATGACCATGTCGTCGTCCCGGTCGGGCCGGATCTTGGCGGCGCGGCCGGTCTTCTTGGCGACCAGGGCGGCCACGCAGGCGAACAGGTTCGACTGGCTCTCCTTGCCGCCGAAGCCGCCGCCCATCCGGCGCACCTCGGCCGTCACCGCCGAATTCACCGTGCCGAGCACCTTGGCCACCAGCGCCTGGGCCTCGGAGGGGTGCTGCGTCGAGGTGTGGACCGTGACCTCGTCGTCCTCCCCCGGGATCGCCAGCGCGATCTGGCCCTCGAGGTAGAAGTGCTCCTGGCCGCCGATGGCCATGCGGCCGCGCACGATGCCGGGCGCCTCGGCCAGCACCGCGTCGGAATCGCCGCGCTTCAGGGTCATGGGGGGCCAGACGAGCGTCCCGTCCGCCCGTGCTTGCCCGTAGGTGAGGACGGGGGCCAGGTCCTCGTACACGACGACGGCGAGGCGCGCCGCGCGCCGCGCCGCATCGCGGGTCAGGGCCGCCACGGCGAAGATCGGCTGGCCGAGATAGGACACCGTGTCCTCGGCCAGCATCGGCTCGTCGCCCCGGTGCGAGGAGGAGATCTCGTTGACGCCCGGAACGTCGGCGGCGGTGAACACCGCAACCACGCCCTCGGTGCTTCGTACGGGGCCGAGATCCACCGAGACGAGGCGGGCATGGGCTCGCTCGCTCAAGCCCAGGCAGACGTGGAGGAGGCCGGCCGGCTCGGCCGCGTCGTCGATGTAGACCGCCGAGCCGCCGACGTGGCGGGCCGCGCTGTCGTGGATGCGCGACGTGTGGGCGCCGCCGGCGATCCGGTCTTCCGGCTTCGGGGCAGGGGGCGTGTGGTCAAGCATGGGCCGGCGCTCCGATCGCTGCGAGCCGGGTCTCGGGCGCCCCTGGCCCGGCCTCGTGGATCAGGCGCTCCAGGAGGTTGCCGGCGACCTTGAGGCGATAGGCCGCCGAGGCCCGCATGTCGGAGAGCGGGCTGAAGTCCTGGGCGAGCGCCGCCTTGAAGGCCGGGACAGAGGCGGCATCGAGGGGCTGGCCCATCAGCGCGGCCTCTCCCTGCGCGGCGCGCTTCGGCGTGCCGGCCATGCCCCCGTAGGCGATGCGCGCCTCCCGTATGCGACCGGCGTCGAGGGTCAGCCGAAAGGCGCCGAGCACGGCGGAGATGTCCTCGTCGAAGCGCTTCGAGACCTTGTAGACCGCCAGCAGTGCCCCCGCCGGCAAGGGTGGGACCGTGACCCCCGTGACGATCTCGTCGGCGGCGCGGTCCTGCCGGCCGTAGGCCACGAAGAAATCCTCCAGGGGCAGATCGCGGGTGCCGGTCCGGCTGGCGAGGTGGAGCGTGGCGCCGAGCGCGATCAGGGCGGGTGCGGCGTCGCCGATGGGCGAGCCGTTGGCGATGTTGCCGCCGAGCGTCCCGGCATTGCGGGTCTGGGCGGCGCCGTGGCGCCGGAACAGCTCGCCGAGGTCGGGGTGGAGTTTGGCGAGCGCCGCACCGGCCGCCGCCAGGGTCACGCCCGCGCCGATATGGAGGCCCTGCGGCGTTTCCGCGATCGCGGCGAGGTCGCGGACCCGCCCGAGCCAGATCACCGGGTCGAGGGCGCGCAGGCCCTTGGTCACCCAGAGGGCGACGTCGGTGGCCCCGGCCACGATCGTCGCCCCCGGATGCTCGGCCACGAGTTCGATCAGGGCGCCGGTGGTGGCGGGCGCCAGGAAGCGGCCCTTCGGCCCGGAGACCGCGACGGTCTCGTCGTCGCGCAAGGCCAGGAGCCGGGCGAGGGTGTCGTCGTGGGCGGCATCGAAGGCATCCGCTTCCGGTGTGGCCAGCGCCCGCTCGGCGGCGCGCACGATGGGGGCGTAGCCGGTGCAGCGGCAGAGATTGCCGGCGAGCGCGTCGTCGATGGGGTTCGCCGAGGTCCAGACATCGCCGGTCGCGGCGGGAAGATCCTTCGTCATCGCGAACAGCGACATCACGAAGCCCGGCGTGCAGAAGCCGCATTGCGAGCCGTGCTCCTCCACCATCAGGCGCTGGACCGGGTGCAGGCTCCCGTCGGCGCCGCGCAGGTGCTCCACGGTGAGGATCTGGCAGCCGTCGAGCTGCCCCAGGAAGGTGATGCAGGCGTCCACCGTGCGGTAGCGCAGGCGCTCGGCGCCGGGGGCCCCCTCGGGGCGCACCACGACCACCGTGCAGGCTCCGCAATCCCCCTCGTTGCAGCCCTCCTTGGTGCCGATCAGCCGCTCGGACCCGCGCAGCCAGTCGAGCACCGTCAGGGTCGGGTCGCAGGCCTCGATGGTGCGCGCCTCGTGGCCGAGGAGGAAGCGGATGGCGTGTCTCATGCGGCCTCTCATGCTGGAACGCGGCCCCCTCTCCCAAAGGGGGAGGGGTCTCGATCCGCCTATTGGGGCAGCTTGTCGTCGATGCCCTTCACGTACCAGTTCATGCCCAGGATCATCGGGTCGGGGGCGGTCTCGCCCGCCTTCACGGCCTCGGTGCCGTCCTGCTTGAAGACCGGGCCGCGGAACGGGTGGAGCGTGCCGTCCGCGATCGCCTTCTTGCTGGCCTCGGCCTTGGCCTTCACGTCGTCGGGCATGTTGGCGAAGGGCGCCAGCACGACCATGCCGTCCTTGATGCCGCCCCAGGTGTCGTGGCTCTTCCAGGTGCCGTCGAGGACGGCCTTGGCCTCCTGGATGACGTAGCCGTCCCAGTCGTCGACGATGGAGGTGAGCTGGGCCTTGGGGGCGAAGCGCATCTGGTCGGAGGATTGTCCGAAGGCGAGCTTGCCCTGCTTCTCCGCCTCCTGCAACGGCGCGGCCGAATCGGTGTGCTGCGACAGGATGTCGGCGCCCTGCGCGAGCAGCGCCTTGGCGGCCTCCGCTTCCTTGCCGGGGTCGAACCAGGTGTTCACCCAGACGATCTTGAGCTTGATGTTGGGGTTCACCGACTGGGCGCCCAGCATGAAGGCGTTGATGCCGCTCACCACCTCGGGGATGGGGAACGAGGCGATGTAGCCGAGGGTGCCGGTCTTCGAGAGCCGGCCGGCGATCTCGCCGCAGATGTAGCGGCCCTCGTAGAACCGGGCCGAGTAGGTCGCGACGTTGGCCGCGCGCTTGTAGCCCGTGGCGTGCTCGAACTTCAGCTTGGGGAACTTCTTGGCGACCTTCAGGGTCGGCTCCATGAAGCCGAACGAGGTGGTGAAGATCAGGCCGTGGCCGGAGCGGGCGAGGCTCTCGATGGAGCGCTCGCTATCGGCCTCGGGCACGTTCTCGAGGAAGCTGGTCTCGACCCGGTCGCCGAGGGCCGCGGCCAGCGCCTTGCGGCTCTGGTCGTGCTGGTACGAGTAGCCGTAATCGGCCACCGGGCCGACATAGACGAAGCCGACCTTCAGCTTCTCGCTCGCCTTCTTCTCCTGGGCCTGCGCGCCGCCGATCCCGAGGGCGAGAACGGCCACCAGGGCTCCCTGCACAATCCGCATCGTTCCGATGTCCTTCAAGAGTGACGCAACGCTTCAGCGGTGCGGGGTGAAGTCCCGGCCGAGGGCCGCCGGGGCGAGGGAGCCGCCCTGGCGCCGGCCGAGGGAGAGCAAGACCAGGGCCAGGATGGTGGCCAGATACGGCAGGGCGGAGAGCGCCTGGCCCGGCAGGCCGAGGCCGGCGGCCTGGGCGTGGAGCTGGAGCACGGTGGCGCCGCCGAACAGCATGGCGCCGGCCAGCACCCGGAGCGGGCGCCAGGACGCGAAGACCACCAGCGCCAGGGCGATCCAGCCGCGCCCGGCCGTCATCGCGGGCGCCCAGAAGGGCGTGTAGGCCAGCGATAGGTAGGCCCCGGCGAGCCCCGCGCAGGCGCCCCCGAACAGCACGGCGCGGAAGCGCACCTTGCGGACCTTGAGCCCCAACGCGTGGGTGGCGGTGTGGTCGTCGCCGATGGCCCGCAGGGTCAGCCCGGCGCGGGTGCGCCAGAGGAACCACCACACCCCCGCCACCAGGGCGAAGGCGAAGTAGACGAAGCCGTCCTGCCCGAAGAGCAGCCGGCCGATGCCGGGCAGGTCGGTGAGACCGGGCACGTTCAGGTGCGGGGCCGGCGCGCGCTTCAGGCCCACATAGGCGGCGCCGACGAGCCCCGAGAGCCCGAGGCCCAGGATCGTCATGGCGAGGCCGGAGGCGACCTGGTTGGCGCTCAGGCCCACGGTGAGGATGCCGAACAGGGCCGCGAGGGCGAGGCCCGCCCCGGCGCCCGCCGCCGCGCCGGCCAGCGTCGAGCCGGTCTCCACCGCCACCGCGAAGCCGGTGGCCGCACCCAGCACCATCATGCCCTCGACGCCGAGGTTGAGCACGCCCGCGCGCTCGACCACGAGTTCGCCGAGGCTCGCGATCATCAGCGGGGTCGCGGCGGCGATGATGGTGACGAGCACCATGGAGAGGATGTCGAGGCTCACGCGGCGGCTCCCGGCACGAGGCGGACCCGGTAGCGCGACAGGGCATCGGCCCCGAGCACCAGGGCGAGCAGCAGGCCCTGGAAGGCCCGGGTGAGGTCGAGGGGCAGCTTCAGGTCGATCTGCGCGCCCTCGCCGCCGATGGTGGTGAGGGCGATGACGAGGGCCGCCACCAGGATCCCAACCGGCGAGAGCCGGCCCAGGAAGGCCACGATGATCGCGGTGAAGCCGTAGCCCGGCGAGATCGAGGGCTGGAGCTGGCCGATCTTGCCCGCCACCTCACTGATCCCGGCAAGACCCGCCGCGCCCCCGGAGACCGCGAAGACCGCCAGCGTCAGGCGGGCGTCGCTGAAGCCGGCGAAGCGCGCCGCCCGGGGGCTGGCGCCCACCACCCGCACGGTGAAGCCGAACAGGGTGCGGGCCAGCACCAGGGTGGCGACCACGATGGCGGCGAGCGCGATGGCGACGCCCGCATGCAGGGTGTCGCCCTCCATCAGGTAGGGCAGGCGGGCGGCGTCATCGAAGGTGACGCTCTGGGGGAAGTTGAAGCCCGCCGGATCGCGCAACGGGCCCCGCGCCATGTAGTCGAGGAGCAGTTCGGCGACGTAGACCAGCATCAGGCTGGTGAGGATCTCCGAGACCCCGAGGCGGACCTTCAGCAAGGCGGGAATCAGCGCGTAGAGCATGCCGGCGCACGCGCCGACGGCGAGCATCAGGGGCAGCACCCAGAGCGTGTTGCCGGTGGCGCCGTGGCTGGCGACGCCGATCCAGCCGCCGAACAAACCGCCGACCACGAACTGGCCCTCCGCGCCGATATTCCAGACGTTGGCGCGAAAGCAGAAGGCGAGGCCGGTAGCGATGAGGGCCAGCGGAGCCGCCTTCAGGGCCACCTCCTGGAGCGACCAGACTTCGCTCAAAGGGGCCACGAAGTAGGTGACGAAGGCGGCGGCCGGCGAGCGGCCCATGGCGGCCACCACGAAACCCCCGATCACCAGGGCGGCGAGGAAGGCGAGAACCGGCGCGAGGGCGTCCGTCAGGGCCGAGCGGTCGGCGCGCGGCGTCAGGTCAATGCGCATGGGCCGACTCCCGGGCGAGATTTTCCCGCGTCAGGTCCGGGGTGACCGCCACGGGTGGCGCCGCCCCGCCCATGAGCAGGCCCAGGGTCTCGCGGGTGGTGTCGGCCGCCGGCACGGCCGGCGACAGGGTGCCGTCGTGCAGCACGGCGATGCGCCCGGCGATCGCGAACAATTCGTCGAGGTCCTGGCTGATCACCAGGACGGCGGCGCCGCGTGCCGCCAGGTCGAGGAGGGCCTGCCGGATATGGGCGGCGGCGAGCGCGTCGACGCCCCAGGTCGGCTGGTTGACGACGAGGATGCCGGGCTCGGCCAGGATCTCGCGGCCCATCAGGTATTTCTGCAGGTTGCCCCCCGAGAGGGTGCCGGCGGCGGGGTCCGGCCCCGCCTTGCGCACGTCGAAGGCGTCGATCACGGCCCTCGCGAGGGCCTTCGCGGCGGCGCGGCGCAGGACGCCGAAGCGGCTCAGGCCCGCCGTGGCGTGGCGCGACAGGATGGCGTTGTCGGACAGGCTCAGGGCCGGGGCGGCGCCGTGGCCGTTGCGCTCCTCCGGCACGAAGGCGGCCCCGTTGCGGCGGCGCGCGGTGATGCCGAGGCGGCCCGAATCGACCCGGTCGAACCGCACCATCCCGGGCTCGGGCGCCAGGGCCTCGCCCGAGAGGGCGTCGAACAGCTCCGCCTGACCGTTGCCGGCGATGCCCGCGATGCCCACGATCTCGCCGCCGCGTACGCTGAGCGAGACGCCGTCGAGGGCGGTGCCGTGCAGGCCGGGGGCGGGGAGGGCGAGCCCGGACAGGACCAGGCGCTCGGGACCCGCCGGCACGCCGGAGGGCGGCTTCACCTCGCCGACCTGAACCCCCACCATCATGGCGGCGAGGGACCGGGCGGTCTCGGCGCGCGGGTCGCAGGCCCCCACCACCCGGCCGCCGCGCAGGATGGTGGCACGCGCGCAGAGCCGGCGCACCTCGTCGAGGCGGTGGGAGATGTAGAGGAGCGCCCGGCCCTCGTCGCGCAGGCGCTCCAGCACCGTGAACAGCAGTTCCGCCTCGCCCGGCGTCAGCACCGAGGTCGGCTCGTCGAGGATCACGAGCCTGGGGTCCTGCAGCAGGCAGCGGATGATCTCGATGCGCTGGCGCTCGCCCGCCGAGAGCGACCAGACCGGGCGGTCGGGGTCGAGATGCAGGCCATAGGCGGCGCCGACCGCGCCGATCCGCTCCTTCAGGGTCCGCCCGTTCAGCCCCTTGGGCATCACGAGCGCGATGTTCTCCGCCACCGTGAGGTTCTCGCAGAGCGAGAAGTGCTGGAACACCATGCCGATGCCGAGCGCCCGCGCGGCCTCCGGGTTGGCCAGGCGCACCACGTCGCCGCGATGGGTGACGACCCCCTCGGTGGGCTCGAGGAGCCCGTAGAGGATCTTCATCAGGGTCGACTTGCCGGCCCCGTTCTCGCCCAGCAGGGCGTGGATCTCGCCGGCCCGGATCTCGAGATCGACCCCGTCATTGGCCGTGAAATCGCCGAAGCGCTTGACGATGCCGTAGGCGCCGAACAGGGGCGTCGGCCCCTCCGTCCGGGCCGGGGGCGCGGCCGGCGTCATCCTAGAGCGTCCCGAACAGGGTGCGGGCGAGGCGGGTATGGGCCTCGCGCAGCTGGCCCGTCTCGACCCCGAGGGGCTGGCCGTCGACCACCCGCCAGGCCCCCGCCACCATCACCCGGTCCGCCCGGTGGGCGCCGCAGAGCACCAGGGCGGCGAGCGGATCGTGCGCGCCGGAGAAGCGCAGCTCGTCGAGGGTGAACAGCGCCAGGTCCGCCTCCCGGCCCTCCGCGATGCGGCCGATGTCGCTGCGCCCCAGGCAGGCGGCGGAGCCTTCGGTGGCCCAGCGCAGGGCGTCGAGATGGGTCACGGCCTCGGCGCCGTAGGTCAGGCGGTTGATCATCAGGGCGTGGCGCACGCCCTCCATCAGGTTCGAGTTGTCGTTGGAGGCCGAGCCGTCGACCCCGAGGCCGACGGGGCTGCCCGCCGCCTCCAATTCGCAGGTCCGGCACTGGCCGGAGGCCAGGGTCATGTTCGAGGTCGGGCAGTGGCACACGCCGACGCCGGCAGCCCCCAGGCGCGCCACCTCGGCATCGTTGAAGTGGATGCCGTGGGCGAGCCAAGTGCGCCGCCCCAGCCAGCCCACCTCCTCGAGGTAGTCCAGCGGGCGCTGGCCGAACATTTCGATGCAGTAGCGGTCCTCGTCCAGCGTCTCGCCGAGATGGGTGTGCAGGCGGCAATCGTGGACGTCCGCCAGGGCCGCGCTCTCGCGCATCAGCCGCTTCGTCACGTTGAAGGGCGAGCAGGGCGCAAGCCCGATCTGCACCATCGCGCCGGGCCTGGGGTCGTGGAACAAGCGCAGCACGCGCTCGCTGTCGGCCAGGATCGTGTCGTCGTCCTGGGTGAGGCATTCGGGGGGCAGGCCGCCGTCGCGCTCCGACAGACTCATGGAGCCGCGGGTGACGAAAGCGCGGATGCCCAGCGCGCGAGCCTCCTCCACCTGGATGTCGACGGAGGATTCGAGCCCTTTGGGAAAGAGATAGTGGTGATCGCCCGCCGTGGTGCAGCCGGAGAGCAGCAGTTCGGTGTAGGCGAGGCGCGTCGCCAGCCGGAACGCCTCGGGGGTGATCCGGTCCCAGACGGTGTAGAGCGCCTTCAGCCAGGGAAAGAGCGGCTTGTTGATCGCCACCGGATGGGCGCGGGTCAGCGTCTGGAAGAAGTGGTGGTGGGTGTTGACGAGGCCCGGGATGACCACGTGGCGCGCGGCCTCGAAGGTCTCGTCCACGGGGGCGGCGGGCGCGGCGCCCGCCCGCACCCGCTCGACGATGCGGGTGCCCTCGACGACGATGCCGCCGGCGGAATCCTCGGCCAGGATCGCCAGCGGGTTCCGGATCCAGAGACGTTTCGGCGCGCGGGTCTCGACCATGCTGTCCGTCATGCCCTCGCTCATTCCCTTATGCCTTGGGTCCGGACCGGCCATCGGGGCGTCCGTGGACCGTGCCGTCGGTCGCACCGTGAAGCGCGCGGCCGGAGTGCGATGCGGCCCCGGCGGCGCGGCGCTGGAGGCCGGCCCTGAGATCAGAAGACGTGGAAGGCGACGCCGGCCAGGAAGCTTTTCTCCTCGGT
>NZ_JAIEOF010000115.1 GCF_019750675.1 Methylobacterium sp.
GCTCCTGAAACAGGTAATCCTTGGCGGGACTCTGAGCCGCTGCCGGCATCGCCGACAGCATCGGCAGGGTCAGCATCGGCAGGGTCAGCATCGGCAGGGTCAGCATCGGCAGGGTCAGCATCAGCAGGGCTGCGCGGGACGGGCGGCTCATCGGCGGTTCCAGTTCGAAAGCATGGGGCCAACCGGTGCGATGCCCACGGGTTCGACCGTTCGTTACAACGCCGACGGCGGCTCGCTCAAGCGAGCCATGCAGTGGGCATCGACGAACTTGCCGTCGCGGAAGCTGGCGGACCGGTGCGTGCCCTCGATCGCGAAGCCGAACTTCTCGTAAAGGGCGATGGCACGCGCGTTGTCGGTGAACACCGTCATCTCGATCCGGGTCACGTTGAGCCACTTCTCGCACGTGTCGATCATCGCCGCGAGCAGGCGCGAGCCGATGCCGTTGCCGGCGAACGCATCGTGCACGGCGATCCAGAACTCGGCCGCGTGGGCACGGCGTCCGTAGAAGGGCCGCAGCGCCGCAGCGCCGACGACGCGGCCGTCCAGGTCCGCCACGAGATGCAGGTCTCGCGGCCCGCGGGGCTCCGCCCACTTCCTGACGGTCTCGAAGGATTCGTAAGGCAGCGCGAGCGTGCCGAACCGGAAGGACGGCTGGTTGTAGATCGCGAAGATGTCCGGCGCGTCCGCCTCGCGCATGGCCCGGATGCCGAGCGCCGTTCCGATATCGTGATCCTTCATTCCCACTCCATTCCGGTTCGAGCACGATCCGTGCGGGCGGCCAGATCGTAGGCCAGCGGCATCACGACCAATCGAACCGCAGCGTCTCGCGAAACGCGAAGCGCTCGACGTGGCGCACGACGACGTCGCGCAGGTCGGGAAGTCGCGTCGCGTCCTCGGCCGCCAGATCGATGGTCAGGGTCTCGGCATCGGCGCGGAGCCGCGTCTCACCAAGAGGGAGCGCGATCCGTGCCAGGCTCGCGCTGAACTCGGTCTCGAACCTGTGCGACCAGTGCCGGCAGAGTTGCTGGAGGTAGCGGCTCGCATGGGGCGTCCGGACGACGGCACGGCTCTCGGGCATGGGGAGGTCCTTTCGGTGTCGAGCATGGGGATCGGCGGATGGGATCGTCCCGCGCGGGGACGGCCTCGGCCCGAGGGCGCTCAGCCGGCCACGTCGAGGTGGAAGGCCAGCTCGTTGCGGCGCCGGGCGGTGGTGCGCCGGACCTTCAGCAGGTCCTCGGGCAGGACGGAGAAGCAGGATCCGCCGAACCATTCGAGGGAGGCTTCGGCCTCCGGGTGGAGGGTCGCGAGGAACGCCTCGTAATCCAGGACGCCGTCGAACAGGCCCGTCATGCCGTCGCGCCGTCCTGAGGCGGCGTAGACGTTGGCGGGCTCGAACACCGCGAGATCGGCGCGGGCGCGGACGTTCTTGAGATGATAGTAGTCGATCCATGCCGCCAGCCGGTCATGGGCCGCGCAGGGGTCGTCGCCACCTTCCCAGACGTGGAGGATGTCGAAGTTGACCTTGAGGGCCGGGTGGTCGACCTCGTCCAGCAGACGCTCGAGGGATTCCGTCGTATCGGCCAGTGTGCCGGGGTGGGTCTCCACGAGGAGCCGCAACCCGTGATCCGACAGGGTATCGGCCGCGCCGCGCAGGCGGCGCGTGACGTGAGCCCGCTCCTCGGGCGAGGCGTCCGCGCTGGCCTTGGTCCCGGCGAAGGTGCGCAGGCGTGGAGCCCGCCAGATCTCCGCCAGCCGGCACAGGTCGGCGAGGCTGCGCGCCAGGATCTCGGGCGGCGCGTCGAGGGGCAGGTAGTCGCTCAGCATGGGCACGCGCAGACCGTGATCGGCGAGCCAGGCCCCGTGGTCGCCCGGCCCCAGATTGCGCGCGTGGACGCCCCAGAGTTCGATGCCGTCGAACCCGCTGCCGCGCGCGAAGCGGGCGATCTCGCCGATCGACAGCAGGTGATGGCGAAAGCTGATGGTGCAGAGGGACAGTCTCATGCGTCGAGCCTCTCGCGGGCGGGGCTCGCGCCCCGGAGGGCGGGGCTCGCCGCCCGCCAGGCATCGAACGCCGCCGCGAGACGGCGCTTGATCGCGAATTCGGCGTCGTCGAGGGCATCGAGGCGGGCGACGACCGGAGCCACGAGGGTCACGTCCTCGGTCCGGGCGAGCTTGAGGACGGCGTAGTGCAGCGCGGTCAGGCCGTTCACCAGGGCCTCGATCGCGTCGCAGATGCGCTGGAACTCGGCGTCCGGCCAGTGCAGGGCGCGCCAGAAGAAGGCGAAGCCATGCTCATAGGCCCATTTGCGGATGGTGATGACGGGCAGTTCGCGTAAGGCCACGCCGATCTCGGCGAGCCGGAGGCCGCCGCGGCCCTCCGCGTGCGCCGAGACGATGACGCGCACCGCATCGATCAGCGGATTGGCCTCGGGGCGGAAACAGGCGGCGAAGAAGGCCGCCAGGTCGACATCCGCCGGCGGATGGGCGCGAGAGGGATCGAACCGGTAGCCCCCGGCGACGCTCGGCTGACGGATGGCTCCGAGCAGCCGGTCGCGGGCGATTCGGCCCTCCCAGCGAAAGTCGGGATCGCGCACCTGCCAGGTCTCGGGGTCCTCCGTCAGCGACACCAGCAGGTAGTGGGGGAAGGGGTTCTGGTTGAACTTGTTCTCCCGCTCCGGGAGATGGAACATGTCCAGCATCACCATGATGCGCTCGTCCGGCGCGCGCGCCGCGAGGAGACCCAGCAGGGTGGCGACGTTCGCGTCCTTGTCGGCCGCATGGTCGTACCAGCCGAGGAGCGGGACGCCGTAGAGGCGCTCGAACCAGTGCCGGAAGGACTCGTGGTCCATGGCCTCGGAATGGTAGGCGAGCCGGAAATCCTCGGTGATGGCGAATTCGGCATCCCAGATCAGGGCATAGAACGGCCGGTGGTCGATGCCGCGCGGCTTCAGCCCGTCGCACAGGCAGCTGACGAAGCAGTGGATCTTGAGGTCGTAGGGCATCTCGCCGTGGACGCCCGCGGATGCGGGCGCGGGCATTTCGGGCTGCGCCGCCGGCGTCAGAGGCTGTGGCGCCCGATCCGCGGGGGCGAGGCGTTCCGCGAGATCCGCGACGGTGACGATGGCCGCGCGTCCCAGCGCCTCCTCGGGAATGCAAAGGCCGAGGTTCATCTCCAGGGCGAGGATGAGCTGCAGGAGCTGAACGGAGTCGAGGTAGAGGTCCTCGTTCAGGCGCGCCTCCGGACCGAAGCCGTCGAGGTGGGGGTGGGCCAGCTCCTCGCGCAGGACGGTGCCGATGGCCGCGACGACGCTGTCGCGGTCGATGATGCCCGGGGGGATCATGCCTCGGCTCCCGCGAGGGTGCCGCTTCGATGGTGCTCGGCTACAGCGCGGCGGGAGATCTTTCCGCTGGCCTGACGCGGGATCGCCGCGACCTGCACCGCCTCGCCGGGCACCTGGTGACCGGCGAGCCAGCGCCGGCACCAATCCTGGAGGATGCGGGGCGGCACCGGCGCCTCGGCGCTGAACAGCAGCGCCACCCGCTCGCCCGCGAACGGATCGAGACGGGCGAAGGCCACGGCGTCGGTGATGCCCGGCATGGCCATCACCACGTCCTCGACCTCGCCGGGATAGACGTTGAGCCCCGACACGTTGATCGTGTCGTCGAGGCGCGACACGAAGATCAGCATGCCGTCGGGCCGCCGATAGCCGAGATCGGCGGTGCGGACGGGGCCGCCCTCGGTCTCCGCCACGATCTCCGCCGGGTGGTCCGCGCTCACGCCCGCGCCGACGCGGTGATGGGGCAGGGGGAACCCGATCGCGTTGGGCTGGCGCAGGTCCGGATTGACGGCGACGCAGCCGGCTTCCGAGCAGCCGTATTGCTGGAAGAGATGATCGACCCGGGCCCGGATGGCGTCGAACCAGGGCGCGGGCAGGAGCGTGCCCGACGTCATGGCCGCGTGGATGCGCTCGGTCTCCGGGAGGAGTCGCACCAGCGTGTGCAGGAGGGCCGGCGCGGTGTAGAGCAGCGGGCGGTCGATCTCGCGCAGGCGCCGCAAGAGGTATCGCGGGTTGCTCGTGTCGAGCAGCACGGGCACGCGGCCGCGCCGCAGGCCGACGAAGACCCCGCAGATCAGGCCGTAGGAATGGGTGATCGGACAGGCGATGACGGGCGTCATCCCCTCCGACGCGACGAAGGCCGTGACGTAGGCGTCGACCTCGCGCTCCACGGCGCTCCAGGCCCGTGCGACGCATTTGGGCTCGCCCGTGGTGCCGGAACTCATCTGGAGGAGCTGGCCTTCGCCCGGAACCGGGGGCGGAGCGTCCGCGATCGCCTCGCCGTCCAGACCGTCGAGGAAGATCCGGTGACAGCCGGCCCGTTCGGCGAGCCGCCGCGCGCCGTTATCCGGCACGGCGGGATGGATGGGCAGGAGCGATGCGCCGAGCCGGCGCGCGGCCAGGATGAAGGCCAGGCATTCGGCGGTGTCGCGCAGGCGCACGGCCACGCGCTCGCCGCTCCCGCCGGCAAGCCGGGCGCGCGTCGCGACGCGGCGGATGCCGGCCTCCATGGTGTCCGCATCGATCGTACGTCCGTCGATCTCGATCATGGCGTCTCCGGAGGACGGTTGGGGAGAGGGAAACAGCGCGTTGGGCACGGGACGGCCTGGCTTCGCCGCGAGCCCGAGCTTTCGCGCCAGGAGCGGCTCGACCGTCAGGCGCGGTCCGTCAATGCGCAGGCGCGCGAAGCGGTCCTGCAGGCCGTGCTCGGCCGCGTGCCGCCGCAGCCGATGTCCGAGGCCGCGCCAGAAGGCCGCCTCGTCCAGGCCGTGCAGGCGGCCGAGCAGGTGGGTGACCTCGCAGAGGTTGAAGACGAACAGGCTGTCGGTGACGAGTTCGGCCAGGATTGCGGCCGAGCGCATGGCGTGGAAGCGATCGTCCGCCGGGCCCGCATGGGCCGGGTCGATGGCGCCGAAATCCGGCACACGTCCGGGATCCGCCACGAAGTCGGCGCCGTATTCCGCGCTCTCGTGGAAGTCGCGCAGGATCACCCGCTCCGGCCAGCCGTCGCGGTGGACCAGGATCAGGTTCTGCCCGTGCGCCTCCAGGGCGACGCCGTGGGCGACGAGGAGGTGCCAGACCGGCATCAGCGCGACCTCGACGAGGCGGTCGAGCCAGGGCGCCAGCCCGTAGCGTGCCAGCCAGGGGGCCACGAAGGCGGTGCCGTCGCCCTCGCACAGCATCAGGGCGTTGAAGGGCACGGCCGCCTCGCCGCCGGCGAGGGTCGGGCTTTCGCGCCAGATGGCGCCGAGCCGGCCCCGGAGAGATCCGTCCCGGTCGGCGAGGACGGCCGCATATTCGCGCAGGACGTCCAGCCGATGGCGTCCGCACAGGAGCGGATCGCCCGCGACGATCCCCGCCAGCCAGTCGGACAGGGCAGGCGCCGTCAGGACGAAGTGCGGATCGAGGATGCGTCGGCTCGACGTGGCGACGACGTCGAGGGCGAGCTTCACGCTGGCGCCGCGCGGGTCGTCGAGATTGTGCAGCGTGCGCAGGGACTGGCTGGCGCGGTAGCGCGCGCCGGCGGGTCCGAGCGCCACGGCGCGCCCATCGGCGAGCCAGGGCCCGAGCGGACCCGCTTCGAGCCGCCGCAACTGCCAGGGATGGACGGGCAGGAGGGCGTGGGTCTCGAAGGAATGCCAGGCCGCATGCAGGCGGCGCTTCAGAACCGCCCACGCCGCGCCGAGCTCCGCCTGCCAGAACGCCGCCTCCCCACCCGGCAGGGACAGGGCGATGGCATCCCGGCGGATGGCGAGCCAGGAGAGGCGGAACGGCGCGGCGCATTCCGGCCCGAAGCGGCGGTGATCCGCGAGGGTGAAGCCGGTGCGCGCCTTGAAGCACGGGTGGTAGGGGTGGCCTTCCCGGAGGGCCGCGTCGAGGGCCGCGAAGGGGAGGGCGCGGCGGTCGCAATCGGGAAGGTTTCGCGCGTTCCAGCCGCAGAGGTCGACGGTCTGCCGGAGTTCCGCCAGCAGCCGGTCGCGGGGCGCCCGTCCGCCGGGTAGAGCCGCGACCAGGGTGGGGATGTCTCCGGCACGCCAAGCCCCGTCCGGCCCCGCCATCGCGATGGTGCCGGGCGCGAGGCGCGGACGGCCGAACGGCCCGAGGGTGCCGACGGCCCGCAGGCGAAGGGCGCCGACCCGCCACGCGAGATGCCCTTCGGTCTCCGCCGGGTCGGGTTCGGCGAGTCCCTCGAACAGGACGGCTTCGGCGAGCTGCCGCAGGACGCGCTCCTCCGGGTGGTCGGGGTTCTCAAGAGGCAAGGGCACGGCCGGCCTCGCTGCGAGCCGCCGCCAGCGCGTGGAGCGGGTTCGGCATGTCCATGTAGTTTCCCACCCCGTCGCCGGAGGCGAGCTCGTCCCGATCCGCGAGGCGGACGCGCAGGTTGGCCTTGGTGCAGAGCGTGGGCCCCTCCAGCACCCCGCGGACGAAGGCGCGGCCGGCGCCGGTCAGCCGGCGCGCCATCGCCTCCAGGCGGCGGGCGAGGTCGTCGAGGAGGACGGCCTCGGGCAGAACGCCGTCCTGCCCCATCCGGGCGATCACGGAGAAGATCTGGTTGACCACGAGGTAGTAGGCGAGGCGCCGGTCGATCTCCGCCTCCGGAAAGTAGAGGCCCGGAATGGCCGCCGTCTCGGGCGCCTGGCGCAGGAGCCGGGGCCGCGCGGCCTCGGACAGGTAGAAGCCCTGATTGTCGCGGTAGTACCCCCGGCGCGGCCAGCCGGCGGCGACGTCGAGGAGGGCGTTCTGCTGGTGCGCCTCGAGGGCGATCCCGTGGCCGTCGTAGAGGGCGACGAGCGGTTCCAGCATGCAGTCGAGGTAGAGCCCGAACCAGGTGCGTGCGGCGCCCAACCGTTCGTTCCCGCCGCCGGGGGCGAGACGGCGCAGGATCGCTTCCAGGCGCGAGGGATGGCCGGGCAGGGGCTCGGCGGTGAGCGCCGCCAGGGTCGCGATGCCCCGCTCGGCGCCGCCGCGAAACGGGTTCTCGCGCAGCACCGTCTCGAACCCGCTCTCGGCGCGGCCGGGACAGTGCAGGGTGAGATACGCCGGGTCCGACACGATCCGGAACGCAGGATGCTGGGCATGGAAGCCGTTCCGGGCCATCAGCCGCGCCATGGCGACACCGGCCTCGAGTTCGGCGAAGCGGTTCACCCGCAGGGCGTTGGTCAGGGTGACGGGCAGCGAGAACTTCGCCATCCAGGGGCTGTCCGGCGCGTAGACCGTCCGCAGCGACGCGGTGGCGGTGTAGCGGGGACCGAAGGCGCCGAGGCGCCGGACGAGGCCGGCCTCCATCAGCGCGGCGACGTGCGGCTCCAGCATCAGCGCGTCGGCCTGGAGCGGATGCATGGGCAGCGCGAGTTCCCCGGCGCGCAGGGGCAGCCGTCCGGCATCGGCGCCGAGGAGGTCGCGGGCGATCTCGGGCGCGGAACGCGGTCCGGCCGAATCTTGACGGACCCGCCCGGCCTCCACGGCAAAGACCGCCAGTTGGAACGCGCCCGCCTCCTCGGGTCCGTACACCCGCGCCTGCCAGGTCGAGAGGCCCTGCCGGCTCTTGGGCGTCGGGTGCAGCCAGTGACCGAACACGAGGGCGCGCTCGGCGCCGATGAAACTCGTGTCCGCGTTCGGCTTGCGCAGGGCGAGGTCGAGCTGGCGGGCCGTCTCGCGATAGCTGTCGAGGATGCGCGCGAGGAGTTCGAGTTCGTGCAGGCGTGCGGCCTCCCCGGCCCCGACGCGGGCATAGGCCTCGCCGAGGAGTTCCTGCAGCGCGCTCATGGGCGGAACGGTGCGCCAGCGCGGCTCGTGGAGATGACGGGTCCAGAGGCGTCCGAAGCCTTGGGCTCCGCACAGCGACGGCGCGCGGATCTCGGCGCGGATGGTGAGGCGGCGGCTGCGCAGGGCCCATTCCACGCACGCCGCCGGCGGCCCGTCCGGAAGCGTGTGGCGAACCGGGATACCGGGGTCGATCTCGCGCAGGTAGCCGTTGGCGAAGCTGCGGAACGCCGCCGCCTCCGCGACGGCCTGAGACGATGGTGGCATGACGACCGGACCTCGTTCGAGCCCTGGGGGAAGACCATTCCGCGGGTCAGGCCAGCACAGGGGTGGTGGCCGCTGCGTACAGTCATTGGACGAGCACCGATCAACCATCCGGAGATCGGCCAGACATCTCGGATCAGGCTCTCTTCACGTGCGCTGGCAACGATGATTCAAACAAGAACGTTCCGCACATCGGATATAAACGTGACTTATTTCGCCGATAATCAGTGATCGAGTCAACAATAAATTCTGTCTTGGTCATATATATTGTTTTGTATTGGAATTATTCTTGATTGTAACGATTGAAATGGATGCCGAGCGCAACCTTCTCCTTGAGCCCCGCGATGTCGTCGGCGCCGTTCACCGGCCGACCGGAGGGGCTGGCGCTGCCGCGGGCGAAGGGATCGTCGACCGCGCGCCGCGCCGCCGTGGCGCCTCGTAGTGGACGACCCGCCGGGACGCGTAGGCGAAGAGGAACGCCAGCAGGAGCATCGCGCCGTCGAACCGGACGAAGAGCGGATCGCCCCCGGGGCGGCGCAGGCCATGCTGCGGCAGGGTGAGGATGTCGGCCGCCACGACGGCGAGGCAGAGCAGCGCCACGGCCGCGAGCCCCTCGCTCCACGCGGCGCGATACGGACGGACCAGGGGCACCAGCGCGGCGAGGATCCAGGCCGCGAAGAAGGCGCGGATCTCCCACTCGGCGCGACCGGCGAGGCCGATCGGCAGCAGGCGGTTGGCGAGGAAGTAGACGGCCACCGCCGCCGGAAGTCCCGCAACGGCGCCCACGTTGAGGGCCTGGACCAGGCGAAGGCCGAGGAAGAGCCGCTCCCCCGCCCGGGGCAGGCGGGCGATGGACCACAGGATGATCCCGGTCGCCACGGTGGCGCAGCCCATCAGGCCGCAGAGGAAGAACAGCAGGCGCAAGCCCCCGCCGGCGAAGTGCGCCTCGTGCAGGCCTGTCATCGTGGTGAAGGTCTTGGCGGCGGGCCTGAGGTCGAGGCCCCGCGCTTCCAGCATCGCGCCGCTCACGCCGTCGAAGGCGATCTGCGGATGGTCGCGGGCGATCCCGCGCGGCTCCGCGAACACCGCCACGACGGTCGCGCGGGCATCGCCCTGGTTCGCGATGGTGAGGCGCTCCAGGGGCTGCGGGACCATCGCGACCGCCCGTTCGATCAACGGACCGACCGGGGCGAGGGCGGCGGGCCGGTTCGCCGGCGGGCGCGGTGTCGTGATCCAGGCGGCATCGGCGAAAAAGGCCGGCGCGTTCCCCCGATAGGCGGCCGTCACGCCCCACGGCATGTAGAACGTCGCCAGGGTGACGATGCCCGTATAGGTGATCATGAGGTGGAACGGCAGCGCCAGAACGCCGCCGACATTGTGCGCGTCGAGGAAGCTCCGGCGCGGCGCCTTGTCCCGGCGAAAGGTGAAGATGTCCGCGAGGATGCGCCGGTGCGTGACGACACCGGAGATCAGCGCGACCAGCATGATCATCGCGCAGATCCCGACGACCCAGCGGCCCCAGAAGGGCGCCATGTGTAGTTCGAAGTGGAACCGGTAGAGGAAATCGCCGCCCTCGGTGTCGCGCACGGCGGCCTCGGCTCCGGTGGCGGGATCGAGGTGGACGTGGCCGGGCGGCTCCCCCGGCCGGTTGCGCCAGAACAGGTCGAGCACCGGCTTCTCGGGCTGCGGCAAGCCGATGAACCAGGTCCGGGCCTTCGGCGCATGCACGGCGAGGTAGGCGACCGCCCGCTCCGTGGCGGCGGCGAGGTCCGGCCCGCTCAAGGGAGCGGCGAGGGGGAGCTCGGGCCGCATCCAACGTGATATATCGGTCCGGTAATAGCTCGCGGTGCCGGTGACGAAGATCGCCAGCAGCACCCAACCGACGACGAGGCCGGACCAGGTGTGCAGCCAGGCCATGGATTGCCGGAAACCGCCGGTCATGCCGCCGGCCCCGCCGCGACCGCCCGCGGGGCCGACGCGTCGGCGCTCCGCATCCGGATGGCTCTCGACCGCCGCACGTCAGAAATCGACCGTCGCGGAGAGGATGACGGTCCGGGGTGCTCCCACCGCGAGGAAGCCCCGGGCGGCGGAGGCCCAGTACGAATCGTCGAGGATGTTCTGGACCGTGGCGCGCATGACCACGGGCTTCCCGTTCACGCCCTCGAAGGTGTAGCGCAGGCCCGCGTCGAAGCGAGTCCAGTCCGGCACCGACTGCGTGTTGGCCTGATCGTAGAACATGCGGCTCGTGTAGATCGCCCGCCCGGTCAGGGTCAGGCCGGGGGCGAGCCACGGCGGCAGGTCGACCTCGCCGTAGAGGTTGAAGGCCACGTCGGGGACGCCGGGGGCGGCCTTGCCGTCGAACTGGCGGCCCACCGTGTTGACGAGTTTCGCGTCGATGAGGGTGAGGCCGCCGAGCAGCCGCACCCCCGGGATGACTTCGCCGAAAACGTTGAACTCGATGCCGCGATTGCGCTGAAGGCCGCTGACGGAAAACCGCCGCGTGGCGGGGTCCGTGAAGGCGCTCGGCTGCTCGATCTCGAACAGCGAGGTCGTGAGCGAGACCGTTCCGAAATCGACCTTGGCGCCGACCTCCTTCTGCCGGCTCACCACGGGGGCGAAGACATCGCTGGAATTGATCGCCGTCGCCGGCGCGGACGGTCCCGCATCGAGGGATTCAATGTAGTTGCCGTAGAAGGCGAGGTTCTCGAAGGGGCGCATCACCAGGGCGATGGCCGGGCTGAAGCGGCCCTCCTGGTAGCTCGTGGCCGGGTTGCCCTGCGTCGGCCCCGGGCGGGTGACGTAGCTCTTCAGGTCGATGTCCTGGAAGCGCCCGCCGAGGGTGAGCAGGAAGCGGTCCTCGCCGAGCGATAGGGTATCAGCGATGGCGACGCTGCGCGCGGAGAGTTCCGTGAAGAGCGGCTGCTGCTCGGAGCGGGGGAACAGGCCCGTGGGGAGGGCGCCGAACGGCAGATCGACGGGGTTGTAGATGTTGGTCGTGTAGGTCGGCAGGGCGAAGGGCAGGAAGCCGCGCGAGTAGTTCTTGTTGACCGCCTCGACGGCCGCCACGGTGAACTGATGGCCGACGAAGCCGGTCTGGAAGTTCGTCCGCATGCCGACCTCGCCCGTGAAGCCCTGGAGTTCCAGGGGCTGGATCGCGAGCGCGTTCGTGGCCAGTCCGGAGGTGTTGAGGACACGGTAGTTCGAGGTCAGGAAGTCCTCGTTGTAGCGGCTGAGGCCGCCGGCCGCGTAGAGCGTCGTCTCGGGCAGCACGTCGTACTCGACCCGGCCGGCGGCCATGTTGTAGCGGCTGTCGTTGTACTCGAAGGCGTTCGACGTGTTGCGCCGGGCGTTCGGGGCCCGCGGCACCGGGATGCCGGGCGCCACCGCGTTGAACAGCGAGGTCGGCGCGGTGATGTTCTGCGTCGAGTGGTTGAAGTCGAACGAGGCGCGGAACCGGTCGTTGCGGTAGTCGATGCCGAGGGCCGCGACGCCGACCTCGATGGCGTTCTTGTCGAGCGGCGTGTCGCCGTTCCGGTAGGCGCCGTTGAAGCGCACGCCCCATTCCTTGAAGGTGCCGAAGCGGCGCCCTACATCGAGATGCGTCCCGAACTGCGCGTCGCTGAAGTAGCTCGTGGTGACCCGCGTGAGCGGCTCGTCGTAGGCGCGCTTGGGCACGAGGTTGATGGTGCCGCCGACGCGGCCGGTGCCGCCGCTCAGCAGCGCCGTCGGCCCCAGCAGGACCTCGACGCGCTCCAGCCCCTCGGTGAAGCTGCGGCGCGGATTGGCGATGTAGAACAGGCCGTCGAAGGCGGTGTCGAGGTTGGTCACCGAGAAACCGCGGATGAAGTACGAGTCGCGCTCGCTGTAGGGCGGCGCGTCGCTGCGCACGGACGGGTTGTTCAGCACCACGTCGCCGACGGAGCGCGCCTCCTGATCGTTGATCAGTTTCTCCGTGTAGCCCGTGACGTTGAAGGGCGTCTTCAGAACGGAGCGGTTGCCCAGAAGCCCGACCCGGGTGCCCGTGGCGACCTGGCCGCCCGCATAGGGGACGGGTGGCTGGCCGACCGTACCGGAGCGCGGCGGCAGCCCCGCGACGATTCCGGGGGCCTGGGCGGAGCCGGCGACGTGGAGTTCCTCCAGGGCCACCGCGTCGGCGGGCTCGCCGCCGAGCTGGACGTAGCGCGGATTGACCAGCGTGATGGTGGAGGGGCCGACCGCGCGGAACGTCAGGCCGGTGCCGGCGAGAAGCCGGCCGAGCCCGTCGAGGGGCTCGAACGCCCCGTCGATCCCCTCCGTCCGCAGCCGCGCCGTCAGCTCGGTCGCGTAGACGAGCTTGATCCGGGTCTGTTCCGTGAAGGCCACCAGGGCCGTCTCGAGGGGCCCGTGCGGGATCGCCAGGGCGACCCGCTCCGCGACGCGCGGGTTCGCGTCCTCGGCCGGCGCGAGGGCGAGGATACTGGCCGTCCGCTCCCGCGCCGGCCGGGCGCGGGCCTTCCGCTTGCCCGGAGCGCCCCGGCCTTCCCGTTCGTCCAGCACCGCGTCGCTCGGGCTCTCGCGGCCCGGCATCACCTGGCCCTGGACGGAGGCCGGGATCGTCACCAGCATCGACACGCCGGCCAGGGCCAAGCCGGCCAGCCGCTCACCTGCAAATCCACGCCCGCGCGTCGTCATTCTTCGCCCCGTCCCTCTCTCGGCGGGGGGGCGGCGCCCTCAGCGCGCACCGGCCTCCCACCGATTGAGATCAACGAGGTCCCGGATTCCTGACGTCCCGGATCGAACTTTTTTCACGAGCGGCGAAACGGCGATCCGACGAGGACGAGGAGGGGCGAGAGGCGCGTGATCCTGACCCCCAGGGTCGACCCGAGCGCGTCCAGGGCCTCGTCCGTGTCGCGCGGGTCGAAGGCGCCGGTCACGCGGCGCTCGCCGGCCGCCGCGTCGAGAAGGACGATGCGGCCGTGGCGAAAGCGATTGAGTTCCGTCAGCACGGTGGAGAGCCGTTCACCGGAAAAGCGCAGGCGTCCCTCGCGCCAGGCCGTCTCCCGGTCCAGGCTCGCCATCGCGACGGAAAGACCTTTGGCCTCCGCACGCCGGACCGTCTCGCCCGCCGAGACCCGCAGGGGCCGCCCCGCGCCCGTGACCTCGACGCGCCCCTCGACGACCCCGACGGGATTGTCGGCGCCGTCGGCGCGGACGAAGAAGCGCGTGCCGACGGCGCGGACGCTCAACCCGTCGCCACGGACGACGAAGGGGCGGCCGGGATCGGGGGCCACGTCGAAGTAGGCCTCTCCGCGCAGGAGTTCGACCGCGCGCTCACCGGCGCTGAAATGCAGGGCGACCGCCGTGTCGGTGTTGAGGTCGATCCGGCTGCCATCCGCGAGGGTGGCGTGGACGATGTCGCCGACACCGCTCCAGAGGTCGGATCGCAGGCGGTCGATCAGGCCGAGCTGGAAGGCGAGGGCGCCGCCCAGGACGAGGAGGACGGCGAGACCGGCGAGGCCCTTCGGTGTGCGGCGGCGCTGCCGGGGATCTGGCACCTGCCCGAGCTTGCGCCACAGGGTATCCATCTCCGCATAAGCGGCTTCGTGCGCGGGATCGGCGCCGCGCCACGCCGTGCAGGCGGCCCGGTCCCGATCCGTCGCATCGGGGGAGGAGAGGCGGGCGACCCAGGCGGCGGCGGCCTCGTGAACCGGGTCCTCGCCCTCGGTCTCCCGCGCGTCGGTCTCGTCGCCGCTGGCCAAAGCCCTGCCCCATCCGGATCGCTCCAAGCCCGGACGGCTCGGCCACGACGCTCCTACACCCTCAGATCAACGAGCCGCCAGGATCCTGACGTCGGCGTCTCAGAGAAGATCGCGGCAGCGGCGGCGGCAGTGCAGGAGCGCCTTGATGAGGTGCTTTTCCACCATGTTGCGACTGATGCCCAGGCGGGCGGCGGCCTCCCCGTTCGAGAGAGCCTCGAACCGGGTGAGCAGGAACACCTCGCGGCACCGGGGCGGCAACTCGTCGATGGAGGCCGCGAGCCGCCTGAGCTCCTGGCGCGCGATCACCTGGCGTTCCGGAACGGCGTATCCGTCTGCGATCTCGGCAAGGTCGAGGTCGGTCATGGCCTGGAACACCGTGCCTTCGAAGCGCTGCCGGTTCCGCATGCGCAGCGCGACGTTCCGGGCGACCTGGAAGAGAAACGCGGAGGGATGCTCGACTTGGGAACGCGACAGGGCACCGAGCATCCGCAGGTAGGTTTCCTGGTGGGCGTCGGCGGCGGCGTCGGGGCTGCCGAGGAGGCGCAGAAGGAGGCGCCGTAGCCGGATGCCTTCGCTTCGATGCAGCGTCTCGATCAATGTCGGCTGCATGAACCCCGCTCCAATCACCCCTGGATCATCGTCTGATCGCTCGATCTCGATGGGGTTCAGGAACCAGAAAATCAGAAATTATGCAAGTTTTTCAATAGTTTATATGATTTCTAAAAAGCCCGCCGAAGGTCGGCCCAAGGCGTTGGATTGTCGTGGGAAACAGTTCCCCCGGCAAACGGGGTCCGCCGCGCGGCACGGCCGCGCGTCTCATGAATGCCGCGTCCTGTTGCATCGGGCCCACACATGACGAGGCGCGTCGGATCTCACCGCCGGTCGATTCCCGCATCGGGTACGGGGCGATCCGGCCCGAGCGAACAGGCGTTCGAGAACCGTGCCGGTGGTCCGCATGTCTATCGTGGGGGAAGGGAGAGCAGTCTGCACGATCGCACCTCGACCCATCCCACGCCGACGGCGATGAACACCGGACCGGAGATCGAGGAAGCGCAGCGTCAAGGCCCCGATGCCGACCGCCAGTGCGGCCCGCCGCCTGGAGAAGGCGGCCGGTCAGACCGGATAATGCATGTTCGGGAAGCCTGGAGGCGCGGTAACCGCCTCACCAAGATCGAAGGGGAAACACCAACAAAACCAAGTTG
>NZ_JAIEOF010000421.1 GCF_019750675.1 Methylobacterium sp.
TGCTCGGCCCAGGTCGCGAAGGTGGCGTCGAGGCGCGCGCCGGCCGGCATGAACGGCACGCCCTGCCGCGTGCACCAGGCCCGCAGGGCGGCCTTGCCGGCCTCGGCGGCCGTGCGCAGCCCCTTCTCGATGGCCGCGATGGTGGTGTCGTCCACCGGCACCAGGCTCGCCATGCCGGCCAGGACCTCCTGAGGCCCGGGGGCCATGAAGCCCACCGCGATATGGGCGTGCAGGCGGCGGCTGAGGCGGAGCGTGGCGTCGAGCCGCCGCGTGGCCTCGATGCCGGGCGCCGTTGGGACGAGGAGGCAGCGCAGGAACATGGGGTCCCTCCCGGATCAGCGCTCCAGGCTCTTGAGGTAGGCGATCAGGGCCTCGGCTTCGTCCGCGTCGAAGCGAAATTCCGGCATGCTCGGATGGCCCGTGCGGATCCCTTCGGCCAGGGCCTCGCCGAGATCCTCGACGGGGTACCGGGTGTGGAGCTCGCGGAACGGCGGCGCCGCGCGCAAGGGGCTCGCCCCGGTGCGCCCGACGGCATGGCATCGGGCGCAGTTGGTCCGGGCGATGGTCGCGCCCTGCTGCTCCTGCCGGTCCCAGGCCGTCGCCGCGCCGGTGGCGAGGGATACCGAGAGCAGGATCCCGGTGGCGAAGGGAGCCGTGGCGCGCATCAGTGGCTCATCAGGCAGCAGAGGGTGGTCCCCTGCAGGATGTCGCGGGTGACCCCGCCGAAGATCCACTCGCGCAGCCGGCTGTGCCCATAGGCACCCATCACGATGAGGTCGGCGCCTTCGCGTTGCGCGAACCGCAGCAGTTCCTCGCCCGCGCCGATCGCGGGGCTGGGCAGCAGATGGGTGGTCACGTTCGCGCCATGCCCGACCAGGTAGGTCGCCACGTCCTCCGCCCCCTCCTCGTGCGCGCCGGGACCCAGCGCCACGACATGGACCGCATCGGCCCGGCTCAGGAACGGCAGGGCGTCCTGAACTGCCCGGCGCGCCTCGCGGGTGTCCTTCCAGGCCACGACGACCCGGCGCGCGGCGAGGCGCTCGATGCCCGGCGGCGCGACGATCACCGGTCGGCCGACCTCCATCAGGAGCGCACCGGCGGAGACGGCCAGGAGGCCGGGATCGCCATCGGCCGGTCCGTGCCGACCCACGACGACCACGTCGGCGGCGCGCGCCTGGGCGACGAGGTAGGCTGTGGGCTCGCTGAGCGCGGCACGCCAGGCCGTCTGGATGCCGCGGTCGGCCGCGCGCTCGAACAGGGCCCGGGCCTCGGCGAGCTGCTCCCGCGCACGCCGGTCCTCGATCTCGTAGATGCGTTCGGCCTCCCGGATGTCGTTGACGGCGATGAGGGCGGGAACCTGGCGCGCGGCGACGCCGGTCAGCGTCGCCTCGAAGCGCTCGGCGACACTGGCGGCCAGCTGGACCCGGTCGGCCGCCGCCGCGCCGAGATCCAGCGACACGATCACGTTCGAAATCTTCATCTCCGCCTCCCGAGCGCCGGACGTCCGGTCCGAGGCCGCATCCTGGCGCGCGTTCGTGCCCGGCGACCTTGATCCACCTCAAGCCTCACCGCGTTGTCGGCGGCACCCGCTTGCCCGAGCCGGTGTCGCGGCCGCCACGATCGTGTCAGCGCCCTGCGACCCGTCGCACAGGCGCGCCTCAAGGGACCTCGGCCCCGAGCCGAACCCCGCATCCGCCACCGATCGGACGATCCTGAGCAACGCGGCGATGTCCATCGGACGATGCGGCGGCTGATCGTCCGGCAGGCCCTGCCCTTCGCCGTCGACGGCTGCCTTGCGCCGCCTGGACAGCTTGGCCTGCAGCCAGCGCGGCAGGGGACGTCCGGGTTTGAGCCGGGCCATGCGCCGACCCCGATCCTCGACAGCCATTCGGCGTCTCTCATGCGCTTAAATTTTCGGGGGTTGGAAGCGTCCGCAACGACGGGTGCCGGAGCGGGCGGCTCCGTCACCAGGCGAGCTTGAGGCGGTCGTCGACGGCATGGACGCCCGGGATCGACCAGGCGGCGCGCTCGGCGAGCTGCCGCTCCCGCCACAGGTCGACGCATCCGTCGAGGATCACGGTGTCTCCCTCGACCCGCACGGTGATCGTGTCGGGGTCGCGGGCCGTTCGTTTCAAGGCCGCCAGCACCTTCGCCTTCACGTCGCGCGACCGCACAGGCGGCTTCACCGCAAGCAGGTTCAGCACCTCCCGGACGCCCGCGAGCTTCGCGACGGCGGACTGCGCCGCTGCCCGCTGGTAGTACCAGGGTACGCAGCCATCGAGGGTGACGCGGCCATCCTCGACCTTGCCCTTGACGGCACCGTCCGGGACCTGGACGTTCCAGGCCAGGACCTTCACGACGCGGGCGGCGAGTTCCTCGTCGCCGGTTTTCTGGTCGGCGGGATAGCGGACCTCGATCTCCTCGACGACGGCCCGGACCCCACGGACCCGCTGCAAGATCCGCTCGGCGGCGATCTTCTCCGCGTAGGTGGCGACGTGGCCGGACAACGTCACGATACCGTCCCGAACGGCCACGCCGATATGGGCCGCGTCCACCTTCGGATCGAACTCCAGTTCCGCCAGCACGTGCTGACGCAGGGTCCTGTCGTCCATCGTCCGTCTCCGGTTCGCGTCTACGCAGGGGTTCCGAGCACGAGCAACAGCAGCAGAGTGGTCACGACCGAGGCGACGGCCGCGAGACCGAGGGCCTGCAGGCTGCCGATGCTGCGGTAGCGGTAGACGTCCGTCACGAGCCCGGGGACCATGCCGTCGCGCGGTGACCGCTCGCGCACCGGGACCCGCACGCGGCTCACCGTCTCGACGTAGGTGGATCGAAGCACCAGGGTCATCGCAGGCTCCCGTCGTTGTTGACGGGGGCAGTGTCGAGCGAGGGCCCGGATGTCGCCTTGAGATGGATCAAGGTCGTCCCGCACCGGCTGCGCAGGTCGGGCTCCGCTGGTCCGCGTCCTAGCTGTCGATGCGCACCGGCCGGTCGCGCCGGACGGGTTTCGCCGCGTGACGGCGGCGCCCGGGCAGCCGCAGATGCGCCAGATAGGGATAGAGCGCGGGCAGGACCACCAGCGTCAGGAGGGTGGCGGTGACGAGGCCGCCGATCACCACCGTGGCCAGGGGCCGCTGCACCTCGGCGCCGGCACTCGTCGAGAGCGCCATCGGCAGGAAGCCCAGGGTCGCCACCAGGGCGGTCATCAGCACGGGGCGCAGGCGCATCTCGGCGGCGCGGGTCGCCGCCTCGCGCGGGTCGAGGCCGAGGCGCTCGAGGTCGCGGATGTAGCTCGTCAGCACCACCCCGTTCAGGATGGCGATGCCGAAGGTGGCGATGAAGCCGATGGCCGCCGAGATCGAGAACGGCAGGTCGCGCAGGTACAGGGCGACGATGCCCCCCGTGGCGGCCACCGGCACGTTGAGGAAGATCAGACCGGCGAGGCGGATGTCGCCGAACATCACCACGAGCAGCACCAGGATCGCCCCCATCGCGGCCGGCACGACCACCGAGAGCCGGGCCGTGGCCTCCTGCAGGTTCTGGAACTGGCCGCTCCATTGCAGGGCGTAGCGCGGCGGCAGGCTGACTTCCGCCTTCACCGCCGCCTGCGCGTCGCGCACGAAGCTCTGCACGTCGCGGCCGCGCACGTTGGCCTGGACCGAGATCCTGCGCTGGAGGCGTTCCCGGCTGATCTGGGCCGGACCTGTCGCCACCTCCACCGAGGCGACCAGGGACAGGGGCACGAGGGCCTTGCCGCTGCGCCCCACGGGCAGGTCGCGGATGCGCGCGATGTCGCCGCGGTCCCCCGGCCGCAGCCGGACCACGATGTCGGTGATGGAATTGTCCTCGCCGTAGATCATCCCGGCGCTGCGGCCGCCGATGCTCTCGACCACGTCGAGGATGTCGCCGACGTTGACGCCGTAGCGGGCGGCCGCCGCCCGGTCGACCTGGACCGAGAGGGCGGGCATGCCGGCCTGCGCCTCGGCCTTCACGTCGGCCGCCCCCGAGACGCCCGAGACCGCCCGCACGATGGCGTCGGCCTTGTCCTTGAGAACCGCGAGGTCGTCGCCGTAGAGGCTGATCGCCACGTCGCCGCGCACGCCCTCCAGGAGGTCGTCCATCCGCATCTGAATCGGTTGCGAGAACGCGTAGGACACCCCCGGCACCTCCGCGCGCAGGCGCTTGTCGAGGGCGGCGACGAGCCCCTCCTGGGTCCGGGCCGTCGTCCAGGTCGCGGGGTCCGTCAGGGTGATGAAGCTGTCGGTGGACTCGACGCCCATCGGATCGGTGGGGATCTCGGCGCTGCCGGTCAGGGAGACGACCCGCTTGACCTCCGGGAAGGTCTTCAGGGTCTGTTCGATGCGGTGCATGACCTTGAGGGAGGCGTCGAGGTTGATGCCCGGCAGCTTCTCCGAGGTGATGACGATAGAGCCCTCCGAGAGCTTGGGCAGGAACTCGCCGCCAAGCCGTGTCGCCAGCCAGCAGCTTCCGGCGAAGACCCCGAGGGTCACCAGGACGGTCAGGCCGGTGCGGCGCTCGGCGAGCCGCAGGACCGGGGTGTAGGCGCCGCGCACCCAGTGGACGAGGCGGGTCTCGCGCTCGCCGATGCCCGGCCCCGCCAGCACGATGGCGGCGAGCGCCGGCATCAGCGTCATCGTCAGGACGAGGGAGCCGGCCAGCGCCAGGATGACGGTGAGCGCCATCGGCCGGAACATCTTGCCGGCGACCCCCTCGAGGGCGAGGACCGGCAGGTAGACCAGGATGATGATCGCCACCGCGAACAGGATCGGACGGGCGACTTCCACCGTCGCCTCCCGGATCACGGTCTCGGCCGGGCGGTCCGGGTGCTCGCCGCGCGCCCGCAGGACGTTCTCGATCATCACCACGGCGCCGTCGACGATGAGCCCGAAGTCGATGGCGCCCAGGCTCATCAGGTTGCCGGAGAGCCCGAACAGCCGCATGCCCGCGAAGGCCATGAGCATCGACAGCGGAATCGCGGCCGCCACCACGAGGCCCGCCCGGAGGTTGCCGAGCAGGAGCAGCAGCACGACGATGACGAGCACCGCCCCTTCCATGAGGTTGTGCGCGACGGTCCGGATGGTCCGCGCCACCAGGGTGCTGCGATCGTAGTACGGCACGATCTCGACGCCCGGGGGTAGTTGGGCCCCCAAATCCGCGATGGTCTGCTTGACCCGCTCGACCACCGCGCTGGCGTTCTCGCCCTGCTGCATCATGGCGATGCCCACGACGGTCTCGCCGGCGGCGTCGTGCGTGACGGCGCCGAGGCGGACCTTGGGCGCCTCGACCACCTCGCCCAGGGTGGCGACCGTCACCGGCACGCCGCCGGGGCCCGTGGTCACAACGATGCCGGCGAGGTCGGCGGTGCCCTTGGCGAGGCCGAGGCCGCGAATGACCTCCTGCTGGTCGTTGTGTTCGAGATAGGCGCCGCCCCGCGCGGCGTTGTTCTCGGCCAGCGCCGTATAGACCTGCCCCATCGTCACGCCGTAGCGGTGGAGGCTCTCGGCGGCGATGCGGACCTCGTATGTCGGCATTTCGCCGCCATAGACGTTCACGTCGGTGATGCCGGGGGTGAGCTTGAGCTTGGGCGCGATGGTCCATTGCAGGATGCGCTTCAGGGCCATCGGGGCGTAGCCCGGCCCGCGGACCTCGAACTGGTAGATCTCGCCGAGGCCCGTCGCCATCGGGCCCATCTCCGGGTCTCCGACGCCGGCCGGCATCGTCGCCTTGGCGAGCGGCAGGCGTTGGAAGACCTGCGCGCGGGCCTCGGTGATCGACAGGGCGTCGTCGAAGGTGACGTAGACGGCCGAGACGCCGTAGCGCGAGGTCGAGCGGATGCCGGTCAGCCCCGGCGCCCCCGCCATGGCGTTCTCGACCGGGAAGCTCACGAGCCGCTCGACCTCCAGGGGGCCGAGGCCCGGCGACAGGGTGAGCACCATCACCTGCTTCGGGGAGATGTCCGGGACCGCGTCGATGGACAGGCCCTCGAGGTTGACGATGCCCCCGATGGCACCGGCCAGCGCCAGGACCAGGACGAGCCAGCGGCGCCGGATGAGAAGGGCGAACCAGGCGTTCATGGGGCGCTCAATCCGTCGAACCGAGGAGCGCGCGCAGCAGGATGGCCTTGAGGCCGAAGCTGCCCAGCGTCGCGACCGTTTCGCCCGCCGCGATGCCGGCCCTGACCTCGACCCAGTCGGTCCGCTGCACGCCGAGCGTCAGCGCCCGTTTCTCGAAGCGGTCCGCGCCGGTGCGCACGAACGCGACGGGGCCGTCCTCGGTCTGCTGGATCGCGGCCGCCGGCACCGTCACCCCCTCGCGCCCGAGATCGGCGGCGATCTCCACGGACACGAACATGTTGGCGCGCAGGCTCCCGTCCGGATTGGCGACTTCGATCCGGGCCGGGGCGGTGTTGGTCATCGGATCGATGGCGGCATTGACCGAGCGCACCCGGCCCTCGAAACCGGGATGGTCCCGGATCGGCGCCTCCACCGTCGCCCGGTCGCCGGCCTTCACGGTGGTGATGTCGCGGCCGTAGAGGTTCGCCAGCACCTGGATCTGCGAGGGGTCGGCCACCGTGAAGGCGTCCCGGTTGGTGTCGACCACCTCGCCCAGGGTGATGCCGGCCGCCGTCACGACCCCGTCGATGGGCGAGACGATGGCGCTGATGCCCGGCGCGTCGCCCTGGGCCGGGGCCAAGCGCTCGTACTGCGCCCGGTAGAGGTCGACCTGGGACTGGGCCGACAGGGTGGCCGCATGCGCCTTCGCGAGGTCGACCTGCCGGCGGTCGACTTCGGCCTGGGCGATTCCGCCCATCTTCACGAGGTCGCTGCCGCGCTTGAGGTTGGTCTCGGCGACCTTCTCGGTGGCCTGCGCCTCCCCGAGGCCGGCTTGCGCCGCGGCCAGTCCGTTCCGGGCGTCGAGGACACCGGCCGCGTCGAGGGTGGCGAGCGTCTGCCCGGCGCGGACGCGGTCGCCGGGCTGCACCGCGAGGCCGAGCACGCGGCCGGATGTCCGGGGCTTCAGGTGGGTCACCCGGCGTTCGTCGAACGCGATGGTCCCGGGCGTCCGCACGGGCAGGACGATCCGCCGGGATGCGGCCTGTCCGAAGGAAAGTCCGAGGCGCCGCTGGCCCTCGGCGTCGAGCCTCACGACATTGTCTTCGACGGGGTCTGTAGGCGTGACGCCTGCAGAGGCCCCGGGTGCTGCCGCATCGGGCGCGCCCGTGGCGAGACCGACGCGGACCAGGATGGGCGCGATCGAGGCCGCGACGATGTCCCGGTACCACCAGCCCGCCAGCCCGAGAACGAGCAGGGCGATGACGCCTCCCGCCAGCCAACGTCGCCGCGCCGCCGAGGGGGCCGGAGGCGGTGCATCCACACCGGACGCTCGACCGGCCGGTTGTCCCCGAACCGCGCCGTGGCCGGCCGTATCCGCCTCGTCGTCCAAAGGCGTGCGTGTCTCCGCAATCAGCAGCACGATTCCGTCCAGCGCTCAGATTAGAGTTATTCTAGAACGTAGGCCGGACGGCTCGGTCCGCCATTAAATTCGGGTTCACACTCGCGGTTTCGCGGCGGGTTTCGCCCCGGTCGCCCCATATGCTGGTGGTGGCCGAGGGCCGGGACGATGGGGAGAAACGGTGGCGAGGCTGCTCCTGATCGAGGACGATGCCGCGACGGCCGAGGAGGTGCTGGGCGACCTTCGCGGGCGCGGGCACGCGGTGGTCTGGGCTTCGACCGGCCCGGACGGCGCGCGGGCGGCGCGCGCGGAATCCTGGAACGCCATCATCCTCGATCGGATGCTGCCCGGCCTCGACGGCCTGACCCTGCTGCGGGACCTGCGCGGCTCGGGCGACCGGACCCCGGCCCTGGTCCTGAGCGCGCTCGGCGATGTCGACGAGCGCATCCGGGGCCTGCGCGCCGGGGGCGACGACTACCTGGGCAAGCCCTTCGTCCTCGGCGAACTGGCGGCCCGGATCGAGGCGCTGCTGCGTCGCCCGACCGACACGCGCGAGACCGTCCTGCGGGTCGGCAGCCTGGAGATCGACCTCATCGCCGGAACCGGACGCCGGGGCGCGCGCGACCTCGACCTGCTGCCCCGCGAACTCAAGCTCCTCGAATATCTGATGCGGCGCCCCGGGCAGGTCGTGACCCGGGCGATGATGTTCGAGGAGGTCTGGAACTACCGCTTCACCCCGAAGTCGAACCTCATCGACGTGCATCTCGGCCGCCTGCGCAGGAAGCTTGAGGTCGGGGGCGAGCCGATCCTCATCCAGAATGTCAGGGGGGAGGGCTTCACCCTGACGCCCGATGCCTAGGTTCGCGCGCTCCATCGCGTTCCGCTGGGCCCTCGGCATCGCCCTGTGGTCGACCCTGCTGTCGCTGCTGCTGTTCGCGTTCGTGTACTGGCAGACCGCCGCCTTCATGCAGGACGAACTCGCCCAGGTCCTGCGCCACGAGGCCCGCTACGTGGCGCGGGACCCCGCCAAGGCGGCGGTCCGGATCGAGACCTGGGTCAGCGAAGACCTGCACAGCGTGCACTTCGCCGGGCTGTTCGGGGTCGATGGGCGCAGGCTCGCGGGCAATCTCGAGGCGCGGCCGGCGGACCTGCCCCTGGACGGCGAGGTCCACCGCATCGGCACGCAGGTCGCCATCGCGGGCCGACGCCTGCACGAGGAACTCTGGTCGGCGGCCCGCTCCCTGGACGACGGCACCGTGGTGGTGGTGGCCCACGACACCGACGAGATCGACCGCGCCAAGGCCACGGTGATCCGGGCGCTCGGCCTCGCCCTCGTCCCGACCCTGGCCTTCTCGATCCTCGGCGGCGTGCTGCTCGCCGGGCGGGCCCGGCGGCGGCTGGCCGCCACCGAGGCGGCGGTCGCCCGCGTGATGCGCGGCGACCTTCGCCAGCGCCTGCCGGTCGGTCAGGCGGGGGACGAGTTCGACCGCCTGGCGCGGAACGTGAACGGGATGCTCGACGAGATCGAGCGCCTGGTGGAGGAGGTGCGCGGCGTCGGCGACGCCGTGGCGCACGACCTGCGGACCCCGCTCACGCGTCTGCGGCTTCGCCTGGAGCGCGGCCGCCAGCAGGCCCGGGACATCGGCGAATTGCGCCAGGCCGTCGACCAGGGCCTGGCCTGGATCGACCAGACCCTCGAGATGGTGACGGCGGTGCTGCGCATCGGCGAGATCGAGCATGGCCGGCGCTGCGCCGCCTTCGGCCCGGTCGACCTGCGGCTGGTGGTGAGCGAGGCGGTGGAACTCTTCGAGCCGCTGGCCGAGGAGAAGGGGGTCGCCCTGGCCCTGGACATCGACGACGCGGTCCCGCCCGTCGCGGGGGACCGCAGCCTGATCTTCGAGGCGGTGTCGAACCTCTTGGACAATGCCGTCAAGTTCACGCCGGCCAGCGGCCGGGTCGGCGTCGCCGTCCTGCGCCGGGATGGCGGGGCCGTGATCGTCGTCGAGGATACGGGCGCGGGGATTCCCGCCGCCGAGCGGGATCAGGTGTTCCGGCGCTTCTACCGGATGGAGCGGGCCCGCCATACCCAGGGCAACGGCCTCGGTCTCGGTCTCGTGGCCGCCATCGCCAAGCTGCACGGATTCTCGCTGACCTTGACCGAGCGGCACGGTGGCGGCTGCCGCTTCGCGGTCTCTTGCCCGGACAGGCAAGGTCCCGCGGCCGAGCCTGAGCGCGCCGTGGCCATCGGGCACCGACCCGAGGGCGGAATCTTCCGACGTCCGGTCCGGTGACCGGGGGCCCGTCCGGCGTCTCTTATCCGGATGGGTCACACACCTCACCGTGCCCCTCTCCCGTAGGAGAGGGGGCGCGGCACGCATGCAAACCGAAGCAACCGACCGGTGACTGAATGGCGGCTCAGGTCGCCAGATTGCTTCGATCGAAGGTTCCGACCCGTGGCGAAGCGCGTCGACGTGTTCGATGGTCCCGCCCGATCCGCGGCGGCCTAGCCGGCGGCGCTGTCGGGCGGGCCGGCGCCGTTTCCGGACTTCGAGACGTCGGGTGAAAAATATCGAATGGCAAGATATCGATCGGTTCGCCCGTATTGATCGAAATCAATGCGGCGACCGAGGTCCATGTGAAGTTGGGGATGCCGTCCTATCAGCGGGATGGCCGCCATCGCCGGCGTCCGGGCCTCTCCATACGGGTGCCGGCGGTGGCGTCAGAGAGGGCCGGTCACCGGATCGCCAGGCGATGCCAAACGGTCGAGAAGAGCCGCCTGCGGATACGACAGACAGACCGCCGGTCCGCTACACGTGCTTCTTCCTGGAACTGAACGGGCATTGGTCAAACGCGAAACACATCTATGCCATCGATGACGTCGAGGCGCTCAGCATCGCGATGCTGCTGGCGGAGAACAGGCCGTTCGAATTGTGGGACGCCTACCGGTTCGTGCACTGGCCGACGGAGGACCTGCATTAGAGCGCCGGGCCGGGCCGGGCGGGCGAGCGTTCGAAACGCAGGCGCCTCGGGCGGCGGGCGCGTGCCCCGGGAGCCGATCGACCCGGTGGTGCGCTTCGCATCAATGGCTCATCAGGCAGCAGACGGGTGCCGTCCGGAGAATCTCGTGGGTCATGCCGCCGAAGACCCATTCCCGCAGGCGTGAGCGGCCGTAGGCCCCCATGACGATGAGGTCGACGTACTCGCGCCGCACGAACCGGACGACGTCCTCGGCCTCGCTGCGCAGCGAGGGTTCGAGGACATGCTGGGTGACGTTGGCGCCGTGTCGCGTCAGGTGGGCCGCCACCGCCTCGGTCCCCTGCGACGCCGCCTCGCGCCCGACCGAAACGAGGTACAGGTGGTCCGCCTGCCGGAGGAAAGGCATCGCGGCCGCCAGCGCCCGGCGGGCCTCGCCGGTATCCTTCCAGGCGACCACGATGCGGTCGGCGCCGAGGTGCTCGACGTTGGGTGGAACGACCAGGACCGGACGACCGACCTCCAGCAGCAACGGGCCGGGCAGCACCGCCATCGCGCCCGGGACACCGTCGGCCGGGGCGTGGCGCCCGACCACCACGAGATCCGCCGCGCGGGCCTCCCGGGCGAGGTTGGCCGTCGGGGCCCCCTCGGTGAACCGCCAATCGGTCCGGAGTGCCTCGCCGGCATGGCGCATGAACAGGTCCCGGGCCCGCGCGGCCTCGTCGCGCGAACGGCGCTCCTCGGCGGCGCGCAGGATGGCGTCCTCCTGCAGGTTCGTGAATGCGGCAGGTCCGGGCGTCGATCGGGCGCCCACGCCCGTCAGGTCCGCCTCGAAGCGCCGGGCGAGGCCGGCGGCGAGGCGGACGCGGTCGGCGCAACCGCGATCCAGGTCCACGGATACCAGGATGTTCGCGTAATCCACGGCCGCCCTCCCAAGTCCGACGATCCGGCGGACGGGAAGGGTGGGGCTTTCCCGGTGCGGGGACCTTGACCCAGCTCAAGGGACGGCCCGCGGGACATGGCCGGGTCGCGCCGACCCTCGGGGCTCGGATGCCGGGGCGGTCATCGGGCCGCCGAGGGCCCGCATGGCGTTGAGGATGACGGCGACGTCGATGGCCTCCTGCAGGAGGGCGCCCCGCAGCGGCGTCAGGAAGCCGAGCGCCGCCGCCACCATGCCGGCGAGCGACAGGCCGAGGCCGACCGTCACGCTCTGGAGCGCGATCGTCCGGGCCCGCCGGGCGATGCGGATGGCCTGCGGCAGGGGCGCGAGGCTGTCGACCAGCAGGACCACGTCCGCCGCCTCGGCCGCCGCGGCCGCGCCCCTGGCGCCGAGCGCGACCCCGAGGTCGGCGGCGGCCAGCGCAGGCGCGTCGTTGACGCCGTCGCCCACCATCATCACCGGTCCGTTCGCCCGTTCGTCGGCCACGATCCGGGTCTTGCCCGCCGGATCGAGATCCGCCTCCAGGACATCGATGGGCAGCCCCTTCACCAGCGCCTGCGCGACGCCGCGCCGGTCCCCGGTCGCGAGCACGATGCGGTCGATGCCGCATCGGCGCAGGTCCGCGAGCGTCCGCCCGCCATCCGTGCGCACCGGGTCCGCGAAGCTCAGGATCGCGGCGGCCCTGCCGTCCACGGCCACCAGAACCGTGGCGGCGACGGCATCCGGGTTCCGGGCGGCCTCCGTGTTCGGGAACGGGATGCCGTGCGCCCGCATCAGGCGGGGGCCGCCGACCCGGACGGGCCGCCCCTCGACGAGGCCCGACACGCCCTCGCCGGGGATTTCGACCACCCGCGTCGGCTGCGTCAGCGCGAGGCCGCGGGCGAGGGCCGCGTCGACCAGCGCACGGGCCGTCGGATGGCCGGAGGCCTGGTCGAGGGAGGCCGCCAGCCGCAGGGCGTCCGGCTCCCCGACCGGACCGAGGATCTCCACGGCGGTCAGCCGTGCCGTCCCGTGCGTGAGGGTCCCGGTCTTGTCGACCACCAGCACGCGCACCCGCGCCAGGGCTTCCAGGGCGCCGCCGCCCTTGATGATCACGCCGATGCCGGCCGCCCGCGAGAGGCCGGAGATCAAGGCTACCGGTACCGCGAGGATGAGCGGACAGGGCGTGGCGACGACCAGCACCGCGAGGGCCCGCAGGGGATCGCCCGTGGCCGTCCAGGCGCCCCCGGCCAGCAGCAGCGTCAGGCCGAGGAAGGCGAGACCGTAGCGGTCGGCCAGACGCGCCATCGGCGCCTTCTGGGTTCGGGCGGCCTCGACGAGCCGGACGATGCCCGCATAGGTGCTCTCGGCGGCCCGGCGCTCGGCCAGGAGCGTGAAGGGCGCCCCGACATTGAGCGTGCCGCTCAGCACGGCCGCGTTCGCCTCGAACGTGACCGGCACCGCCTCGCCGGTGAGCGTCGCCTGATCGAGAACGGCGCGGCCCGCGGCGACGCGGCCGTCGACCGGCAGCACGTCGCCGACGCGCACGAGGATGCGGTCGCCCGGGGCCAGCGCCGCGATGGGGACTTCCGTCACCGAGCCGTGCGCCTCGCGAAGGGCCGAGCGCGGCTGGCGAGCGAGCAGCGCCGTCATCGCCCGCTCCGCCCGTCCGGAGGCGTAGGCCTCCAGCGATTGGCCACCGGCGTACATCAGGGCGATGACGACGCCGGCGAGCGGCTGCGACAGGGCGAGCGCACCCCCCATCGCCAGCAGGGCGACGAGGTCGAGCCCGACATCGCCGCGCGCCAGGCTGGTGGCGACCTGATGCGCGAGGATGGCGAGGATCGCCAGGGTCGGAAGCGTCCACGCCCAAACCGCGAAATCCGGACGGCCGAGCGCCTGGGCCGCCAGTCCGGCGCAGAGGCCGACCAGGGGCAACACCGGCAGCCCTCCGCGCAAGCGCTGCAGGCCTCCGACGCCCACCGGCTGTCCCGCCTCCCCTGGGTCCGTCGCCGCCGTCGTCATCCTCGGGGTCGCTTCCGGCTGTTACCGGCATTGACGTGCGCGCGTGCCGCCCGGAGAGCCATGCGCTAGATCAATGCGTCAGCGGGCAAGCCCTCGCTGTGCGTGTGGCGGCAACCTCCACGCGGGCGGCCGGACGCTTCCGGCGCTCCGCGCTCCCTCGTCTGAAAGGAGAGCGTTGGGGCGAGGTGTGGTCCATCACCGGAAGGGTCACGCAGCCGTCCCTTTCCCAGACGAGCGGGACCCGCGCCAGAACCCACACGATTCAGCCGGAAACTGTCTCAGCCAGCGCCCCTCGGGCCGGCGCGAGGTGGCCGGCGATCGTGGCGGCGAGGCCGACCGAGGCGTCGCGGATGTCGGGCACGGCGATGCACTCCCAGAGGATTCCGCGCAGGAGCGGGCCCATCGCCCAGAGAGGCGCGTCGGTGCCGCGCAGCCGCCCTTCCGGCGTCGCGTCGAGGCCGAGGCCGAACGGCCCGGGCCGGACGAGGCCGCGGGCCAGCAGGTTGCGCACCAGGGGGTCCCGCGTCTCCGCGAAGCGGCTGAACCCCGTCGCGTCGAGGATGGTCTGGACCGCGAACGCGTGGGCGTCGCCGCCCCCGCGCGGCTGGATCGTGACCACGGCCCCGTCCGCGTCGTCCGCGACGGCGCGGATGCGCCCGGCCCGGAGGACCAGAGTGCCGCGCGCGATCTCCTGCGCGATGGCATCGGCGGCCGGCGGGGCCGTGCGGTGGCGGTGGACGTCCCAGTATGGGCGCAGGTGGCGCAGGAAGCGCGCCTGCTCGGCCCGGGGCAGACCCGTCCAGAGTTCGTCCGTGATGGGGCGCAGGGCGTCGATCACGCTGCGCCAGTCGGTGCCGGCCCGGTGCGCGGCGGCGATCTCGGCCCGGCCCCAGGCGAGGAGCTTCCGGACCGAGGCACGGGTCGCCGCGTCGAAGCACGGGCGCGGCCCGGCCGGCACCGGCGCGTGCGGTTTCGGCACGAGGCCCCGGCGGGACACGGCGACGATGCGCCCGCCGAAGCCCTGGCGGCGCAGGGTCGCGACCGCGTCCATCATGGTCAGGCCTGTGCCGACGATGAGTACGTCGCGGGCGGGATCGAGGTCGGTGAGCGCCCCGGCGTCCCAGGGATCGCGCTGGTGTCGGCTCTGCGCGGCGACGGGGCCGGGCAGGTTGCCCATGGCGAGGATCGCGGCCGAGACGGGACGGCGCGTCCCGTCCGCCGCGTGGGCGACGAGGCCGCCCGCGCGGGGCTCCAGGTCGCAGAGATTCCCGCGCACGACGCGCAGGCGCGCGCCGGCCCCCGCCTCCAGGCGGGCGAGGTGCTCGGAGAGGTAGCGCCCGTAGAGCCCCCGCGCCGCGAAGGTGCCGGCCGGCGTGCCGCGGATGCCGGCGCGCTCGGCCGCGTCGAACGCCGTGCGGGCGAGCCAGTCCGCGAAGTCCTGCGGCCGCTCGGGATCGGCGCTCATCTGCGTCGCCCGCAGGTTGAGCAGGTGGTCCGGGTTCGGGGTTCCGTAGGCGAGGCCCCGGCCGGGTGGATGGGCGCGCTCGTAGAGCAGCACCGAACGGTCGGGCGGCAGCGCGCGCAGCAACTGCGTCGCCGCCATCAGCCCGCTGAAGCCGCCCCCCACCACCAGGACGGGATCGGGCCCCTCGATCGCTGTCATCGCGTGTGCTCCATGTCCGGTGGATCCTGATCTGGCGCGTCGT
>NZ_JAIEOF010000187.1 GCF_019750675.1 Methylobacterium sp.
TACGTTCTCTAACAAACCGGCGAGCCCGCAGCGTCCAAGCGCTTAACGTTCTCACACAGCCTCAGGCGCGAAGCTGATATTGGGAATGTCAGCATAAGATCGTCGCTGGTCGCGGGCCGCATGGCCCCGCCGATCATCACATGCGGGCCTGCGCGATCGGCGGGTGGGACGGTCCCGCCCAACCAGCCAGAGCGCCATTCGGGTGCAGCCGAGCAACATGTTCGTTCATTGCAGAGTTATTCGGACGAAGCTAATCCTTCTGCATGCTTCCGCCGTAGAGGTGGAGGACGAGGGCAGGATGGACTGAGGCCGATGCCGAACAGCAAGTCAGCCACCACGGTCGAGAGCCGCGGTGTGCAGTCCGTGGAGGCCGGGGCGCGGATCCTGAGCGCCATGGTGGAAATCGGTTCGCCAGCTATGCTGCGGGACATCGCGGCGCGCGCAGCGACCACCTCAGCCCAGGCCCATGCCTATCTCGTCAGCTTCCGGAAGACCGGCTTCGTGGAGCAGGACGCCGCCACCGGCCGCTACCTGCTCGGGCCCTTCGCGCTCCAGCTCGGCCTCTCCCGCATGCGGCAGGTCGATACGCTCCGCCTTGCCGGACAGACGGCTGCGGACCTTGCCGCCGAGTTTGGGCTGATGGTGACCCTGTCTGTCTGGGGCACCCATGGTCCGACCATCGTCCAGGTGCAGGATTCCGAAGCGCCGATCCACGTGAACCTGAGGGCGGGCGGCGTCTACACCCTGTCAGGGACCGCCACAGGGCGTCTCTTCGCCGCCTTCCTGCCGGAGCGAGTGGTCAAGCCGCTGCTCTCCGACGAACTGCGGCCTGGCGGCCAGCAGCGCGCCATTGGCGTGCCGACCTCGAAGGAGGCGCTCGCAACCTCCACCGCGCGCATCCGCATCGACGGCTGTTCCACGACCGCCGGCAGCCCGGTGCCGGGGGTGAATGCGATCGCGGTGCCGATCTTCGATCATACCGGCCACATGCAATGCGCCCTGACGCTGATCGGCCCTGAGCGCGAGGTGTCGATCGATCCCGCAGGCCCCATGGCGCAGCGCGCCATCGAGGTCGGCCGGGACCTGTCGGCCCGGCTTGGCTATGTGGAGCAGCGCGCGAGCGAGAGCATGCCGGAGGAAACTGCGACCCGCCCATCGCGCCGGGCGGCGCGGGCCGCGGGATAAAGGCTACTGGCTATCGGCGCGGTCAGTGACCCGCGCCGAGATAGGCGGCGCGGACCTTCGGGTCGCGAAGCAGTTCCTGGCCGGTGCCGGTCATCGTCACGCGGCCATTCTCCAGCACATAGGCCGTGTCAGCCACGGCAAGGGCGAGATTGGCCATCTGCTCGACCAGCAGAATGGTCATGCCGCTGTCGCGCAGTCTGACGATCGCCTTGAAGATGTCCTTGATGATGAGCGGCGCGAGCCCGAGCGAGGGTTCGTCCAGGAGCAGGAGCCGCGGCGCGGCCATCAGGGCGCGGCCGATCGCCAGCATCTGCTGCTCGCCGCCGGACAGGGTCACCGACGGCTGGTTGCGGCGCTCCTTCAGCCGCGGAAAGATCGCGAACTGCTCCTCGACCGCCGCGTCCAGATCCTTTTGCGACAGGTTCCGCCAATAGGCGCCGAGCTCCAGATTGTCGGCGACGGTCTGGTCGGGGAAGACCTGCCGGCCCTCCGGCGACAGGGCAATGCCGCAGCCGACGCGCTTGTGGGCGGCAAGAGTCGAGATATCGGCGCCATCCAGACGGATGCTGCCGCCCGACAGCGGAAGCAGTCCGCAGATGGCCTTGAGCAGCGTGGTCTTGCCGGCGCCGTTGGCGCCGACGATGGCGACGACGCTGCCGGCGGGGACTGCAATCGAGACGTCACGCACGGCGACGATGGGCCCATAGGCGAGGCTGACGCCCTGGACCTCGAGAAGAGGCGCAGGCGCGGAGGATGCGGAGGGGCTCGTCATGCCGTGGCCTCGATGGGGCGGGCGAGAGCCGCCTCGTCTTCGTCATCGGTTCCAAGATAGGCTGCCGCGACGCGCGGATTGCGCTGGATCTCGGCCGGATTGCCCTCGGCGATCTTCTCGCCATAGTCGAGGACGACGATGTGGTCGGAGATCCGCATGACCAGATCCATGTGATGCTCGACCAGCAGGATGGTGATGCCGGCGTCGCGGACCTTCAGCAGGAGCTCGCCGAGTTCTTCGGTCTCCTGCGGGTTGAGGCCGGCCGCAGGCTCGTCGAGCAGCAGGAGGTGGGGTTCGGTCGCGAGCGCCCGCGCCAGCTCGACCCGGCGCTGCAGGCCGTAGGCGAGGCTCCCGGCCTTGGCATCCGCGACATGTTCGAGGCCGAGAAAGGCGAGGATCTCGTCGGCTGTCCGGCGTGCCGCCATCTCCTGACGGCGGCCAAGGCCGAGCAGGGACTGGAGGAAGCCGTTGGTCATGCGGGCATGGCGGCCGAGCATGACATTGTCGCGCACGGTGAGATCGCGGAACAGCCGGAGGTTCTGGAAGGTGCGGCCCACCCCGCCGACGCAGATCGCATGGACCGGCGAGCGCGTCATGTCGCGGCCCTGGAAGGTGATCGTCCCCGCATCGGGCCGGACGATACCGGTCAGCATGTTGATGAGCGTCGTCTTGCCCGCGCCGTTGGGGCCTATCAGCGCATTGATGTGGCCGGGCGTGAGCGACATCGCGATGTCGCGGGCGGGCTTCACGCCGCCATAGGACTTCGACACCGCCTCGACCGAAAGGAGCGGAGAGGCCGCGGCCGATCCTGCCGGGCGCGGCAGGCGGCCGAGGACAGCTGAAGTTTCTGCCGTGGTCTTCGCCCCGCGCCCGCCGACCCTCGCGAAGAGGTCCGACAGGAGGCCGGCGACGCCCCGCGGCATGGCATAAAGCGCGAACAGCAGCAGGGCGCCATTGACGAAATGCTCGATCCAGCTCCAGCGGGCGAGGAAACTCGACAGCAGGGTGAGGATCACCGCGCCGAGCAAGGGCCCGGCCAGCGAGCCGCTTCCACCGAACAGGACGATCAGGAGGATGAAGACCGACAGGTGGAAGTTGATGAAGTCGGAATTGATGTACTGGTTCTGTTGGGCGACCAGGGCGCCCGCAAGGCCGCAGGTCACGGCGGCAATGACGAATGCCAGGACCTTGTAGTGCAGGACCTTGACGCCCACGGCCGCGGCCGCGACCTCGTCCGCCTGGATCGACAGGAAAGCCCGCCCGAACCGGCCGACGAGCAGGTTGCGGATGAGAAGGTGGACGAGCAGGGCGAGGCCGATCGCGAGCCAGGCCCAGCCCGCCATGGTCAGGGGCTCGCCGTTGAAGGTCAGCGGCTTGATCGCATAGATGCCCATGGCCCCGCCGAAGAGCTCGGTGGACTCGGTGACGAGGCGCTCGACCACGATACCGAAGGCAAGGGTCACCATCGCCAGGCTCGGGCCCTTCACCCGCAGCGAGGGCGCGGCGATCAGCAGGCCGGAAATGCCGGACACGCCCATGGCGAGGAGCAGCGACAGCCACGGGCCGAAGTCCGCCGCGGTGGTCAGAAGGGCCGCAGCATAGGCGCCGGCAGCGAAGAGGCCAGCCTGGCCCAGCGACTTCTGGCCGGCAAAGCCCAGCAGCACGTTCATGCCGGTGGCGCAGATGAGGTAGATGCAGATCGAGAACAGGATCCGCAGGTAGAAATCGTTGCCGATGGCGGCGACGAGACCCGCGGCGACGGCCGCGATGACGACGGCTGCGATGATGTCCCTCATGGCCTCAGACCTTGTCCAGGGACCGGGCGCCGAAGAGCCCGTTGGGCCGGATCGCCAGCACGGCGATGATGAGGCCGAAGATGACGATCTCGCGCCATTGGGCGTTCCAGAGCGCGACGCCCGATTCCAGCAGTCCCAGCAGGAAGCCGCCGAAGATGCAGCCGCGGGGATTGTCGAGGCCGCCGACGATGGCGCCTGAGAAGGCCTTCAGCGCGATGCCCATGCCGAGGAACAGCGACGCGGAGGTGATGGGGGCGATCAGCAGCCCGCCGATGCCGGCTAGCACGCTGGAGAGCGCATAAGCGCCGATCATCATGGCGGTGACGTTGATGCCCATGAGGGCGGCAACCTGCGGGTTGGCGGCGACAGCCCGCATGGCCTTGCCGATCCGGCTGCGGCGCATGACCTGGTCGAGCCCGATCATCAGGACCAGGGCGACGACGAAGACGAGGATCTCCTGCGGCCGGATGCCCGCTCCCATGATGCGGATGACGTCATCGCCGAGCGGCGAGGGAACGTTGACCGGCGCAGGGCCCCAGATGGCGAGGCCGAGGCTCTGCACGATGATGCCGAAGCCGATCGTGCTCATGACCCAGTTCATGCCGCTCTGGCCGGCAAAGGGCCGGATCGCGGCGAGGAAGATAAGCAGGCCGAGGACGCCGAGGACGACCCCGACCGCGAGGACCGCGATCGGGTAGTTGACGCCGGCCGAGGCCGAGACCGGCAGGGAGGCGAAGTTGGGGGCAATCCCCGACATCTTCGCCAGCAAGTACAGGACCGTCACACCAAGAAAGGCACCCGCCGCGACGAACTCGCCCTGCGCGAAGTTCAGGGTCTTCGTTGTGGTGAACGTGATGCTGAAGCTCAGGGCGATCAGCGCATACACGCCGCCAACCGCGAGCCCGCTCACAACGAGCTGGAGTAGCGTCGACATCGGGGGTCCTCGACGGTGAAGGGCGATCAGCCCTTGAAGTCTTCGGGCTTCAGCGACTTGACGACGGCATCGTCGAAGGCCGCCAGCTTGCCGTTCCGCCAGCAGGTCCAGCGCTGGTCGGCGGCGCCGAGGCCTTCATGGTTGTCGCGGGAGAACGGCTTGTCGTAGGTCTTGGCGTAGCCCTCGAACTTGCCGTTGAGGTCCTCGAGCGCTGCGCGCACGGCGCGGCCGTCGGTCGAGCCCGCCTGGGCGATCGCCATGCCGAGCAGCATGGTCGCGTCATAGGCGTGCACGGCGAAGGAGAAGGCCGAGTCGGCGTCGATCTTCGGACGGATGCGGTCGAAGAACTGCTGCTGGTGGGGAGTGCGGGCCTCCGACACGGTGCGCAGGAAGATCGGTTTCTCGGCAAGGGCCGGGCCGGCGGCGTTGATGAAGCTGAGGTTGTCGGCGGCCCAGCTCGTCAGCACCACGGGGAAATAGTTGATCTTGTCCATGGAGCGCATGACCTGGCCGATCGGGGTGCCCTGCGCCCAGAGCAGGACGGTGTCGACGCCGGCATCCTTCAGCTTGATGAGCTGCGAGGTCATGTCGGTGTCGTTGACGCCGAAGCGCTCGTTGGCGGCGGGGGTGAAGCCCTGAACCTTCGCGACTTCCTGCAGGTCACGCAGGCCGCCCTGGCCGTAGCCGGTGGTCTCGGTGAGGAAGCCGATGGTCTTGGTGGCCGGATTTTTCTTCGCATAGGCCATGACGGCCACGACCTGGAACCGGTCGACACTGCCGATGCGGAACATGTAGTTGTCCGCATTAGCGCTCATCGGCTTGGTGATGTCGGTGGCCGAGCCGATGCAGCCCATGACCGGGATGCGCTTCTGGTTGGGGATCTGCTTCCAGGCGAGCGCATTGCCGGAATTGGTAGGACCGAAGACCGCGGCGACCTTCTCGCCATCGATCAGGTCGCTCATGTTCTGGATGGATTTCGGCGGCTGGGAGAGGTCGTCGCGAATGACCAGCGAGAGCTTGCGGCCGAGGACGCCGCCCTTCTTGTCGAGATCCTCGATGGCCGCCTGGATGCCGACGACGGCCGCGCGGCCGGACTGGGCGGAGGGCGAGGCGGAAAGGTCGCCGTTGAAGCCGAGCTTGATCGGCTCGCCGGACTGCGCTCGCGCGCTGGAGATCACCAGCGGCACGGAGAGGGCGCCGCCCAGGAAACGGCGACGGGTCGACAGCAGGCTGCTCATGATTTCCTCCTCGTTGCGACCTTCAAGGATCGCTGACGTTTCCTCCCGCCCGGACTTTCGGCATCCGCGACGGATTGTTTTCGCCCGGAGCCTTGCATGACGACATTCAAGACGGGGGCACTTCCCTGCTGATTAGCTCATAGCAAAAGGGTACGCAACAACCGAATTTCTTTTCTTCGCGTATTGCGAATGAGATCGCCATATGCGAGGTTTCCGGCTTGCATCGCCCGGGCAAGAGGCGGCAGGAGGAGACATGTTGCTGAAGGGTCAGACGGCGCTCGTGACCGGCGCCGGGCAGGGGAATGGCGCCGCCATCGCGCTCGGCCTTGCCGAGCATGGGGCGCGAATCGTCAGCACCGACATGGATCCCGCACTCGCGGAGCAGACCGCCGCGGCCATTCGCGCCGCGGGCGGTGATGCGAGCGCGCACGCCCTCAACGTCACCGACAAGGCGGCCGCCGCGGCGCTCGCCCGCGAGCTCGACGCGAGAGGTGTGAAGGTCTCCATCGTCGTCAACAATGCGGGCATCTGCCCCCGCCACACCATCGACAGCCCCGACCTCGACCGGTCCTGGCAGGCAGCCATCGACGTCAACCTGACCGGTGCGCTCCATGTCACGACCGCCTTCCTCCCCGCGCTCCGCGCGACGAAGGGGACGGTGGTCAACATCGCGTCCATCGCCTCCTTCGTCTCCACCGCGACCTCGGTGAGCTATCCCGTCTCCAAGGCGGGCCTGAAAGCGCTGACCCAGAGCCTCGCCCATGAACTGGCGCCTGAGGGAATTCGGGTGAACGCCATCGCTCCAGGCACCTTCGCCACCGCCATGACAGAGGCGACCCGCAACAATCCCGAGCGGTCCGCCCGTTTCCTCACGCGCATTCCCATGGGCCGCTATGGCGATCCGAAGGAGCTGGTGGGGCCCGTCGTGTTCCTCGCCTCGTCGATGTCGAGCTACGTTACCGGCACCACCCTCGTCGTCGACGGCGGCTATCTGGCGCTGTGAGGACGAGGCGATGATCGTCCGAATGGGGTTGCTGCGCCGCAGGCCGGACATTTCCCGCGACGCGTTCCGCAGGCACTGGCGCGAGGTTCATGGCCCGCTGGCGAAGCGGATGCCCGGCCTTGCCGCCTATCACCAGAACCATATCGTCGACGACCGGCAGCTCGGCGTCGACCATGCCCGCGGCTCCTGGGACATCGACGGCATTTCCGAGCTCTGGTTCGACAGCGCCAAGGCCATGGAGGCGGCCATCGCCTCCGATGCCTACCAGCCCGTGCGGGAAGATTCGCCGGCCTTCCTCGCCGAGACGCGGGTTGTCACGGTCGAACAGCGCACCGTGAAGCCGTTCGACGGCCGGCCCGGGGCGATCAAGCGCATGTCGATCCTCAAGCGGAAGCCCGGGATCACGCCGGAGGCGTTTCGCCACGAGTGGTTCGACGTCCATGGCGACCTCGTGAAGGCTTTCCCCACACTGCTCGGCTACCGGCAGAATCTGATCCTGACCCGCCAGGCCGATCCGGATGCGGGGGGCAGCTACGAGACCGTGCCGGCGGACGGGATCGTCGAGATGTGGTTCGCCGACGAGGCGGCGCTGAGGGCCTCGTTCGCCGATGCGGCCGCGGTCCGCTCCCAGGCCCACGCCCACAGTTTCATCGCCGAGATCACGCCCTTTCTGGTCGAGGTCCACGCCCTTGTCTGAAGCGGCCAAACCATCGGGGGGCGTCGGTGCGCGGCTGTTCCAGCCGCTGCGCATCCGTGGCCTCGACCTCGCAAATCGCATCGTCATCTCGCCCATGTGCCAGCATGCGGCCGATGACGGGCGCGCCACCGACTGGCTGCTGGTGCACCTGGGAAAATTCGTCCTCGGCGGCGCGGGCCTTGTGCTCACCGAGAGTACGGCCGTCTCGCCCGAGGGACGGATCGGCCTCAAGGATCTCGGCCTGTGGCGCGACGACCAGATCGCTCCCCTCGCCCGGGTCGTCGATTTCGTTCACGCGCAGGGCGGCAGGATCGGTGTCCAGCTCGCCCATGCCGGGCGCAAGGCGGGCAGCGAGGCCCTGTGGGAGGGCGGCCGCGCCTTCTCCGCCGAGCAGCTTGCGGCGCTCCGGTGGCCGCGCCTCGGGCCGAGCGCGATCTCTCCCGGACCCGGCTGGACGGTGCCGCAGGAGCTGGACGCCGCCGGCATCGCCCGCGTGCTCCAGGGCTTCGGCGACGCGGCCCGCCGCGCCGATGCAGCCGGCGTCGACTGCGTCGAGCTGCATTTCGGGCACGGCTACCTCGCCGCGAGCTTCCTGTCGCCGATCTCCAACCACCGCAACGATGCCTATGGCGGATCGCTCGCCAACCGCATGCGCTTGCCGCTCGACATCGCCCGGACGGTGCGCGAGGCGCTGCCGGCCAACAAGCCACTGTTCTGCCGGATCTCGGCGGTCGATGGCGCGGAGGGCGGCTGGGGTATGGACGATTCCGTCGTCTTTGCGCGCGAACTTGCAGCGGTCGGCGTCGATGTGATCGACGTCTCCTCCGGCGGCCTGTCGGAAGAGACACGCGCCCTGCCCGTGCCGCGCGGGCTGGGCTTCCAGGTGGGCTTCGCGGAAACGATCCGGCGCGAGACCGGGCTCCTCACGCAGGCGGTGGGCATGATTGTCGACGGCCCGCAGGCCGAGGACATCCTGGCCCGCGGCCAGGCGGACCTCATCGCCATCGGGCGCGCGGCTCTCGAGGATCCCTACTGGCCAAGGCGAGCCTGGGAACAACTTCACGGAACTTCGGACTTTGCGACCTGGCCCGTCCGGCACGGCATCTGGCTCGCCAAGCGAGAGCAAGGGTTGGGATCGCTGCTCGAAGCGCGCCGACGCGAGTTGCGGACGCGCTCCGACAGCGGCCACTAGCAGGACAATGACCATGACCAAACATGTCGCATGCGACGTTCTCGTCGTCGGCTCCGGCGCCGGCGGTCTGGCAGCCGCCGTGACGGCGGCGTTCAAGGGCCTCAAGGTCGTGGTGGCCGAGAAGGCGCCCTGGGTCGGCGGCACGACTGCCCTGTCGGGCGGATTCATGTGGGTACCCAACAACCCGATCTCGCGGGCCGACGGCATCGTCGACAGCGCGGCCGAGGCGCGGACCTACCTGCAGCACGAGGCCGGCAACCACTTCAATCCGGAGACCGTCGACGCCTTCCTGGCGCATGGTCCGGAGGCGATCGACTTCTTCGAGAGCAAGACGAGCGTCAAGTTCGAACCGGCCTCCGCCTTCTCGGACTATCACCCGACCGCTCCCGGCGGTCGGTCGGGAGGCCGCTCGATCAAGGCCGTGCCGATGCGGGGCGAACTGCTCGGCAAGGAGCTGAAGCGGCTGCGCCCTCCCCTGCCGGAGCTGACCTTCGTCGGGCTGATGATCGGCTCGGGTCCGGAGCTCAAGCACTTCTTCAATGTCACCCGTTCGCTCAAATCCGCGGCCTATGTGGGCGGGCGCCTCGCCTCCCATGCGAAGGACCTGCTGCTCCATCGCCGCGGCATGTTTCTCACCAATGGCAATGCGCTCGCGGCGCGCCTCTTCCGGAGCGCCATCGATCTCGGCGTCGATCTCTGGACGGATGCTCCCGTGGTCGAGCTCATCCGCGAGGACGGCGCCGTCCGCGGCGCCCGCGTCCGGACGAAGGACGGCGTGGTCGAGGTCGCGACCTCCCGGGGCGTGGTGCTGGCGGCTGGCGGCTTCCCGCAGGACAAGGAGCGCCGGCGCTCGTTCTTCCCGCATGACGCCAATGGCGACGGCCACTATTCGCCCGCACCGGTGACCAATACGGGCGACGGCCTGAGGCTCGGCGAGACCATCGGCGCGGCCATCGAGGACAAGTTCCCCAATGCCGCGGCCTGGGTGCCCGTGTCCCGCGTGCCGCGGCGCGACGGCTCCTTCGGAGTCTTCCCGCACTTCATCGACCGCGCCAAGCCCGGCCTCGTCGCCGTCCTGCCGAACGGCAAGCGCTTCGTGAACGAGGCCAATTCCTACCACGACTTCTGCCAGGCGCTGTTTGCGGCCTCCGAGGGCGGCCGCGCGCCGAAGGCCTATCTCGTCGTCGATGCCCCCTTCCTCAAGCGCTTCGGCCTCGGCTTCGTGAAGCCCTTCCCGGTGCCCGTCGGTCCCAACCTGCGCTCGGGCTACCTCAAGGCGGGCAAGACCATCGAGGAACTGGCGAAGAACGCCGGCATCGATCCCACGGGTCTCAGGCAGACCATCGACGCCTGGAACAGGGACATGGAAACCGGTGAGGACCGCGCCTTCGGCAAGGGCTCGACCGCCTATAACCGCTTCAACGGCGATCCCGACTTCCAGCCGAACCCCTGCCTCGCACCGATCGCTCAGGGGCCGTTTTATGCGGTCGAGGTGGTGGTCGGGGATCTCGGCACCTTCGCGGGCCTCAAGACCGATGGCCATGCACGGGTCCTCGCCGACGACGGCACGCCGATTCCAGGTCTCTATGCCTCGGGCAACGATATGGCCAGCATCATGGGCGGCAATTATCCCGGCGGCGGCATCACTCTCGGCCCTGCCCTCACCTTCGGCTACATCGCAGGCACGCATCTGGCGACCTTGGCCGCGCAGTCCGGCTCACCCCAATCCACCGCGCGTTCCGACGCCGCGTGACTTCTACGGAGACCGTCCATGAGCAAGCCGAGCTTTGCGTCCACCAATGACAGCCAGGACAAGGTCATCTCGTTCACCGAGATCGGCCGAGACCTCTATGCCTTCACCGCCGAAGGCGATCCGAACACCGGTGTCATCATCGGACCGGACAGCGTCATGGTCATCGACGCCCAGGCGACGCCTGTGATGGCGAGGACGGTGGTGGAGAAGATCCGCACCGTCACCGACAAGCCGATCAAGCACGTGCTCCTCTCGCATTATCACGCGGTGCGCGTGCTGGGCGCGACGGGCTTCGAGGCCTCCGAGATCATTGCCTCGCGCGCCACGCGCGACATGATCGTCGAGCGCGGCCAGGAGGACTGGGACAGCGAGCTCGGCCGCTTCCCGCGGCTGTTCCGGGCGGCCGAATCCGTGCCCGGCCTGACCTGGCCGACCGTCACCTTCGAGAAAGAGATGTCGGTCTGGCTCGGCAACCGCGAGGTGCGCATCCAGCATATCGGCCGTGGCCACACGGCCGGCGACACCATCGCCTACGTGCCGGACGCCGATGTCGTCTTCTCCGGCGATCTCGTCGAGTACCACTCGGCCTGCTATTGCGGCGACGCCCATTTCGAGGACTGGCCGGAGACGCTCGACCGCATCGCAGCCCTCAATGCGTCGGCCATCGTTCCCGGCCGCGGCGACGCCGTGATGGGCGAGAACGTATCGGACGCGATCAACCTGACCCGCGATTTCCTCTCCACCCTCTACGGGTCGGTGAAGGCGAGCGCCGCACGGGGCGAGAGCCTGAAGCAGGCCTTCGATGCGGCCCGCAAGGTCATGGACCCGAAGTTCAAGGACTTCGCCATCTACGAGCACTGCCTGCCGTTCAACATCGCCCGCGCCTATGACGAGGCGCGCGGCATCAAGCATCCGCGCATCTGGACCGCCCAGCGCGATCTCGACATGTGGGCCGCGCTGCAGGGCACCTGAGCCCAGTATCGCCAGCAGCCCTGACGAGAAATCACTGGTGCCCACCACCTTCCGTGTGCAAGATAGTTTCATCTGTAACTATCACCGAGGAGCAGGATCATGACCGTCCAGAACCCTCTCTCCACCACCGCCCCACCTGTCAGCAGCGCGATCCAGGCAGGCTACATGTCGGGCTTCGGCAACGGCTTCGAGACCGAGGCGCTGCCGGGCGCCCTGCCGCTCGGCCGCAACTCGCCCCAGCGCTGCGCCTACGGGCTCTACGCGGAACAGCTCTCCGGCTCGCCCTTTACCGCACCGCGCACGACCAACGAGCGTTCGTGGCTCTACCGCATCCGCCCGACGGCCGCGCATTGGGGCCAGTTCCGCAAGGCTGACGCCGGCCTCTGGCGCACGGCGCCGGCGCGCGAGGTGGACATGCCGCTCGCCCCCCTGCGCTGGGATCCGATCGAGATTCCCGCCCGGCCGCTCTCCTTCGTCGAGGGCATCCACTCGATCACGACCGCGGGCGATGCGGGAAGCCAGGCCGGCATGGGCGCCCATGTCTATCTGGTCACCCGCTCGATGCAGGACGAGTATTTCTACAATGCCGACGGCGAGATGCTGTTCGTGCCGCAGCAGGGCGACCTGCGGCTATGGACCGAGTTCGGAATCATCGACATCGAACCGGGCGAGATCGCCGTCATTCCGCGCGGGGTGAAGATCCGCGTCGAGCTCAGCAACGGCCCGGCACGCGGCTACATTTGCGAGAACTATGGCGGCGCCTTCACGTTGCCGGAGCGCGGCCCGATCGGCGCCAATTGCATGGCCAATCCGCGCGATTTCCTCACCCCCGTCGCGGCCTACGAGGACTGCGAGGCGCCCTCCAAGCTCTTCGTGAAATGGGGCGGCGTCCTCTGGCAGACGGAGATCGACCGCTCGCCGCTCGATGTCGTCGCCTGGCACGGCAATTACGCGCCCTACAAGTACGACTTGCGGAAGTATTCTCCCGTCGGCCCGGTCCTCTATGATCACGCCGATCCGTCGATCTTCACCGTGCTGACCTCTCCCTCGGAGACGCCTGGCACGGCGAACATCGATTTCGTCATCTTCTCCGACCGCTGGCTTGTGGCCGAGAACACCTTCCGCCCGCCCTGGTACCACATGAACGTCATGAGCGAGTTCATGGGACTGGTCTACGGCGTCTATGATGCCAAGACCGGCGGTGGCTTCGTGCCCGGCGGCATGTCGCTGCACAACACCATGCTGCCCCACGGCCCCGACATGGACGCCTTCGAGAAGGCGAGCCACGCCGAGCTGAAGCCGCACAAGCTCGAGGGCACGCTTGCCTTCATGTTCGAGACGCGGTTCCCGCAGCAGGTGACGGCCTTCGCGGCAGAAACGCCGGCGCTGCAGCGCGACTACGCCCTCTATGGGCGCAAGCTTGCCCGGCACTTCGATCCCACCAAGCCGTGAGACCTGACGTGATCGACGAGACGCATGACCCCGGCTTGCAGAGCTGGGTGACCTCCGCCAACGGACACCCGGACTTCCCGATCCAGAACTTGCCCTTCGGCCTGTTCAGTGTGGAGGGAGGCGAGCCGAGGGGCGGCGTCGCCATCGGCGACATGATCGTCGATCTCGCAGCGCTCCAGGGGACGGGTCTGCTCACCGGCGCCGCCGACGGGGCGGCAAAGGCTGCTGCCTCGGGGCCCCTGAACGGGTTTCTCGGCCTGGGCCGCGAAGCCCGCGTCGCGCTTCGCAGGCAGTTGTCCGCACTGCTGACGGTGGCAAGCCAGGCGAGACCGCAGGTGGAAGCCTGCCTGGTCTCGGCGGCACGCTGCGCCCTGCATCTGCCGGCGCGGATCGGCGACTACACGGACTTCTATGTCGGCATCCACCACGCGATGAATGTCGGCCGGCAGTTCCGCCCCGACAATCCGCTGCTGCCGAACTACAAGCACGTGCCGATCGGCTATCACGGCCGAGCCTCATCGGTTCGTCCATCCGGCATCCCGGTGCGCCGGCCGAACGGTCAGACCAAGCCGCCCGAGGCGACCGAACCCAGCTTCGGGCCAAGTCGCCGCCTCGACTATGAGCTGGAGCTTGGCATCTGGATCGGCCCCGGCAATCCCGACGGGCGCCCGATCTCCATTGATGAGGCGAGCGCGCATATCGCCGGCTATTGCCTGCTGAACGACTGGTCGGCGCGCGACATCCAGGGCTGGGAATACCAGCCGCTCGGTCCCTTCCTCGCCAAGAACTTCGCCACCACGGTCTCCGCCTGGATCGTGACCCCGGAGGCCCTCGCGCCCTTCCGGTCGGCGCAGCCCGCGCGGCCGGAGGGCGATCCGCAGCCCCTGCCCTATCTCCATGGCGGCGACGACCAGGCGAACGGCGCCCTCGACATCGAACTGGAGGTGCTATTGCTCTCCGAGGAGATGCGCGCCCGGGGCCTGCCCGCGCAGCGCATCGGCCTCTCCAGCACGCGGCACATGTACTGGACGCCGGCCCAGCTCGTGACGCACCACACGTGCAACGGCTGTGACCTCGGCCCGGGCGACCTGCTGGGCACTGGCACGATCTCCGGCCCGACGGCCGACAGCTGCGGAAGCATTCTGGAAGTTACCCAGGGCGGCAAGACGCCGGTGCGGCTCGGCTCCGGCGAGGAACGCCGCTTCCTCGAGGATGGCGACGAGGTCATCCTGCGCGCCCGCGGCGTGCGGGAAGGCTGCGCGCCGATCGGATTCGGCGAGTGCAGGGCCATCGTGCTGCCCGCCCTGTCGGAGGCCACGGCATGAAGCTCTACGGCTACTGGCGGTCGACATCCTCGTACCGGGTGCGCATCGCCCTCGCGCTCAAGGGCCTGACGGCCGACGCGGTCCCGGTCCATCTGGTGCGCGGCGGCGGCGAGCATCATCAGCCGTCCTATCGCGCCATCAACCCGCAGGGTCGTGTCCCGGCGCTCGAACTCGACGACGCCACGGTGCTGATTCAGTCGCCGGCCATCCTCGAGTATCTTGAGGAGACCCATCCGGCGCCGGCTCTCCTGCCGCAGGATCCGGTGGAGCGCGCCCGTGTACGGGCGGTCGCCGCCATCATCGGCTGTGACATCCATCCGCTTCACAACAGTGGCCCCCTGGGCTTCCTGCGCAAGAGCTTCGGCCATTCGGAGGCCGAGGTGGCGGAGTGGATCGGCACCTGGGTCGGCCAGGGCCTTGCGGCCGTCGAGCAACTGATCGGCGATGACGGCTATTGCTTTGGCCGGGAGCCGGGCCTCGCGGATGTCTACTTGATCCCGCAGCTATACGCGGCCCGCCGCTTCTCGGTCCCGCTCGACGCCTATCCGCGGATCCGCCGGGTCGAGGCGCTGGCGCTTGACCACCCTGCCTTCAAGGCCGCCCACCCGTCCGCGCAGGTGGATGCCGAGTAGCCAGGCGCTCTTGCGATGTGAACGTCAGCAAGAGGAACGTTATGCCAGCACCGACAGCAAAAGGTCGCACGATGTCAGGTTGCGGTGGCCTCACGAATGTCCGGTGAGAGGCGGAGGCTGTGTGGAAACCCGCGCTGTGATATCCTTTGACAGCTGGTTCGGAGGTGCCGGATGGGACGTTTTGTCGAGG
>NZ_JAIEOF010000403.1 GCF_019750675.1 Methylobacterium sp.
GCCAGATCCCCCTCCAGCAACGCGGACGAGGTCGAGAGCGCCTCGGGCGTCACCGTGTTCCGCCCGCCCGGGACCGCCGCCCCCGGCGATGCGGTGGTGATCCAGGTGCCGTCCGCGGCACCCGTCAAGCTCGCTGCCGCCCCCGATTCGCGTCTCGTCGAACGCGGGCGCCACGGCACCCTGCCGCGCATCGGCGAGGGCCGCCTGCGCCCCCTCGACGTCTATGCGCGGCCGGAAGGGAGCGGCTCCGGTCCGCGCGTCGCGATCCTGGTCTCGGGCCTCGGCATCGGCCAGGCCGCGACGGCGAGCGCCATCACCCGTCTGCCCGCCGCGATCAGCCTCGCCTTCGCGCCCTATGCGGGCGATCTCGAGCGGACGGTGGCCCGTGCGCGCGAGGCCGGTCACGAGGCGCTGCTCCAGGCACCGATGGAGCCCTTCGACTATCCCGACAGCGACCCGGGTCCACAGACCCTGCTGACCACCGCGCGGCCACCCGAGAATCTCGACCGGCTGAGCTGGGTCATGAGCCGGTTCCAGGGGTTCGTCGGCATCGTGAACTACATGGGTGCCAAGCTGACCGGCGATGCCGCCGCCCTGGAGCCGGTTCTGCGCGAGATCGGCGCCCGCGGCCTCGGCTTCGTGGACGACGGCACCTCGCCGCGCTCCCTGGCCACCACCCTGGCCGCCAAGGCCAAGGTGCCGGTCGCCCGCGCCGAGATCGTGCTCGACGCCCTGCCACGGCCGGAGGCCATCGACCGGGAATTGGCACGCCTGGAAGCGCAGGCCCGCAAGAACGGCTTCGCCTTCGGTTCGGCCAGCGCCATGCCGATGAGCATCGACCGGATCGCCCGCTGGGCGGCGGAGGCGGAGGCGCGCGGCATCCGGCTGGTCCCGGTGAGCGCGGCCCTGCGCGGCCCCGCCACCACCCGGGTGACGAGCGCCAAGCCCTGAGGCCGGAGGCACGGTGAAGCGTGCCCTACGGGAGTCGAATGCGTACAACTCGACGTTTCGTGCGTTGCAGCACATCATGCGCTTGCCTATGGTCGCGGCCATGACCGCATCCCCGATCGCCGACGGCACCGACCTGCCGTATCGCCCATGCGTCGGCATCACGCTGATCTCGCGGGCCGGCCTCGTCTTCATCGGTCGGCGCCGGGCCGATGCGGGGCCCGAGCACGTGGCGGACGGGCGCGCCTGGCAGATGCCGCAGGGCGGTATCGATGCGGGCGAGGATCCGGAGGCGGCGGCCCTGCGCGAACTCTACGAGGAGACCAGCGTGGCGGCGGGCTCCGTCGTGCGTCTCGGTGAGACGGAGGGGTGGCTGTCCTACGACCTGCCGCCGGACGTGCTGAAGCAGGCCTGGAGGGGGCGCTATCGCGGCCAGACCCAGAAGTGGTTCGCCTTCGGCTTCCTCGGCTCCGACGACGAGATCGACGTCACGTCTCCCGGGAAGGGGGCCTTCAAATCCGAGTTCGACAGGTGGCGCTGGGAGCCGATGGCGGGCTTGCCCGACCTGATCGTGCCGTTCAAGCGGCCGGTCTACGAAGGGGTGGTCGCCGCGTTCGCGGGGCTGACGTCCTGGCGGCCCCCGCAGTGACCGCCTGAGCCGGCGCCCCGATGCGGTGGTGGTCGATCCCGATCCTGTTGTTGCTCGGGTGGTTCGCGTTCACGCTGACACCGCTGTGGGCACTCTATGACCTCGCCCGCGCGGTGCAGGCGCACGATACCGACTACATCGCCCGGCACGTCAACTTCCGCACCCTGCGCCTCTCGGTGATCCGGCAGGCAGCCGCCGCCGCGCAGGCGCGTGATCCTGCCGCGCCCGACGTCGAGCCGCGCGAGCGCCAGCGACTCTCCGAGGCCGCCGCGGCCCTGGCTGTCCCGATCGCCGAGGCGCTGGTGACGCCCGCCACCGTGGTCGATCTCCTCGACGACGGCTGGCCGCAATCCGTCGAGTTGGGACAGGAGGCGCCTGCCCCGCGCTCCGGTGGCGGGGGCCTGCGCATCGACAACCTGCGCCGGCTGATCCCGTTCTACCTCGCCTCGGAAATGCGGGGCTTTCGGACGGTCGTGGTGGGCGTGCCGCCCGAGGCGTCCCGCGAGCGTCGGCTGCGCGTCCGCCTGCGCCTGCGCAACTGGACCTGGCGCGTGGTCGACATCGAGTTGAACGACGACCTGCGGGCGCGCATCGCCCAGACCTTCGCGCGGGCCGACGCGAAGACGCGCTGAGCGGCGAGGGACCTCCGATGGCCCCCGCGCTCAGCCCTCGGCCTGTTCGGTCTCGCGGTTGGTGAAGCGCGCGTTGCCGAGGCCGGTGCCGATGGTGAGGATGCCCCAGCGGGTCACATCCTTGCGGTCCGGCACCTCGCTCAGGCCCTGCACCACGGCGTCGTTGTGCATCACCACCATGGTGGTGTGTCCGCCGATGCGCGGGATCGACGCCGCCACGCGTTCGGCGAGGTTGAAGCCGTCGCTCTCCCAGTTGCCCGGCAGGTTCTGACCGCCGCGGGTGATGGTGCCGTCGGCTTCGATGAGACCCGGGCAACCGATTCCGATGAACGGCGCCAGGCTGAGATTGGCGCGGTCGGCCCGCCGGATCAGGTCGGTCAGCATGCCGATCAGGCGCTCCACCGCCTCGTCGCGGGTCGGCATCGGCTCTTCGTCGCGGTGGCGCCAGATCTCCGAGCGCCAGACCTCGCTGCGCGACAGGTCGGAAGCCTTGCGCAGGTTCGTCGTGACCACGCCCGTGCGGATGTTGCTGCCGCCGATATCGACGGCCAGCAGGCTATCGTAGCCGGAAAAGATCCAGGCCGGCGCGAGGTGGACGGCGCCGATCAGGCCACCCTCGTCCGGATGATGCCGGATCGGCTCCAGGGTGATGTCGATGCCCGCCGCGCGCAGGAGGTAACCCGCGCGCCCGATGGCGAGGCAGCCGGCGCGACTGTCGCGAAATCCCCCGCCGACCGCGATGGCCTGCGTGCCCTCCCAGCCGTCCTGGGCCAGGAAGAGCCGGACTACGCGGGCGAGCTCCTGCCCGAAGGTCTCGATGGCGCTGAAGACCGTGCCCGAGGCGAGGGTGTCCTCGGCCAGGAGGACGTCATCGAGGCGCCGCTTGGAGAAGTCGCAGCTGTCCTTGTCGCCCAGGGGATCGGCGCCGAGGGCGCGCATTCCCGCGCGGCATGTTTCCAGCATCTCGCGGAAGGCGGCCTTCGAAACCCGGTCGCCGACGAAGCCGTCACCGTCCTTCAGCTCGATGTTGTAATCGTCGACGATGACGGACGGCAGCCGTTGTGCCGCGTGCGCGATCCCCGCCTCGCGGACCGAGGTATCTTTAGCCGTCCCGTTGCTCGCCATGTCCGTCCGCCTGACTTTCGCCGCATCATCACGCGCGTCTCAACGCGCGGGCACGCTATTTCGGCTTGACGGTTTCGTGAGCGGCCGGCGCCTTCGGCTCGCGGGCCTCCATGAGGTCCTCGGCCTTCTCCTCGTCGGTGTCGCCGCTGCGCTCGATCGTCTTCTCGGGGTTGGCCGCGAGGGCTCGGACGATTGCCACGAGGCGCTCGCACTCGGTGTCGTACTTGTAGGTCTCCAGCACGATGGCGGCGTCGCGCAGGGTGCGCAGGTCGCGAACCGTCTGCTTGTTGGCGGCCTCGCGCAGCTCGGACTTGCCCGCGATCGCTTCTTCGAGCTTGGCCCCCTTCACGTCGCAGGCGGCGCCGGCCATGGCGGTGCTGGCGGCAAGGATCAGGGCGGCGGCGAGGATGCGCATCGTGTGGCTCCGGAGGGCGGGTCCCGCGCGGGTCGCGCGGTATCGTCAGGCGTGGTGGGGGTTGGGACGCAGGATGCCGTTGGCCAGGGCCACGAGGTGGCTCAGGCGGTAGGGCTTGGGCACGAACACGGACTCGGCGACCGCGTCCGCCTGGGCGAGGTGGCCGCGTCCGCCCGAGGTATAGACCACGGGCAGGTTCGGCCAGTGCTGGCGGGCGCGGCGGGCGAGCGTGATGCCGTTCGTGTTGCGGGCCAGATCGATATCGGTGAAGAGCAGGTCGACGCGCTCCCGCGCGAGGATGTCCTCAGCCGCGTCGGCATCGGCGGCGGTGAGGACCCGGTAGCCCTCGTCGAGCAGCGCCTCGGCGGCGAGCTCGCAGACCATGGCTTCATCCTCAACCACCAGGACGGTCTCGGCGGCGGCGCGCGGGCTGAAGGCGGGCAGTGTCGGAAAGGCGCAGGCGAAGGAAATCATGACGCAACTCCTACTCACCCGGCATGAGGCCGTGGGGCCCGTGCCGGATCGCCAGAGAAACGGGCCGCCAAGGCCCATCGTTCGCGGCCGTTCACTCCAATTGCGCGGACTTGGTAAGCGAAGCTTTAACCCTGTGGGCCAAGTCGCGAAGGCGTGCCTGCCGCGCCCATGACCCGTCCCTGGCATCTCGGCTTCGGCCTCATCCTCACGGCGCTCGCGGGCTACGTGGACGCCCTCGGCTTCATCCGGCTCGGCGGCCTCTACACCTCGTTCATGAGCGGAAACACGACGCAGTTCGCGGTCGCCCTCGGCCATGGCGATCCGCATCACGCCCTGCTGCCGGCGCTGCTGATCCTCGCCTTCCTCCTCGGGGGTATCTGCGGGGGCGGCCTCTCGGCGCTCACCCCGGCGCGGTGGGTGACGCCCGTGATCCTCGGCTTCGAGACCGCGGTGGTGACGGCGGCCTTCCAGGCCGCGACGGCCGCGCCGGATTCCGGCATCGCCTCCCTGATGCTGGCGCTCGCCATGGGCGCGCAGAACGCCGTGCTGTCGTACGTCCAGGGGTTCCGGGCCGGCACCACCTTCGTCACCGGCGCCCTGTTCGGGCTGGGCCAGAAGCTCGCCCTGGCGCTCGCCCGGCGGGGCGCGCGCACCGCCTGGGTCGGGGACGGCGTCGTCTGGTTCTCGCTCCTCGCCGGATCGGTGGCCGGAACGGTCGCCTACGGGAAGCTGGCGTTGTATGCCCTCGCCATTCCCGCCGGCCTGGCCGGCTCCCTCGCGCTCCTCGCGACGATCCTGGTCGCGCGGTCCGCCCCGGCCAAGGGGCCTGCCAAGGCACCCGCCATCAAGGCCGTGGCGAAGTGAAACGCGAGGACCAGCGTTGAGAGATCCGTCCGGATGAGTGCCCCCTCCCTCCTCGATCACGTCGCGCCGGTCGCGGCCGGCGCCCACGTCACCCAGGCGGTCTGGCTGAAGGAGACGCTCGCCCTGGCCCTCGGCGACGGCGGCGTGCTCCTCGTCTCCGGGCAGGAGACGCGCCGCGTCGAGGCGCATCCCGATGCGGGGATCCTGGTGGGCGTCGGCGACGGGCGCCGCCTCGTCACGGGCGGCGACGACGGGCGCGTGGTCGCGACCTCCGCCAGCGGCGATGCCGTCGAGGTGGCGGCCGCCAGGAACGGCGCCTGGATCGACGCCCTCGCGGTGCACCCCGACGGCGCCATCGCCTACGCGGCCGGCCGCAACGTTGTCGCCCGCGACGCCAAGGGCCGCGAGAAGACCTTCGCGGCGCCCTCCACCGCGCGGGGCCTGGCTTTCGCGCCGAAGGGCTACCGCCTCGCGGTCTCGCACTACAACGGCGCCACCCTCTGGTACCCCAACCTCGACACCGCCCCGGACTTCATCGAGTGGAAGGGCTCGCATATCGACGTGACTTGGTCGCCCGACGGCCGCTTCGTCGTCACGACCATGCAGGAGAATTCCCTGCACGGCTGGCGCCTCCAGCCCGATCGCGGCCACATGCGAATGTCGGGCTATCCCGGCAAGGTGCGCTCGGTGGCGTGGTCCGGCGACGGCGACTGGCTCGCCACCAGCGGCGCCGAGGCCGCCATCGTCTGGCCGTTCGATTCGAAGGAGGGCCCCACCGGCAAGGCGCCGCGCGAGTGCGGCGTGCGCCCGGCCCGTGTCTCCCGCGTAGCGTTCCACCCCAAGGCCCTGGTCCTGGCCATCGGCTACGAGGACGGCTGCATCCTTCTGGTGCGGTTCACCGATGCCTCGGAACTGCTGGTGCGCCATGCCGTGAAGGGCAGCGCGATCTCGGCGCTGGCCTGGGACGGGCGTGGCACCCGCCTCGCGTTCGGCTGCGCCGATGGGCAGGCCGGCATCCTCACGCTGCCGACCTGAGGCCGCCCGCGATGGCGCTGTTCGGATTCGGCGGTCGCCGCGCTTCGGCCGACCAGGGGGCCCGCGAGGGGGTGATCGCTCGGGTTCGCCACCTCGGCGGCTTCGACGCGGAGGTGATCGTCAAGGTCAGCGAAATCGTCTGCGCCGATCCGGCCTGTCCCGGGCTGGAGACGGTGATCCTGATCATGGTGCCGGGCGATCCGACCCGGGCCGTCAAGATTGCGCGGGCCATGGCCGAGATCGGCGACGCGGACGTGGCGGAGGCCCTCGACGCAGCTCCATAGGGCCAGCGGAACCGGGGGTTCGGTTTCCGCCTTGTCCTTGGCAGCCTTCGGTTTCCCGCCGTGCTCGACCGGGAGGTCCCGTGTTCCGCGTCCTGCGCACCCTCGGGCTCGCGCTCGGTCTCCTCGCCGGTGCCATCGCGGCGCAGGCCCCCGAATTCGCTCAGCAATACGCCCAGCGCCTCGGCGGCACCGTCGACGAACTGCGCCGGGTCGTGTCCGGGTTCGAGGCGGACGCCGCCGCCACCGGGCGGAGCCGCGACGATGCGCTCGCCCGCCTGAGCGGAGACCGCGACGCGCTGGTGTCCCGCCGGGGCGCAGCGGCCCGCGCCGACATCGTGCGCCTCAAGGCGCTCTCCGAACAGCAGCGCGCCCTCGCCGAGGCGGGCGGTCCCCTGGGACGCGCGGTGGCGGTGCTGCGCAATCCGGACATGTCCCTCGCCCAGGCGACCTACCGAGACTACGTTCCGGCGATTCCCGCTACGGCGGACGGGCTCACGGCCGGACTTCTGGGATTCCTCGCCACCTGGGCGGGCTGGCGGCTCCTGGCCGAGACCGGCCGGCGGATGGTACGGGGCCGCCGCCCCGTGACCCAGGGCGCCTGACCCCGCTTTGCCGGGGGCCACGGCATCGTGACTGTTGCACATCGTCTACAGCCCCTCCGGCGTGGCTGCACTAGGACTGTGGCGTAGCGCGTGGGCTCCACCCTGGCGCCGTTTCACGGCCTTCGATCGAACGCATGGCGCGCGCCTCAACTTCCTCCGTCGATCCGGCGAGCGATGCCGCCGCGCTCCTGCGCCGTGTCGGCTTCATCGGCCTGTTCGTGGTCATGCCGGTGGCCGCGCAATTCGCACGGCGCGCCGTGGTGGTGCTGGCGCCCATCGCCATCGCGCTTCTGGTGCTGGCCAGCATCGTCGACGGCAAGTCCCGCCCGGTCCGTCCGGCCTCGACGCGCCTGCTGCGCTCGCCCGCTTTCCTGGCCGGCTGCCTCTTCATCCTCTGGGCCGCCCTCTCGCTGGTCTGGACACCCTTCCTCGATCTCGCCACCGAGCGCCTGCTCAACTTGGTGGCGACCCTGCTGATGACGATGGCGGGCTACCTCGCCCTGCCGGACCGCATGCGCTCGGCGAATCTCTATCTGCTTCCGGTGGGGCTCGCGGCAGCGGCCCTCGTCGCCATCGGCCTCGGCCTCACGGGGCAGGGTCTGTTCGGCCAGCGCCTCGCGCGGATCGGCGACGACGAGGGCATCCTCGACCGCGGCCTCATCCTCCTCGTCCTGCTGGTCTGGCCGGCCGTGGCGTGGCTCCGCTCGCGCGGCCGCGACGGCGAAGCCCTCGGCCTCGCCGTCCTGGTCTCCCTCGCCCTTATCGTCTCGCCGGGACCGACGACCCTGGTCGCCCTCGCGGTCGGGGCCCTGGCCTTCGCGTTCACGGCCTTCCGGCCGACCCAGGGGCCGCGCATCCTCGCCCTGGTGGCCGCCGCGCTCCTCGTGCTCGGCCCTGTCCTGCCGTTCATCGCCCGCCCGATCGGCGCGTGGCTGTTCGGCGGGCGCTCGCCCGGCGTGCTGAGCCTGAAGGCCTGGCAGGCGATCGTCACCTCGGAGCCTGTCCGGCTCGTCACCGGGCACGGGTTCGAGACGGCCCTGCGGGGGCGCTACGTCAACCTGCTGCCCATGAACGCGCCCCGGACCCTGCTGTTCGAACTCTGGTACGAACTCGGCCTCGTCGGCGCCTTCGCGGCCGCCTTCGCCCTGCATGCCGCGATCCGGCGGGCCGGCCGCGAGGCCTCTGTGCTGGTGCCGGGGGCGATGGCGGCGTTCGCCGCGGCCTTCCTCATCGCCTGCATCGGCGTCGGCATGATGGTGATGTGGTGGCTCACCACGCTCGCCCTGGCGGTGCTGGTGTTCGTGGCGGTGGAGCGCGGCCAGTTCCGCACGCGCCGGCCCAAGGCCAGCCTGCTGCGTCCGTCCGGAACCGCCTGATCAGGATTCCACCCCCGCCTCGATGGCCTCCATGTCGGCGTCCGACAGGCCGAAATGGTGGCCGATCTCGTGGACGAGAACGTGGGTGACGAGGTGCCCCAGGGTCTCGTCGTGTTCGGCCCAGTAGTCGAGCAGCGGCCGCCGGTAGAGCCAGACCTGGTTCGGCATCTGCCCCGTGGCGGCCTCGCCGCCCTGCGCCAGCCCGATGCCGCGAAACAGACCGAGGAGGTCGAACTCGCTCTCGCACCCCATCTCGCCGAGGGTCTCGTCGTCGGGGAAATCCTCGACGTGGATGAGGAGGCCGGCGCACAGGTTGCGGAACGCCAGGGGTAGGTTGGCGAAGGCGGCGTGCGCCATGTCCTCGAAGGCCGCGAGATCCGGTGCCCGCGCCCCGGTCCAGTCCGGTGAGGTGCTCATGCGAACTCCGGCAGCACACGCTGCGCCAGGAAGCCCGCGAGGTCGCTGGTGATGTGGTCGATATGCGGTTCGCGCACCGCCTCCTGCTCGAAGGCCTCGCGGAACGGGTCGATCGTCGGTGGCACCACCAGCACCGTCGACATCCCGATGTCATGCGGCACGACCAGGTTGCGGGCGATGTCCTCGAACAGGGCCGCCCGGCGCGGCTCGACCCCGTGCCGCTCGAGGAAGCGCTCGTAGGTCGAGCGCTCGGGCTTCGGAATGAAATCGGCGTCGGCGATGTCGAACACGTCCTCGAAGTGATCGAGGATGCCGAGCTTGGCCGCCACGTTCTCGGCGTGCCTGCGCGAGCCGTTGGTGAGGATCAGCTTGCGTCCCGGCAGGGCCTCGATGGCGTCGCCCAGGGCGGCGTCGAGCCGGATGGTCGAGTGGTCGATGTCATGCGCGAAGTCGAGGAAGTCGTGCGGGTCGATCGCGGATTCGACCATCAGTGCTTTCAGCGTCGTGCCGTAGCGATGGTAGAAATACTTTTGCAGGGCGCGGGCCGAGAGGCCGTCGAGCCCGTACAGGCGCATGACGTAGAGGGTGATCCGCTCATCGACCTGGGGCCAGACCCGGGCGTCGCTCGGATAGAGCGTGTTGTCGAGGTCGAACACCCAGGTGTCGACGTGACGAAAGCCGCGGGATTGGGCGGTGGTGAAATGGCTCTCGCCGGGGAGGAACAAAGCGTCTCGACACGGTTCGGGGTGGGCTCGCAAAGCCCGGCCGTCCGAGATGGGGACCGGTCTGTGCGAAGGGAAGCGTCACCTGAGGCTATTTCAGAGCATGGCCGTGGGCATACGGCAAGCGTCGAGGACGGGATCCGACGGCGCGAGACGCCTGGCCTTGAGCCGGCGTGGCTCCATTTCCTGATCCGTGCTGGAAGATTGAGCAGTGGGATGTAAAATTGAGCGTATTCCCCAGCAATGGAGAGAATCAGAGCCTCGCATTCCAGCAAGTCTCAAAGTGTGTCCTTGGCGCCACTTTAACCGGACATACACGAATGCGAGACTAGGTCTGAGCGGCGGTATGGCGCACCCTGGGCCGGGCGCTCCGCGCCTCGTCCGTCGGGAGAGAAAGCCTTGCTCGCTCGCGATTTCATGAACTTCTTCGACGCGTCCCGGCGGCAGGGCGTGATCCTCTCCTTCGGAGGCGACATCTCCGAGAACGTGCTGTTCTCCCTCGGCGAGGTGCTCAAACTGCGCATGAGCCAGGGCGAGACGGATGCCTCGGTGGCCAAGCGCGTCTTCGCGATCTTCGTCGAGCAGGCCCAGAACGTGATCCGCTACTCGGCCGACAAGGTGGCCAAGCCCTCCGGACCGGCACCGGGCCTGATCAGCAACGGCGTGATCGTGGTCGGCATGGAAGCCTCGCGCTTCTACGTGCTCTGCGGCAACGAGATGCCCGATGCCGACGTGCCGTCCCTGCGCGCGCGCCTCGACCACATCGCCAGCCTCAACAGTGACGCGTTGAAGGCTTATTATCGCGAGAAGCTGCGCCAGCCTCCGGACGAGGGCAGCCTCGGCGGAAGCATCGGACTCATCGAGATCGCCCGGCGCTCCAGCGCCCCGGTCGAGTACGGCTTCCAGGCGCTGGACAACCAGCGCAGCTTCTTCTGCCTCAAAGCCTATATCTGACGGGCCCGCCACCGATGGATCGCATCCAGCTTGCCGCCACGGACCGCTCGCCGCAGGTCGACTTCGACTTCGCGTCGGGCCACCTGTCCCTGCGCGGCGAATCCTACCCCGAGGACGCGGCCGCTTTCTTCGGGCCGCTGCTTCAGGCCCTGAGGGCCCATCTGGCGGACCAGTCCGGGGCACCGATCGTGTTCGAGGTCGGCCTGGCCTACTTCAATTCCTCCAGCGCCAAGGCGCTGATGAACCTGTTCATGCCCCTGGAGGATGCGGCGGAGGAGGGGCGCTCGGTGACCGTGCGCTGGCACTTCGTCGACGGCGACGAGACCATCGAGGAGGCGGGCGAGGATTTCGCCGCCGATTTCTCGCATGCGCGTTTCGAGATGGTGAGGGAGCCGGTGGCATGACGCGGGCGGTGCGGGCCGTGGCCGGGACGCCTCCCGCCAAGCCGGAGGATGCCTTCAGCCTCTACGACGCCGAGGAGGCGGTGCTGGCGCGCTCCGAGGCCATGCTGGCGGGGCTCTCGGACGTTGCGGGCGGCGTCCAGGCCCTCGCCGACGCCTATCGCCGGGGCTACCGGGAACAGCGCCGCCTCGTGCGGATGAGCGACCGGATGCAGCTCGACCTCCAGAAGGCGAACCAGGCGCTCGCCGAGCAGCGCCGCGATCTCCAGGCGCTGAACGCCGCTCTGTCGAGCGAGATCGAGCACCGGACCCGGCTTGAGGCCGAGCTGCGGCGCCTTGCCGACACCGATGACCTCACGGGGGCGCTGGCGCGCCGCCGGTTCATGGAGATCGCCTCCCGGGAATGGCTGCGCCACGAGCGCAGCGGCGCCCCGGTCTGCATCCTCATGCTCGACCTCGACCGCTTCAAGCTCCTCAACGACAGCTTCGGGCATGCCGCCGGGGACGCCGCCCTGGTCGCCTTCGTGGCGACCTGCCGGGCCAACCTGCGCACCCTGGACTTCATCGGCCGCACCGGCGGCGAGGAATTCGCCATCGTTCTGCCGGACACCCCCCTCGATGGGGGCTTCACCTTCTCGGAGCGCCTCCGGGAAGCCGTCGCCACCACGCCCGTGGGCGGCGCCGACTCGGCCGTGACCATCACGGTGAGCATCGGCGTCGCCCAGGCTTGGCAGGGCGAGAGCCTGGAGAGCGCGATGCAACGCGCCGATGCCGCCCTCTACGCGGCCAAGCGCGACGGCCGCAATCGCGTCGGCCTCAAACCCGACACCGCCGTCCCGGAGCGCTCGTGAGCGCCGAGGCGACCCCCAGCGCCCCGGCACAAGCCGCCCTGGGGCAGGACGCGCGCCCACACGCGCGCGGCGGCTCCCTGCGCGGAGCCGGCCCCCGCCGGAGCAGCGACTTCCTGGAGGTCGCGGGCTTCGTCGACGTGCCGACCGGCGAGCCCGGCACCATGCGCCCGGGTGCGCTGCGCGGCGCGGCGCGGGGGCGCGACCTGGATTCGCTCGCCCACACCCTGTTCCTGCGGATCTACCCCGTCATCGCCGTCGTCGTGCTGGTGACGCAGATCGGCATCGCCTGGGTGAACTACCGCGATCAGCTCCACCTCTACAGCGAGCGCGCCGACCTGATGGCTTCGCTCGCCGCAAGGGCGATCGCGCGGCCGGACTGGAGCGCCAGCCCGGAGATCTACCGCCGCCAGGTGGAAGCGCTGAGCCTCGATCCGGCCTTCCGCTCGGTGACCCTGCGCGACGCGGCCGGCACCGTGCTCATGAGCTTCGGCGATCAGAAGCCCGGCCGTGGCTTCGAGCGCATCACCGCACAGGCCGACATCCCCGCCGAGCCGGGGGCCGCCGCCCAGGGACGCCTCAACCTGGCGATCTCGGCCGAGGGCCTGCGCGGGAACGCCGAGAAGCAGGCGTTGCTCGCCGTCGTCACCAGCCTGATCCTGATGCTCGCCTTCGTGCTCACGCTGCACGCCAACGTGCGCCGGCACGTGCTTTTCCCGCTCAAGCGCCTGCTGCTTGCCATGCGGGAGGTCGAGCACAAGCGCTGGGTGCCGGTGCAGCTCGACGGAGCGTTTCGCGCCAGCAACGAGATCGACGTCATCTCCCAGGCCTTCAACCGGATGGTGGACGGCCTGCGCAGCGGTGACGAGGCCAAGCAGCTGCTCCAGCAACTGGAGCAGGCCCACCACAAGCTGGAGGACGCCAACCGGCTCGTGATGGAGAGCATCGGCTACGCCCGCCGCATCCAGAGTTCCGTGCTGCCGGACCGGACGGCCCTGGAGGGCACCGGCCTCGACGTCGCCGTGCTGTGGGAGCCGCTCCACCTCGTCGGCGGCGACTACTTCTGGCTCGAGGAGATCGACGGGCTCGGCATCCTGGTGGTCGCCGACTGTACCGGCCACGGCGTTCCGGGCGCCTTCCTGACCCTGATCGTCGCCACCGCCCTCGACCGTCTGCTGCACGAGCGGTCCTTACGCGATCCGGCCGCGATCCTGGAGGCCCTCGACGGCATGGTCCGAACGCAGCTGCGCCAGGACGGCCGTGGCGCGGAATCCGACGACGGCCTCGATTGCGGGATCTGCGTCTGGGACCGCGCGCGGGGGGAAATGCGCTTTGCCGGGGCCGGCACCGCGCTGACCATCATCGACGGCGCGGCCGTCACCCGGATCCGGGGCGCCAGGCGCGGCCTCGGCTATCCCCAGCGTCCGGGCGAGCGCGTCGCGGTCGAGGAGACGCTCCTCACGGTCGCGCCCGGCATGAGCTTCTACCTGATGACCGACGGCATCACCGACCAGATGGGCGGCACGGGCCCCGCCCGCCGGCTCCTCGGCCATCGTGGCGTCACCGACATCCTGGCCGGCGATCAGGCGGCGCCCCTGGCCGAGCAGGTGGCGCGGCTCGACGCTGCGCTGACCGCCTACCGGGCCGGCGAGGCCCGCCGGGACGACATGACCCTGCTGGCCTTCCGGCCACGCCGGGACACGGTGCCCGACGCGGCCTGAGCGGTCGGGGCCGGATCCCGGGACCCTCCGCCCCGGGCCGAGCCCTCAGCTCCGGCGGATCAGCGTGCCGGCACCGTAATCGGTGAACAGCTCCAGCAGCACCGCGTGGCTGACCTTGCCGTCGAGAATGACCACCGCCTCGACGCCCTGCTCCAGGGCGTAGATGCAGGTCTCGACCTTGGGAATCATGCCGCCCGTGATGGTGCCATCCGCGATCAGGCGGCGGCAATCGTCGATCGACAGTTCGGGAATCAGCTTCTTGTCCTTGTCGAGGACCCCCGGCACGTCGGTCAGCAGCAGCAGGCGCTTGGCCCGAAGAGCGCCTGCGATGGCGCCCGCGAAGGTGTCGGCGTTGACGTTGTAGGTCTGGCCGTCGGCCCCGAAAGCCACGGGGGCGAGGACCGGGATCAACTCGGCCTTCAGCACCGCGTCGAGGACGCCGCGCTCGACGTGCTCCGGCTCGCCGACGAGGCCGAGATCGACCTCTTGCTCGGTCTGGCTCTCGGGGTCGATGATGGTGCGCGTGGCCTTGCGGGCCCGCACCATGTTGCCGTCCTTGCCGCACAGGCCGATGGCGCGGCCGCCCTCGGCCGAGATCCAGCCGACGATCTGCTTGTTGATGGAGCCGGCGAGAACCATCTCGACCACCTCGACGGTGGCTTCGTCGGTGACGCGCAGGCCGCCGCGGAATTCGGATTCGATGCCGAGCCGGCCGAGCATGCGCCCGATCTGCGGTCCGCCGCCATGAACCACGATCGGCTTCAGGCCGGACTGCTCCAGGAGAACGATGTCCTCGGCGAAATCCTCGGCGGCCGCGCGGTCGCCCATCGCGTGCCCGCCATACTTGATGACCACGATTTCCTGGTCGTAGCGCTGCATGTGGGGCAGGGCCTGGACGAGGACTTCGGCGCGCACATGAACGTTGGGCAGCGGTTCTTTCATCGTGGGGCTGGTCCTCGATGGCGCGTCGGGCACCGCGCGCGACGCGGGGCTTCTAGCGCAGCAATGCGGCGGTGCGAAGCAGGCCGCCGACGATTTTCACCGCGCGCACGCAGTCCGCTGCCGAGGCCGGTCCTGAGGGGCGTGCTTGGAGTTCTTGGTGCCACGGAGGGGTAAATCTTCCTTAAGGTTGACGAATTATCATTCGAGCATCGCCCGGGAACTCGCGCCATGCTCCATTCCGACCCGCTCCAGCCGCGTCCGACCCTCGTGAATCCCAACCATCTCGCCAGTGCGGTCGACCAGCTCGGCCATCACGCCGCATCGCAGGCGGAGGTCTGGCACCTGCTCACCCAGAACTTCATCGTCGACCTCGACGCCGTCGCCGTCCTGCTGCCCCGCAGCGAGCCCGAGCCGCACTGGCTGCCCACCCGGCGCTAAGCCGACGACACAGGGGGTGGCGCGTTCGCACCTCGTCCCTCCGTACGCTCCCTGGCACACGCCATGCTTGGGCCGAGGGCAACGCCAAAAAACGATCCGATAGGCAAGGGGAAACACCAGGACAACGATCACGCGGACGCTCTGACGCCGGAGCCACACCGCGGACCTTATTCGCCGTCTCGAACAAGGGGTCCGTCATGTCCGAACTGCTCACTGTTGCCCTCGTTTGCGCCGCCACCCTCGTGGCCAAGGATTGCTCGCGGGACACCGCCCTCGACGTCATCGTGTCGCCCGCCCGCACACCCATGGAATGCCTGATGAACGGGCAGGCCGT
>NZ_JAIEOF010000062.1 GCF_019750675.1 Methylobacterium sp.
ACCGCTACCGCGACGGAGGCGGTCTCGGCCCCGACGCCCGCCGAGACGGTCTCGGCTCCGACGCCCGCCGTGGCGCCTGTGTCGAGCCAGCCCGCGCCCGTCGCGACCAGCGGCGAGGACGTCACGGCAAGGAAGGTGGCCGGCACATCCGGTGACGACATGCTGTTCGGCGGCGCGTCCGCCGACCGGATCTCGGGTGGTTCGGGCAACGACGTTCTCCACGGGGGCGCCGGGCACGACATACTGAGGGGTGGTTCGGGCAACGACGTTCTCTTCGGTGAAGGGGGGAACGACGTGCTCCACGGAGGGCGCGGTGCCGACACGTTCGTGTTCGGGGCCGTGGCCGGACGGGACGTCGGGACGGCGACCGTGCGCGACTTCAAGCCGGGCCTCGATAAGCTCGCGCTCACGGACGGGATCACGCTCACGTCGTTCCACACGTTCGACAGCCATGGTTCCGGCGCGCACAACATGGCGCTCGACCTCAGCGATGGTCAGAGCATCCACGTCATGGGCGTGACCGAGGCCAGCCCGTGGGACTGGTTCGCCTGATCGGCGCTAGACCGGGGGCCGGGGCGCCAAGTCCCGGCGTCTGAGGGGCAGGATCGCCATGCGACCTGCCCGGCCATGGTCGTCGGTCGAGCAGCCACCGGACGAGGGCGAGCGCCCTCGTCCGGTCGGAGGCAGAGAGGAGGAGCCCCCAGGCTAGTCCGGCATAGGCGAGCGACAGGGCCGTGGCCGTCACGGCGAGTGCTGGCCATGTCCTGGGCGGCCAGGTCGTCGCGATCAGGAGCCCGGACAAGGACAGGCCGACGAGCATCGCTGCGCCGCCCGCGAGCGGACGAATGAAGACCCAGGGCGACAGGCCGAGTACGCGGGCGGCGCAGGTGGAGAGCACGGCCGTGTTGCGTAAGGTCCAGACGAACGCGCAGGCGCCCGCCACACCCGCGACGCCCCAGCCGCCCCAGCGGGCGGCACTCACCGCCATCACGACATAGGCGACACCGCACGCGACGGTCACCAGTCCCTGCAAGCGCATTTTGTCGTAGGCCGTGAAGATGTAGCCGACGGGGCGAAGCGCCAGATTGATCGTGAGGTGCCCGACGAGCAGCGCCAGCACGACGTGCATGCCGGCGAAATCCGGCCCGAGCCAGAGCGTGAGCAGGGGTTGGCCCAAACCGCAGATCAGGCCGGCCGGCAAGGCGAGCCCCAGCGCCAGGAGCCGCGCCGCATCGGTGACCAGGTCCCGGATGCCATCGGTGTTCCGGGCGGCGTAACGCGCCATGATGAGGGGCGCGAGCAGGGGCAGCACGATCTCCGCAACGGTGTGGACGAGGAGCGGAATGAGCAGGATGGCGCCGTAGCGCCCCGTCGCTTCCGGCCCGAACATGAGGTTGATGACGAGTAGGTCGGCGTGCATCAACATGAGAAGGCCGAGCATGTTGATGGCGGACCAACCCGTCATCCGGAAGAGCCGGCGCACGCAGGCGCGGTCGGCTGCCCCGGGGGCGAAGCGCAGGGTCGGCGTCAGGTGGCGCCAGACCGCGACGTCGATGGCGAGCCCGAGCGCCGCGGAGGCCATGAGCCCGGCTCCCACATGCCACAGGCTCGCGGGCCACAGGGCGAAGCAAACGGCAACGACCCCGATGCGCGCCGCCACCGAAGCCCCGCGCCCCAGGTTGCGCAGGTCGAAGCGGTGGGCGATGGCGCTGGAGGTGCTGAAGAGGCCCGTCAGCAGGCCCGCCAGCAGCGTGCAGGCGGTGCCCGCGAACAGGAACTGCGTCGCGCGGTCGAGGCCGGGCGGCACGGCCAGCGTGTAGGGAAGCAGGAGGGTGAAGGCGCCGAACGGAACCATCAGGAGGCCGCAGGCAAGGAGCGTCAGCAGCGAAGCGCTGGCGAAGGTCCGACGCGCCGCTTCCCCGTCACCCCGGTTCAAGTCGATGGCGAGGTAACGGAAATAGGCGGTGTAGAGGCTCTCCGAGACCACGATGGCGTACATCACCACCGAGTTCGCCAGCGGCACCATCCCGTAGGCGGCCACGCCGAGATGACGCACGAGGAACGGCACGTACCACAGCATGAGTCCCGTGTTCACGACGAAGTACGCCATGTTGGAGGCGACGTTCACGCCGAAGCGGTGCGTGGTGGCGCCGTCGTCCGGGCGCGGCAACTCGGACTGAGTGGATGCGGGCGCCGGCTCAGACACTGGACGTCTCCCCGCCGACCCGATGTTGTCGCGGCGCCTTCTGGACTCCGCCCCTGGCAGCCGTGAGGTGCGCCGGGATGAGCATCAGCGCGAGCAGCAGGATCAGGGTCGGGTGGTGCTTCATCCCCCCCGCCTTGAACCAGGATACGACGAACCCCACCGTGACCCCGATCACGACCGGATAGTAGCCGGGGGGGGCGCCGAGGGCGAGCCAGCGGCGCCGGGCCGTCGCGAAGATCCAGACGGCGCTGGCCAGCATGAGGACGTAGAGCACGAGGCCGAACAGGCCGGTGTCGACGGCGATCTCCAGGAACGGCTGGTGGCTCGGCAGGTCGATGCGATGATTGAAGGTTCCGGTCGCGGCGGCCATGTAGGCGTGGAGAGCGAAGGGACCGTTCCCGACCCCTCCGCCGGTCCATGGGTGATCGCGGATGAAGTCGAGGCTCGCCGCCCACAGCGGTGCCCGCCCGCCCAATTCGCTCCCCTCCTCTTCCCCGACGCGGTGCAGGACCACGCCCAGGACGAAGGGCGCCACCAACAGCAGGGCGACCAGGACACCGAGCCCGGCGATGCCCCAGGGGCGCACCGGGCGCGAGAACAGGAACAGGAACAGGACGATGAGAAGGGAGAGCGCGCTGCCGCGCGATCCGCTCAGCGCGACGAAGGCGAGGGTGAGCAGGAGGTAGACGACGCTGAGGGCCATCAGCACCGCACGCCTGCCGCCGCTGGCGCGCATGACGGGCCACATGGCCCCCGGAAGTCCTATGATGAGCAGGATTCCATACATGTTCTCGTTGATCCCCAGCACCTGAAGCCGGGTCGTGAAGTCGTAGCTGGTCAGCGTGACCGTGAAGAGGCCGGCGAGGATCAGCAGCCACCCGGCCAGCCCGAGGGTGAGCATCAGGGCATCGATGCCCTCGAGCGACCGGGTCCGCTGGAGCAGGAGAAAGAGGAGCAGGAAGGACATGACCCAGGCGATGAGGGCGCGCCGGCCCTCGACGATGTCGGGCGCCCACAGGAGCGAGATACAGGCCCACAGGATGCAGAGCCCGAGGAGCAGCAGCGTGCCGTTCCACGCCATCGGATCCCGCCGCAGCCCGTCCGCGAGAAGCCACGAAGCCAGTGCCGCCAGGCATGCTCCGTTGGTGGCCAGGGTGTGGAACGGTTCGACCTGGAGCGCGGGCGGCATCACCAGCAGGACGAACCAGCCGTGGAGCGAGAGGCTCGGACGGACGATCAGGAAGAGGCCTGCCGTCCCGGCCGCCGCACCCGCGATCAAGAGCAGCGACAGGCCCGGGATCGAGGCTGCGAAAAGCACCAGGGCAGCCGCGAGGACGGGTGCGGCGAGGAACGCCAGAGCGATCAGGACAGACGCGCGACTCGGTCTTAGGGCGTGTGAGATGGCCATGCGGGCTCCGTGCGGGCTCGAACCGATGTCGTGACCGGGCTTCAGCGTACTTCGTCGAGGGATCGCGCCGCTCCGGTCGGGGGCGTGTCCGCGTCACCTGCCGCCGCTCCCGCGACGGGGCGCCCCTGCGGGCGGCCAGGGCCGGTGGCCAGGGCGCCCAGCGCCGCGCAAACCATGTCGCTGCCGTGCCAGCGGCGCACATAGGCGAGGCCGGTCTCGCCGAGGCTGCGGTTCAGCCGCACGTCGACCGCAAGGCGGAGCACGTCCTCGCGCAGGACCGTCATGGAACCGCTGACCCGTCCGAGCCCGCGTTCCCGGATCACGCCCCCGGGATCCACGCCGAGCGAGACCACCGGCACGCCCATCGACCAGGCCTCCAGCATCGTGTTCGGGAAGCCCTCCCTGTCGGAGGTGTTGACCAGGACGCGGCTGCGCGCGAGGCAGTCCATGACGTCCTCGCTGCGCAGGGCGCCGAGCCATTCGAGGTTGGCCAGCGTGGCCATACCCTCCTCCAGGGGGATGCGCGTCCGCGCGTCCACCGTCGGGTCGAACCCGCCCACCACCGCGAAGCGCATCCCCGGCAACGACCGGGCCAGGTTCAGGAACAGGTCCAGCCGCTTCTCGTGGCGGATCTTGGCCACCCACACAACGTCGATGGTGGCCGCTGCGAAGGGGCGCGGCGCCTCGCGTACCCTGCGCACGAGGTTCGGTACCCACGTCAGGCGGCCCGCCGCGCCCGGGCCGGCCAGGGCGGCCTGATGCCGGTGCTGGACGGCGATGACGTGCGCGCTGCCCAAGCCGAGGCCGAACAAGGGCGCGTGGAACCACTGGCGGTGGTCGTAGGCCGTCCGGGCATCGGCGTGCGAATCGTGGGCCAGCGCGTAGACGAAGCGCGCACCCGGGTGCAGCCGAGCGTACAGACCCATCAGCCACAGGAAGTCGTCGGGCAGGCGCGCGTAGAGCCTGTCGGGCCGGAGACGGCCGAGGGTGCGCCAGAAGCGGGCGAGGCTCGCCGGGCGACGCCAGGCCGGGGCCGCGTCTATGCAGGTGACGCCGGCCACGATCCGGTCGGGCGCGGGCTTCGAACCCTCGCCGTAGATCAGCGTGACCGCGTGGCCACGCTCCGAGAGCGCGCGTGCCAAGTGGGCCACTTGCGCTTCCGCACCACCTGCGGAACGCGAGTCGCCGAGGAGCGTGTCGAGCGAGCGGAGGCCCGGTGAGAAGAAGCACCAGCGCCGGTGTGCCCCTTCCGCTTCCGTCACGGATGGCGGGGAAGCGACCGTGGCCTGAGGCATGCCGGAGGCCGCGTCGCGGGCGGTACCGTGGGCCGAAACCGCTTCGTGCGTCGGGTGCTGAGTCCGTCCCGGATCGAAGGCTTCGGGAAGGCGGCGGGCGTGCGCCCGGTCATGGGAGGTGCTCGGCATCGGCGCTCCTCATCGCCCGAATCCCCAGGCTCAGTTGAGGTCCCGAGATCGGGCTTGGCGGTCTCGCACAGGAGCCTGCTTAGTCGGCAGGTCGGCTGTTGAAGTGATGGGCGTCAGTTTCCAGGCTCGGCACCTCCGCCAATTTGGCCCCGGCGCCGAGGCGACAGAGCCGGCATGCGTGCCGACCATCGCGGCGCCGATGCCCATCTCCGACGTCGCCATCGAACGAAAGACGGTGTGCCGATGGCCCAGGCCTTCTCGACCTATCCCTGGCGCAACGCGACCTGGCGCGAACGCGTCGACGTCGTCCGCCTGCCACCGTCCTCCATGAGGCGGTTCATGGCCGTCCTTCGGGCGGCGCGGACCCACGGCATCCTGATCCTGAACGGATTCTCCCGGGCGGACCTCCTGGCGGCGGTCCTCGTAGCGCGCCTGCATCGCCCGCCTCAGGTCGTCATCCTCGACCCGACCTGGGGGCGCGGGGAGAACTGGGCCGACCGGGCGGCCTGTCGAAGCGTCCTCGCGCTGTTCGACGGCGACCACGTCCATTACGGCGTCCTGACGGAGTTCGAGGTCGGGACGTTCCCCCGCACCTGGGGGGTGGACCCCGCGCGCGTGCACAAGGTGCTGTGGTCCTGCACGCTGAGCGACGACGAGCTGGTCGCCGCCCGCAGCACCGGCGGCGGCGTCTTCGCCGGGGGCAACTCGCTGCGCGACTGGGACCTGATGCTGCGGGCCTCGGCGTTGATCGCCACGCCCGTGACCATCGCGGCGCCGAACCTCACCGCGGAGCAACTGCGGTCCGCCTCCGGCAACGTGACGGCCGGCCCGGTCAGCCCCGCGCGATACGACGCCTTGTTGCGCGGCGCGGACGTCGTGGTCGTACCCATGCAGTCGCGTGACGACCGCGCCTCGGGTCAGGGCACGATGCTGGCGGCCATGGCTCTCGGCAAGCCGCTGGTCGTCAACGATGCGCCGGGTGTGCGCGACTACGTGCGCGATGGCGAGACCGGAATCGTCGTCCCGCGGGATGACCCCGCCACGCTCGCCGCCGCTCTGCGCGGGCTCCTGAGCGACGAAGAGCTGCGTGCCCGTCTCGGCGCCGCGGCCGAGCGCGAGGTGCGCCAGCGCTTTCTGCTGCCGCACTACGTCGAGCGGGTTCTCAAACTGATGGACTCGTTGCCGGTCCACCGAACCGCAGCGCTGCCACCCCTGGACCGCGTCCGGACGCGGGCGCTCGCCCGACCGAAAGACTGACACGGTTATTGACGGGCGTCAGATCCCCGCCCCGATGCCCGGCCCAATCTCGTTGCGGTGCTTCCCCTTTCGAGCCGTCGACTTCCATGATGAACTGGCGTCATCCCGTCCTGACCGTCTACGACCGCGTCGTCGCACGCTCGCCCATTCCGGGTTACCGCCGAAGTCTGAGCCTCTTCCACGAACTGCCGCTTCAGCAGAGGCGGGACATCCAGATCACCCGCCTGGCGCGTCTGTTGCGCCACGCCGCGCAGCACGTGCCGTGGTACCGGGACGAACTCGTTCAGCTCGGGGTGGTGCGCGGCGACGTGCTGGACCTGGAGCGGTTCTCGACCATTCGGCCGCTGACGCGGGACGTTCTGCGGGAGCACTTCGATAGCCTGACCAGCGACGACCTGGCCTCGCGCCGTTGGTACCGGAACTGTTCGGGCGGCAGCACGGGCGAGCCGGTCGCCGTGCTGCAGGACCGGGATTACGAGGCGGCAGGGCTGGCCGCCATCGAGATGCACCAGGGCTGGGCGGGCCGTCAGCCCGGCGAACCGATGGTCAGGCTGTGGGCGTCCGAGCGCGACATCCTTCTCGGGTCGCAGGGTTGGCGTAATCAGGTCAGTGCCTTCGCCCGCAACCAGGTCCTCCTCAATGCCTTCCGCATGAACACGGACGCCATGGAGCGCTACGTGGACCAGATCCGGCGCCGACGTCCCGTTCTGGTGGAGGCTTTCGCCGAGAGTGCGTACGAGATCGCGCGCCACCTCAACGAGACGGGGCGGCGCCTGGAGGGTGTGCGCGGCGTGGTCACCAGCGCGAGCACGCTCTACCCGTTCATCCGCACGGAGGTCGAGCAGGCCTTCGGGTGCCCGATCTACAACCGCTACGGTTCGCGCGAGGTGGGCAGCTTCGCGGGCGAGCGCACGCCCGGGGGCGGGCTGGAAGTGTTCGCGGCCACGCACTGGGTGGAGGTGGTGCGCCCCGATGGGCAGCCCTGCGCACCCGGCGAGGAGGGCGACGTGCTGGTCACCTGCCTGACCAATCTCGCCATGCCGCTGATCCGCTACCGGATCGGCGATCGGGCTACGGTCGGCGAGGCGGTCGCGACCCCGACGCCCTCGGTGGAGGTGCTCCAGACGGTGACGGGCCGCGCGAACGACGCTTTCGTACGCCCGGACGGGACCACGGTGCCCGGCATCTTCTTCATGTACTTCATCGGGGTGTTCTACAGCCGCGACTGGATCCGGATGTTCCAGGTCGTTCAGCGCGGCTACGACGACGTGGTGATCCGTATCGTCCCGGCCGCCGATCCGCCGGCCAACGCCCTGCAGGAGATCGGGGACACCCTGCGCCGGGTGGTCGGGCAATCCTGCCGCGTCGATTTCGAGTTCACCGACACCATCGAGAAGCTGTCCTCGGGCAAGCACCGGTACCTGGTCCCCTTCGCGGCGCCTCCGCCGCGGGGGACCTCGCCCTGGCCCGCGGGGCTGGACGACGCGACCGTGCCCGAAGCGCTGGTCGCCGGCGACGTACCGTTGGTCGCCATGGGCCCGCTGGCCAAGGCGGCTGCGGCGACCCTGGCACCGCGGGCGGATGCCTGATGGTCCAGGTACCGGCCCAGACCGCCCCGAGCCGCTCCAAGGCCCCGATGATCGGGCGGCAGCGCCATGCTTCGGGCCTCGTCCGTGCGCCCGAACCCATCGCGGTGATGGTGGGGCAATTGTCCCAGGGTGGCAGCGAGCGCCAGCTCTACTCGTTCCTGGCGCACCGCGACCCCGCGCGCTGGTCCCCCGTTCTCTACGTATCGGGCGCGCTCGGCTTCTGGGAGGGACCCGTGCGCGCGCTCGGCATCCCCATCGTGCTGCTCGGCGGACATCCCGCGGCCAAGATGGTGCGGTTCCGCGTCGCCTGCCGGGAGCATCACCCGGCCTGCTTCTTCTCGTGGTCGTCCTACACCAACCCCTACGGGTTGGCGCTGGCGGGGATGGGGGTGCGCCGGATCGGCTCGTTCCGCAACGCCGGGTTCGCCGACCTGCCGCAGCGTTTCCGCGGTCTCTGGTCCCGGGCGAGCACGGCGGGGCTGTCCGTCGCGGTCTGCAATTCGCGCGAGACCCGTGAGACGCTCCTGGCCTGCGGCTCCGCCTCCCAGCAGGTGGTCTACGTCCCGAACGGCGTCGAGGCCCCCTCCATCGGGCAATCGGCGGCCTGGCGCCGGGAATGGCGGGCGCGATTGGGAATCGGCAGGAGCGAGGTCCTGGTCGCCGGCGTGGGGCGCCTCGCGCCGCAGAAGAACTTCGCGCGGTTCCTGGACGTGATCGCCCTGGTCGGGGCACGCGCACCTGTCCGGGCGGTCATTGCCGGTGAGGACATGGGCTGCCGCCCGGCCCTGGAGGCCCGGGCCGCCCGGCTCGGGGTCGCGGTGACGTTCGCGGGGCGCGTGCCCGACGCCCGAGAACTGATCTGTGCGGCCGACGTGTTCCTGCTCACCTCGGACCACGAGGGCATGCCGAACGTGTTGCTGGAGGCCATGTCCGCCGGGGTGCCCTGCGTCACCACCCGCGTGAACGCCGTCGGCGACATGGTGCGCCAGGGCGAGACCGGCCTCGTCGCTGGCCACGAGACCGGCGCGCTGGCGGATCACGTTGCCCGCCTCGTCGCCGATGAGGCGCTGCGGCGGCGCATCGGGGCGAACGCGCGCGAGGCGGTTCTGCGCGGCCACGATCCGGCCGGGGTCGCCGCTCGACTCTGGGAATTGTGCGAGCCGCCCCCGTCCGGGCAGGCCTGAGGAGTGGCGATCATGCGGCTGGCGGTCTTCGTGGACCAAGTGTTCTGGCGGGACGGACACGACCTCTCGACGGACGAATCCTACGTCCTGTTCCTCCAGAGCCTCGCTGGCGAGGTCAGCGGGATGACCCTCATCGGGCGCCTCGCGCCCGAGCCCCGGCGGGCACCCTACCCTGTCGATTCGGACACGTTCTCGCTGCTCCCCCTGCCCTACTATCCGGACCTGCACCGGCTGTGGCGCGCGGACCCGCGCATCTACGGACGCGTGAGGCGCGAGGTCCGGGCGCAGGCCCGCAACTGGGATGCGCTCCTGGTGAGCGGCCCGCATCCGCTCGGGCAGATGATCGCCCGCGAGTGCATCGCGCTGGGCGTGCCCGTCGTCCTGGTGGTGCGCCAGAACCTCGTCCAGCAGATGGCGGCGCATCGGGGTTTGAAGCGCTGGGCCGCCCTTGCCGCCGCCGCTTTGCTGGAATGGGACTTCCGGCGGTTGGCGCGCGGGCGGACCGTGCTCGCGGTCGGCATGGAGATGGCGGACGCGTACAGGCGCGACGCCCGGCATGTCACCAATCACTTCGCCTGCCTGGTCGACCAGTCCCGGTTCGAGATGTTCTCCAAGATGACCACGGGCGGCGACCCGACCCGGCTCATCTGCGTCAGCCGCCTCTCGCCGGAGAAGGGGCACGCCCATCTGCTCTCGGCACTGGCGCGGCTGACGGCTCGCGGCGTCGAGTACCACCTCGATATCGTCGGGACCGGGCTGACGGAACCGATGCTTCGGGCACAGGCCGAGCGGCTCGGCCTCGGATCGCGGGTCACGTTCCACGGCTACGTTCCCTACGGGCCGGCGCTGTTCGACCTCTACCGCCGGGCCGGTGCCCTGGTGCTGCCGTCCATCACCGAGGGCTTCCCACAGGTGATCAACGAAGCCCTCTCGCTTGGCCTGCCCGTCGTCGCGACGCGGGTCGGTGGCATCCCGTCCTTCCTCAGCCACGAGGTCACGGCCCTATTGATACCGCCGCGCGACATTCCCGCGCTGGCCGACGCGGTCCAGAGCATCGTCTCCGACGAAGCGCTGCGACACCGGCTCAGCCGGAACGGGCGCGCGCTGATGGGCGACAACACCCTCGAGGCCAACCGCGCCCGCGTCCTGGAGGCCCTCCACGATGAGATCCGTCCGCGCCCCTGAGCCGGCGTCCGGTCCGGGGCCCTCCGTCCCGGGACCACGCTCGGCGCTCATCGATCGTCCGTCGCCATCTCCGCCGGCACAGCCGCCCGTGAGCGTCATCGTGCCTCTCCGCGACGAGGCGTCCGGGCTGGACGCCCTGGTCGCGGACCTGTTGTCCCAGGATTATCCCGGTCTCGCCGAGATCCTGTTCGTCGACGGTGGCTCCCGCGACGGCACGCGCGAGAGGCTCGACGCCCTGGTCGCCCGCGATGCCCGGGTCCGGGTCGTCCACAACGAGCGGTGCGGTACGGCGGCCGGCATCAATCTCGCCATGAGCCTGGCCACGGGCGAGGTGGTGATGCGCCTCGATGCGCATGCGCGCTACCGCGCAGACGTCGTCCGGGTCTGCGTGGAGGCGCTCCTGCGCACCGGCGCAGGGGGCGTCGGCTCCATCGCCCGTCCGCGCGCCGCCGTGCGGATGCCGGTCGCGAGGGCCATCGTGGCGGCGCATCTCAGTCCGTTCGGCGTCGGGGTCGCCAAGTTTCGCCGCGCGGGCGCGGAGGGCTGGGCCGCAACCGCCTGGAACGGCTGCTACTGGCGCCACGTCGTCGACCAGGTCGGGCCCATGCGCGAGGATCTGCCGCGCAACGAGGACAACGACTTCAACGCGCGGGTCCGCGCGCTGGGATACGGCGTCTGGGTGACCTCGGCGGCGCACGCATACTATCGCCCCCGCGAGACGCTCGGCGGCCTGTGGCGCCAGTATCGGGGCAACGGACAGGGCGTCGCCCTGACCCTGTTCGAGAACCCGGCGGCCGTGGGTCCGCACCACCTCGCGCCGCTGATCCTGGTGAGCATCCTGGCGACGCTCGCCGCCCTTGCGCCCATCTGGTCGCCCGCGGCCTGGGCACTCGCGGCACTCCTGGCCGCCTACGGCGCCCTGCTCCTCGTGGCGACGGCGCTCGCCGCCTGGCGTCAGGACGCGGTCGAGGCAGGCGAGAGCGCGTCGCGGCTCCCCCTCCTGGCGCTGCCGGCAGCGCTCGCCACCCTGCACCTCGCCTACGGCTTCGGCACCCTGGAGGGGCTGCTGGGCCGGGCCCTCGCCCGGGCGCGGCGGCTCCGGCCACGGCGAGGCGCCACGCCCGCCCGCGTGGAGGAGAGCCGATGACCACCCGCCGCAGCTTTCTCCTCGGCACCGGCGGACTCCTGCTCGCAGGGGCGGTCGCCGCACGCCATCGCCCCGTCGCCAACGCGAAGGCGCTCCATGTCGCCCCGTACGGCAAGGACGGGGACGGGCCCGGCCACGGCACGCTGAAGCGCCCGTTCGCCACACTGCATCACGCCTATGCCAGGGCGGGTGCGGGCGATACCATCGTGCTCCGGGGCGGCGTGTACGGCTTCGGCGGACGGTCATCCGGCTGGCTGCTGGCCGGCGGCGGGGGGAGGCCTGGCCGGCCGCTGCGCATCGAGGCGTTTCCGGGCGAGACGCCCGTCCTCGATGGAAGCGACCTGCGCCCGCCCGACGGGCCCTATGAGGCTTGGCCCTCGCGCGGCACGGCCGGCGGATTTCCGCTCGTCTTCTGGGACACGCCCTACGTGGAGGTGACGGGCCTCACGGTGCGCAACGGTCCGTTGGGCGGCTGCCACGTCAACGGTTCCCATCCCGGCTTCAGAATCGAACGATGCCGCTTCCACGACAACGGCTGGCTCAACGACGAGCACGGCGTCGGGCTGGGCCTCTACGGCACCGGCGACGGCAACGTGGTGCGGAACTGCGATGCGTTCGGCAACCACGGTGGCGGCGCTGACGCCACGGGCAGCAACGCCGACGGGTTTCAGATCTCGCTCGCCGACAGCACCGGGACGGTCGTCGCGGGCAACCGGGCCTGGCGCAACAGCGACGACGGGTTCGACTTCTTCAGTACGCTGCGGGACGAGGATACCCGCGGGGTGACGGGCTACCTCGTGGATGGGAATTGGTCCTTCGAGAACGGGCATCGCGCCGATGGGGCGATGGCCCCGAAGGGCGACGGCAACGGGTTCAAGCTCGGGGGCCGCCGGCGCGGGGCGCATTCCCGCCACGGCGGACACACGATCATCCGGAACCTGTCCTGGGCCAACAAGTCCAACGGCTTCGACGACAACGGCTCGGCGGGCGGCATCGAGCCGCTGCAGGTCTGGAACAACGTTTCCCTGAACGACGCACGCAACGTCGATCCGGCGATGGGCGATCCGGGCTACGCCTTCGTGTTCGTGAGCCACCCCGACACGGTGTTGGGCAACAACATCGCCTTCGCCACGGAGGGCCGCAACGAGGTTATGGTTCGCCGGGCGGTCGAGCGCTGCAACCTGCGCAACGGCCGGCCCTGGAACCTCTTCGAGCCCCGGCTCGTGCTGACCGCCGCCGACTTCGCATCGCTGGATGACACCGTGGCACGCGGCCCGCGCGAGCCCGATGGGGCGCTGCCCGTCTCGGGGTTCCTGCGCCCGACCCGGGCCAGCTGCCTGATCGGGCGCGGAACGCGGCTCGGTCTTCCGGCGGAGCTGATGCCGTCGGGGATGCCCGACCTGGGTGCTTATCCGGCCGGCTGACCCGTGCCGGACACCCGGCGATCAGCGTGATGCCAGGGTACCGAGGAGTTCGCCGCGGTAGACCACCTCCACCGCGTCCCCGGGCTCGAGTTCGAAATCGTCGTGTGCCGGCACGCGGTCGAACGCCGCACCGCTGCGCCGAACCACGATCAGTTCGGGCCGTGGACCGAGGGCGGCCGCCTGCAGGGATTGCGCCCGCCCGACGAGCGCGAGCTTGCGTGCGGACGCCTCCAGGCGGCCTCGCAGGTCGGCGACTTGAGCCTGCCCCTCCCTGACCTCTCGCAGCAAGAGGAGTTCGCGCTGGGTATCGATGCGGTCGCGCCGCCAGGCCATCTCATCACGCCGTCGCTTCGCCTCGCTCAGGTTGGCCGCGGTCTGGAGTCGCCGCGTCGAGGAGAGCAGGACGGCGCGTCGGGCATCCGCCACGCGCTGGCTGGTGAGATTTCCGTTTCCGAACAAGTTGTTCGTGCGGGTGAGCTCCTCGATATCCGCCTTCAGCCCGCGCTCCTCCTGCACCTCCTGCTCGGTGAGGGTGGCGATCTGCTCGGCCGTTTGCCGGATGGCATTGACCAGGTATTCCCGCTCCGCGCGCGTCTCGGCCTGGGCCACCTGCAGCGACCGGGTCTCGGTTCGCACGAGGTCCGCCACCAGTTCGGGGGCGACCGGGACGGCGTCGATCGGTTTCGTCTTGAACGTCTCAGCCCCCTCCATCTCCGCCGCGAGCCGCCAGAGGTGGACGTGCTCCTTGACGAGATTGATCTGGACCGTGCGGTATACCTGCTCGGCCTCGACCCCTTCCGAGATGGTGCCGGCGCGCCCGCGCATCGTGCTCGGGCCCCCCGCCATGGCGAGGACTTGGCGCACCGTCATCATCGGGCGGTAGGCGTATTGGCCCGGGGTCAGGACGTCCCCGCCCACCGTGATGGGCCTGTATTCCGCCATCGTGACGGTGACGTCGCCGGGTTGGAGCAGAGGCAGGCGGTCGCCGGCCTGCGCGCGCTGGCGGCGGAGCAGGCGGGAGGCCAGCACCGCCTCGACCTTGGCCATGACCTCGCCCGTGGTGTCGCCCGCGACCTGGAGCGTGCCGATGGCCGGCAGATTGATGGTGCCGTCGATCTCCAGCGTCGCGCGCGCCCGCAAGTCGGGTTGGCCCGCCACCGCAACCTCGATCGCGTCGCCAGGCTGCAGGCGATACGCATGAAGGACCCGGGGGCCGGCGGGCTGCGCGGTGGGGGCAGGCTGCGCGGTGGGGGCAGGCTGCGCCTTGATGGCGGGTTGCGCCTTGGGCACGGGCTGGGGCTCGGTCCGGGCGCCTTGGGGAGCGAGCAGCGCCGCCAGCGCGATGAAGGTCCCCACGCAGGCTCGCTGCCGCTGCAGCATCGGTCGGGAGTGAGGAATCCGGCTCACGTCATGTAATCCATCTGGGCCCGGACCCGCCCGGCCGACAGGCGTTCCCGCCACCATGCGATGGTTTGCTCCAGCCCGTCGCGCAGGCTCGTCCGGGCGCGCCATCCCGATGCCGCCTCGAAGCGGGCGCTGTCGGCGAGCAGCGCCCGGACCTCTGAATTGGTGGGCCGCATGCGCCGGGTGTCCTGCACCACGGGCTTGTCGCACCCGGTCAGATCGAGGACGAGGCGGATCAGGTCACCGATGGACGTCCGCCGCTGGCTTCCGGCATTGTAGGCGCACCCGTACGCGAGGTCGGGGGCCGACCCGGCCGCCAGGAACGCCGCCGCCGTATCGGCCACGAAGGTGAGGTCGCGCACGGGCGAGGTGTCCCCGACCGTGACGGCCTCGCAGGCGGGGTCCAGCGCCTGCCGGATCACGGTCGGGATGATGGCGCGCTCGCTCTGGCGGGGACCGTAGGTGTTGAACGGGCGCAGCGTCACCACGGGCGTGCCGAAGGAGCGGGCGAAGGCCTCCGCCATCATGTCGGCGCCGATCTTCGAGGCCGAGTAGGGCGACTGGCCCTGGAGGGGATGGTCCTCCCGGATCGGCATGGTCAGCGCCGTGCCGTAGACCTCGCTCGTGGAGGTGTGGACGACCCGCCTGGTTCCGTGCTGGCGCGCCGCCTCCAGCACGTTCAGCGTGCCCGTGACATTGGTGTCCACGTAGGCCTGGGGCGCGGCATAGGAGTGCGGTATGGCGATGAGTGCCGCCAGATGGAAGATGACGTCGTGCCCCGGCACCAACCGTCCGACGAAGGCGGCGTCGCGAACGTCGCCGCGCACGAGGTCGAGCCGGGCGCGCACCTCGGGGGCCACGTCGTCCAGCCAGCCGTGGCTGTCGAACGAGTTGTAGAGGGCCAGCGCCGTCACCCGTGCGCCGCGGCGCGCGAGGGCTTCCGCCAGGTGCGAGCCGATGAACCCGTCCGCTCCGGTCACCAGGACCCTGGCGTCGGCGTAATCCATGATGGTCTCCTGCAAGCTGTCGCGGTCCAAGACCGACTGTCCA
>NZ_JAIEOF010000469.1 GCF_019750675.1 Methylobacterium sp.
CGGCGAAGTCGGACAAGCGCCTGCGGCCGCCGGGCTCCAAGAGCGTCGGCTGGGCCCTGGTCCAGGCCGCGCGCCTGCACCGCTCCCGCGTCGGCGACCGGCTGGCGGCCCTCGACCTCTTCGCCGGGCAGGAACAGGTCGTGCAAGCGCTGGCGGCGGCCGGCACCATGACGATGGGCGATCTCGCCGCGACCCTGCGGGTGCGCCCGCCCACCGCCTCGAAGACCATCTCGCGGCTGGCGGCCCTCGGCTTCGTCGAGCGCCGGGCCGAGGCCGGTGACGGCCGCATCGTGCGCGTGCGCCTCACCGAGACGGGTCTGGCCAAGGCCGCCGCCATCGAGCGGATCTGGGACGACGTCGAGGCCGAACTCCTCGACGGGTTCGACGGCAAGGAGAAGCGCCGCCTGCGCAAGCTGCTGCGCAAGGCCGCCCGCAACCTCGCGGAGGTCTCGGGCGTGACCGGCCACGAGGTCGAGGGCGATTCCGAGATGGACGAGGACGAGCCCGACACCCTGGCGGTGCCGGAGGCCCTGTAGGCCCCACTCGCCACCCGGACGCGCCGAGAGTCGCTCAGCGCACCCGGAACGGTTCGGCGTCGCTCGCTTGCCGACGCAGGGCGGCGATCCGGGCCCGCTCCTGGATCGGCGACGGTCGCGGCGGTTCGACCGGGGCCGGCCCTCCGGCCTTGCGCATCATCCCGGAGCCCGCATGCATCGCGCGGCGCCGCCGCCGCCGATCGCGCCGGTCCCAGGTCCGGGCGAGTCGCGTCGCGATCTGGTCGAGCACCCAGACGAACGCCGAGACGAGGATCGCGAGGCTGCAGCCGACACCGATCAGGAGTCCCCAGATGCCGGGGGCGGGAAGCACCATCAGGCTGACGAGGCCGATGCTCGCCATGAGGGGTATCCAGCGCGCCATCCCGCGTCCCAACCGAATTCGTCGCGCTGATTGTCCCGCAGGGTCGATAACATTTGGTGGATGTGGCGGGTGGTGAAGGAGGCTCCGCCAACTGAGGCGTGGCGCCGGATTCGGACAGGGCGCATTGGCTGCGCCCCCGCCCTGCCCCACAGGCGGGTGCCCGCGTGGCCTTCGCTGCCCTAAAGCTGCGCGCGCGACCCGCGCCGGGCGGGGCGCCGGGAAACGGGATCGGGCCGTGGAAGTCACCTCGGGGCACGCTGCATCGCGCAGCCGGCGACTCGCCGGCATCGCCCTGATGTGCGGGACGCTGGCCTTCTTCGCCTGCCTCGACGCCTCGGCCAAGACCCTGGCCGGCCACGGCGTCGACCCGCTGCTCTCCACCTTCATGCGCTATGCCGTGAATGTCGGCCTCGTGCTGATGGTGCTCAATCCCGTGCGCACGCCCGGCGTCGCGCGCACGAACCGGCTCGGGCTGCAGGCCTTACGCTCGCTGCTGCTGTTCGGCTCCACGGCCCTCAACTTCCTGGCCCTGCGCCAGTTGCAGCTCGCCGAGACCCTCTCGATCCAGTTCGCCACGCCCCTGATGGTGGCGCTGCTCGCCGGTCCGCTGCTCGGCGAATGGTCGTCGCCGCGCCGGCTCGTGGCGGTGGGGATCGGCTTCCTCGGGGTCCTGGTCATCGTCCGGCCGGGCGTCGGCGCGTTTCAGCCGGCGGTGCTCCTCAGCATCGGCAACATGCTGTGCTACGCCTTCTACGTCCTGACCACGCGCAAGCTCGCGGGCGTCGATTCGACGGCCACCACGGTGTTCTATTCGGGGCTGGCCGGGCTCGCGGTAATGAGCCCGCTCCTGCCCTGGATCTGGACCACGCCGACGGCCTGGAGCACCTGGGCCCTGCTGGTCGGGGTCGGATTGTTCGGCACCCTGGGGCACTGGCTCCTGGTGCTGGCCCATGCCCGGGCGCCCGCCAACGTGCTGGCGCCCTTCATCTACACCCAGCTGCTCTGGTCGGTGATGCTGGGCTACCTCGTGTTCGGCGACGTGCCGAACCGATGGACGCTGATCGGCGCGTCCATCGTCATCGGGTCCGGGCTCTACCTCCTGGCCCAGGAGCGCAGGTCGGCCCGGACGCGTCCCGCTCAGCGGTGACGGTGGTGGTGACGGCGCGACTTCATGCGCGTGCGATAGGCCCGGCGGCCCGGATCGATCCCGAGGGCCCCGTTCACGGTGCCGACCGCGCCGCCGACCGCGCCGCCGACGATCCCGCCGATCGGTCCGGCGACCCGGTCGCCCTCGGCCGCGCCCCGGCGGATGCCGCCCGGCAGGCCCTGCGCCTCGGCCGCGCCCGAGAGCGCGAAGGCGGAGAGGACGAGGCTGGCGGCGAGCAGAGCTTTTCTCATGGTGCTGTCTCCCAATGACGCCGCGTCTCGGCCACCCCTCGAACTCGGCCCCGTGCCGAAACCGGCCGGCACCCGAACGCGTGCGGACCAACGGCCGAGCTTGAAATAGGCTCCCGTGGAACGACCGCAGTGTTTGAGGCAAGCTTAAAGCTCGCTGGTCTCGGGCCGGCGCCGCTGCTAGAAGCCGCCGGATGGACGCTCATGGTGATCTCCGGACGCGGCGCGGCGCGCCGATCCCGTCCGCCCTGCGAATTATGAGCCCGGCCTGCGCCTGAGGGCCGCCGCGGCGGTCCGACGCGAAGGCCGGGAGGGCGAGGATTCGCCTCCATTCCGCCGGCCCCGGTGGCAGATTGCCCGCCGACCGCCCCCAAGACCGATCAGCGCCGAAGACCCCCCAGACATCCCATGACCGACCCGACCTCTCCCGCCCGCGACTATTCGAAGACCCTGTTCCTGCCCCAGACCGCGTTCCCGATGCGGGCCGGCCTGCCGGTGCGCGAGCCCCTGCTGCTGGAGCGCTGGGCCGCCACCGACCTCTATCGCCAGATCCGCGTGCAGGCCGCCGGCCGCCCGAAATTCGTGCTGCACGACGGCCCGCCCTACGCCAACGGCAACATCCACATCGGCACGGCGCTCAACAAGATCCTGAAGGACGTGATCGTCCGCGCGCAAGGGGCGCTCGGCTACGACGCCAACTACGTGCCGGGCTGGGACTGCCACGGCCTGCCCATCGAGTGGAAGATCGAGGAGCAGTACCGCGCCAAGGGCCGCAACAAGGACGACGTCCCGGTCATCGAGTTCCGCCAGGAATGCCGGACCTTCGCGGGGCACTGGCTCGACGTGCAGCGCGCGGAGTTCAAGCGCCTCGGCGTCACCGGCGACTGGGACCACCCCTACGTCACCATGTCGTTCCCGGCCGAGGCCGCGATCGCCCGCGAGCTCATGACCTTCGCCACCACCGGCCAGCTCTATCGGGGCTCGAAGCCGGTGATGTGGTCGGTGGTCGAGAAGACCGCTTTGGCCGAGGCCGAGGTCGAATACGAGGACGTCGTCAGCGACGCGATCTTCGCGGCATTCCGGATAACCGGCGGTGCGGCGGCGGATCTCGCGGCGGCACGGGTCGTGATCTGGACGACCACGCCCTGGACCATGCCGGCCAACCGCGCCGTCGCTTACGCGAGAAAGGTGGCCTATGGCCTCTACCGGGTCACGGCGGCGGCCGAGGACAACTGGGCCAGGATCGGGGACGCCTACGTCCTCGCCGACACGCTGGCCGCGTCCGTCTTCGCGAGTGCCCGCGTCGAGGCCTTCGAGCGCCTGCGCGACGTCGCGCCGGCCGAACTCGCGGGCTTGACCCTGAGCCATCCGCTGGCCGGTCACCTGTCCGGCTACGACTTCGCCGTTCCGCTCCTCGACGGCGAGCACGTCACCGACGAGGCCGGCACCGGCTTCGTCCATACGGCGCCGAGCCACGGCCGCGAGGATTTCGAGGTCTGGATGGCCAACGGCCGCGCCCTCGCCCAGCGCGGCATCGAGACCCGCATCCCCTACACCGTCGATGCCGACGGCGCGCTGACCGAGGAGGCGCCCGGTTTCACGGGAAAACGTGTCCTGAACCAGAAGGGCGAGAAGGGCGACGCCAACAAAGCGGTCATCGCCGCGCTGACAGAGGCCGGCGCCCTGGTGGCGCGCGGCACGCTCAAGCACAGCTACCCGCATTCCTGGCGCTCGAAGAAGCCGGTCATCTTCCGCAATACGCCGCAATGGTTCATCGCGATGGACCGGCCGGTGGGGTCCCTCGGCGGCCAGACCCTGCGCGAGGTCGCCATGCGGGGCATCGAGGACACCCGCTGGGTGCCGCCCCAGGGCAGGAACCGCATCAACGGTATGGTGGGCAACCGGCCCGACTGGGTGGTCTCGCGCCAGCGCGCCTGGGGCGTGCCCATCACCGTCTTCGTCAAGCGCGGCACCCACGAGGTCCTTCGCGATGCGGCGGTGAATGCCCGCATCGAAGCGGCCTTCCAGGCGGAGGGCGCCGACGCCTGGTTCACCGATGCGGACGGTGCCCGCTTCCTGAGGCCGGAGCACGATCCGGCGGACTACGAAAAGGTCACGGACGTCCTCGACGTCTGGTTCGATTCCGGCTCGACCCACGCCTTCGTGCTGGACGACGCGGACCAGTTCCCCGGCCTCGCGGGCATCAAGCGACGCCGCGACGGCGGCGACGACACGGTGATGTATCTCGAGGGGTCCGACCAGCATCGCGGCTGGTTCCAGTCGTCCCTGCTCGAATCCGCCGGCACGCGGGGCCGCGCGCCCTACGACATCGTCCTGACCCACGGGTTCGTGCTCGACCCCAAGGGCCTGAAGATGTCGAAGTCGAAGGGCAACGTCGTCGCGCCGCAGAACGTCATCAAGGATTCGGGCGCCGACATCCTGCGCCTATGGGTGGCGGCCTCAGACTACGCCGACGACCTGCGCATCGGTCCGGAGATCATCAAGACCTTCGCGGAGACCTACCGCAAGCTGCGCAACTCGCTGCGCTGGATGCTGGGCTCCCTGGCGCATTTCGAGCCCGGTACCGAAATCCCCCACGCGGAGCTGCCCGAGCTGGAGCGCCTGATCCGGCACCGGCTGTGTGAGCTCGACGGTGAGATCCGCGAGGCCTACGCCACCTTCGACACCAAGCGGGTGGTGGCGCTCCTCAACGGGTTCATGACCGGCGACCTCTCGGCCTTCTACTTCGACGTCCGCAAGGACGCGCTCTACTGCGACCCGGCCTCTTCGACCGTGCGCCGCGCCGCCCTCCAGGTCATCGACGAGACCTTCCGCCGGGTCACGATCTGGCTCGCGCCCGTGCTGGCCTTCACGGCGGAGGAGGCTTGGCTCGACCGCTACCCGTCGGAGACCGGCTCGGTCCATCTCCAGACGCTGCCGGAGACGCCGGCCTCCTGGCGGGACGAGGCGCTCGCCGCCCGCTGGCAGCAGATCCGCCGGGTGCGCCGGGTCGTCACCGGCGCCCTGGAGATCGAGCGCACGGCCAAGCGCATCGGTGCCAGCCTCGAGGCGGCCCCCACCGTGTACATCGCGGATGCGGACCTGCGCGCGGTGGTGGAGGGCGTCGATTTCGCCGATGTCTGCATCACCTCCGCGATCCGCATCGCCGAGGGCGAAGGCCCGGCCGAGGCGTTCCGCCTCGACGACGTGCGCGGCGTCGCCGTGGTGCCGGCGCTGGCCGAGGGGCGCAAATGCGCCCGGTCCTGGCGGGTGACGCCCGAGGTCGGCGCGGACCCGGACTATCCCGACGTGACGCCCCGCGACGCCCGGGCCCTGCGCGAGTGGGACGCCGCCCACGCCGCCGATGCCGGCGCGAGCGCCGCGTGAAGCGGATGCCGCGCCATCCCTTCCCCCGCCTCGGGGGGAGGACAGGCCCGTGCGCCTGACCCCCTTCCGCCTCGGCCTCGCGGCGCTCCTCGGCACCCTCGGCCTCGATCAGGCGACGAAGCTCGGGCTGTATTTCGGCACCGACCTCGTGCTGACGCAGCCCTGGCGGCTCGCCTCCTTCGCCGAGTTCCTCGTGGTCTGGAACCGGGGCGTGTCCTACGGGATGTTCCAGCAGGAGGGCAGCCTCGGCCGCTGGGTCCTCGTGATGGTCTCCTGCGTCGCGGCGATCGCCCTGATCCTCTGGATGCGGCGGGCCGAAGCGCGCCTGCTGGGTCTCGCCCTCGGGCTCGTGGCGGGGGGCGCCATCGGCAACGCCATCGACCGGGCCGCCTACGGCGCGGTGTTCGATTTCGTGCACCTGCACTGGGGCCGGTGGTCCTGGTACGTGTTCAACGTCGCCGACGCGGCCATCGTCGCCGGCGTGGTCGGCCTCATCCTCGACAGCCTCCGGCCGGCGCCGAAGCGCGGCGATTCGCAATCGTGAGGGCGGCCCCGCATTCCGTGCGCGGATGTGATCCGTAAACCACACCGGGGATCGTTGTGCGGCGGAGGCTGGTGCGCTGCGGTCAAGGCGCCATACGATCGCCTGAAACCGGGATCAGGCCGGACGGGTCGGATCAGGCGGCGGCCGAGGGCCCATTCAAGCGCCCATTCCGGCACGGGAAACCGAGGCCGACCAGCCGGGCGAAGAACGGGGACAACATGATCGGGCATCGGGGTTTGCTGGTGGTGGTGGGCGTTCTGAGCGCGGCGAGCGCGCAGGCGCAGCAGGGCGTGTTCATGCGGGACGCCCTCAGCAATATCGGCCTGATCGAGCCCGAGAAGCCCGCCATCAATTACCGCGAGCGCGCCCCCCTGGTGATGCCGCCCAAGCTCGACGGCCGGGCCCTGCCGCCGCCGCGCCAGCCGGAAGCTTCGGCGCAATGGCCCAAGGATCCCGAGATCGTCCAGCGCGAGCGTGAGCGCGAGGAGGCCCGCAAGCCGATCGCGCGCGGCACCCAAGGGCGGATGAACGACAACAACATGACCCTGTCCATCGACGAGATGCGGGCCGGTCGCCGGGCGGGGGCCCAGGCCCGCACGGAGAACGGGCGGCCCGAGGGCGAGAACGACGACCGCAATTCCTTCTGGTCGAACCCCTTCGGACTGCGCTCGGCGGAAGTGGCGGAGCCCTCCGCGGTGGAGCCCGACCGCGACGTGCTCACCGACCCGCCGACCGGTTACCGCAAGGCGCCGCGCAAGATCGCCAAGAGCAACGGCGATCCCGTCAACAATCCCTCGCGCGAGCGCGAGGAATCCGATCCGGGCGCCTACCTGCGCGCCCGCTCGGCGAACTGAACCCGGGTCCGGTGCCGGCGCCGCGCGGGCCCCGGTCGCCGTCGAGGGCCCGACGCCCATCCGCTTCGCCCCGACCGGTGGCGCGCGGCGGGCGCAATTCCAACAGGACGGACGGCTCCGCAACGGGCCGGCCGCGGAAGGATCAGCATTGATGCATCTGTTCAGGAAGGACACGCCCCATTTCGGTCCGTCGCGCGGCCATGCCAGCGCCGGCCGGGCGGATGCCGCCTCCTTCGGGCGCTCCGAGGCGGGCGGCCCCGAGGTCAGCGCCTTCGCGCTCGACAATGGCCTCGACGTCGTCGTCGTTCCCGACCACCGCGCCCCCGTCGTCACCCACATGGTGTGGTACCGCAACGGCTCGGCCGACGATCCGCTCGGCCAGTCGGGCATCGCCCACTTCCTCGAGCACCTGATGTTCAAGGGCACCGAGCGGCATCCGATCGGCGCCTTCTCGAAGGCCGTCTCGGGCCTCGGCGGCCAGGAGAACGCCTTCACCTCCTACGACTACACCGCCTACTTCCAGCGCGTGGCCCGCGATCACCTCAAGACCATGATGGAATTCGAGGCCGACCGCATGACCGGCCTCGTCCTCGACGACGCCGTGGTGGCGCCCGAGCGCGACGTGGTGCTGGAGGAGCGCCGCATGCGGGTCGAGACCGACCCCTCCGCCCAGCTCTCCGAGGCCATGGCCGCCTCGCTCTTCGTGCACCATCCCTACGGCACCCCGATCATCGGCTGGATGCACGAGATCGAGGAGCTGAACCGCACCCACGCCCTCGACTACTACAAGCGCTTCTACACGCCCGAGAACGCCATCCTGGTGGTGGCCGGCGACGTGACCCCGGACGACGTGCGCCGCATGGCCGACGAGACCTACGGCCGCGTCACCCCGCAGGGCACCCGGCCCGTCCGCCTGCGCGCCCGGGAGCCGGAGCCCAAGGCCCTGCGCCGCCTCGCGGTGGCCGACCCCAAGGTCGAGCAGCCGACCCTGCAGCGGCTCTACCTCACGCCGTCCTGCATCACCGCGCGGGACGGCGAGTGCCACGCCCTGGAACTGCTGGCCGAGGTGATGGGCGGCGGCTCGACCTCCTACCTCTACCGCAAGCTGGTGATGGAGCTCGGCGTCGCCGTGAACGCGGGTGCCTGGTACATGGGCTCGGCGATCGACGACACCCGCTTCTCGGTCTACGCGGTGCCGGCCGAGGGCGTCAGCCTGGAGAAGCTCGAGGAGGAGGTCGACCGGATCCTGCGCCGCGTCCCCTCCGAGGCCCTTACGCCTGAGGCGATCGAGCGGGCCAAGACCCGGCTCGTGGCCGAGACGGTCTATTCCTCCGACAGCCAGTCGTCCCTGGCCCGCATCTACGGGTCGGCGCTGGCCATCGGCGAATCGATCGAGGAGGTCCGCCGCTGGCCCGCCGACATCGAGGGCGTGACGCAAGGCCGCCTCGCGGCGGTGGCCGAGCGCTACCTCGTCCCGGCGCGCTCGGTGACCGGCTACCTCACCAAGGCTCGCGAGGCCGATGCGGCCTGAGCTCCAGTTCTCGTGAGACCCGGGTGGCCTGCAGGCCGCCCGGCGCCCATCCGGACGGCAGCGGCCCCGCCGCCGCGCCCCCGCGCACAGCATGAGGTTTCCATGACCATGGCCACCAATCTGGTCGACACCGCCACCCGCTCCGCGACCTCGCCGACCCAGGCCGTTCCCGTCGCGACCGCCCCCGGCATCGAGGCGTGGCACGTCGAATCCCCGGTGGTGCCCCTGATCGCCCTGGCCTTCACCTTCGAGGGGGGCGCCGCCCAGGACCCCGAGGGCAAGGCCGGCGTCGCCCAGATGCTCGCCCGCCTCCTCGACGAGGGCGCGGGCGACCTGTCCTCGGACGCCTTCCAGGAGCGTCTGGCGGCCCGGGCCATCGAGCTGTCCTTCCATGCCGGGGCCGATGCGCTGGGCGGCTCGCTCAAGATGCTGGTCAAGCACGCGGACGAGGCCATCGACCTCCTCGCCCTGGCGCTGGCCAAGCCCCGCCTCGATCCAGACGCCATCGAGCGGGTGCGCGCCCAGACCCTGGCGAGCCTGCGCTACCAACAGAACGATCCCGGCGTGATGGCCTCGCGCCGCTTCTTCGCCGAAGCCTATGCCGGCCACCCCTATGCGCGCCCGTCCTCCGGCACCGCCGAGAGCATCGCGGCGATCACCCGCGACGACCTCGTGGCGATGCATCGCCAGATCATCGGACGCGGGGCCGTGAAGGTCGCGGCGGTCGGCGCCATCGACGCCGAGCGCCTCGCCGAGTCCCTGGACCGGGCCTTCGGCAAGCTCGACATGGCCGCGCCCCTCAAGGCCGTGCCGCAGACGCGGGTCCAGAACCTCGGGGCGCGCCACGTGGTCGACCTCGACGTGCCGCAATCGGTGATCCGCTTCGGCCTGAACGGCGTCCCGTGGCGCGACCCCGACTTCATCCCGGCCTACGTCCTCAACCACATCCTCGGCGGCGGTTCCTTCACCTCCCGCCTGTTCCAGGAGGTGCGCGAGAAGCGCGGCCTCGCCTACTCGGTGGGCACCTCGCTCGTGAGCCACCGCGCCGCCTCGATGACCTGGGGCTACACCGCCACCAAGAACGAGCGCGTCGGCGAAGCCCTGTCGGTGATCGGCGAGGAGATCGGCCGGCTCATCAGCGAAGGTCCCTCGGACGACGAACTGCAGAAGGCCAAGGACTACCTCACCGGGTCCTACGCGCTCGGCTTCGACACCTCGACCAAGATCGCGCACCAGCTCGTGCAGATCGCCTTCGAGGGGCTGGGCATGGACTACATCGCCCGCCGCAACGATCTCGTCGCCAACGTGACGCAGGCCGATATCCGCCGCGCCGGCGCCCGCACCTTCGCGGATGGTCGCATGCTGGTGGTGGCCGCCGGACGCCCGACCGACTTCTAGGGTTCTGGCATGCGGGGGCGGTCGCGGATCGCCCCTGACAACCCGGCGGTCTCGCGTACGCTTCCCCCTGGTCGGCCAAGGTTCGCCGCCTACCTCGCAGCGTGAGAAGCGAATCTCATCGCCGTGCCGGAGAGCGTGCCCGTGGCCCACGAGGAATCCCCAACGGGGCAGCGGGCCCTGCGCCCGGCCGTGATGCTGGGCGCGCTCGGCATCGTCTACGGCGACATCGGCACCTCGCCGCTCTACGCCTTCAAGGAGGCGGTGCGCGCGGCCAGCGCCGGGGCGCCGCCGACGCCGATCGCGGTGACGGGCGCCGTCTCGCTGATCCTGTGGTCACTGATCCTCATCGTCGCCATCAAGTACGCGGTGCTGATCCTGCGCGCCGACAATCGCGGCGAGGGCGGCATCGTCGCCATGTTGGCCCTGCTCGGCGCCCGCCACGCCAAGCCCGGCTCGTGGACCGGCGTGCTCCTCGTGGTCGGCCTCGTCGGTGCCGCCCTCCTCTACGGCGACGGCGCGATCACGCCCGCCATCTCGGTGCTCTCGGCGGTGGAGGGCCTCAAGGTCGAGGCGCCGGGGCTCGCGCGCTTCGTGGTGCCCATCACCATCGCCATCCTCATCGGCCTGTTCCTGGTCCAGAGCCGGGGCGTGGCCTTCATCGGCCGCATCTTCGGCCCCGTGATGCTCGCCTGGTTCGTCGTGCTCGCGCTGCTCGGCCTCGGCGGTATCTGGCACGCGCCGCAGATCCTGGCCGCGGCGAACCCGCTCAAGGCCATCGAATTCCTGGGCCACGCGGGCTGGCACGTCAGCTTCGCCATGCTGGGCGCGGCCTTCCTGGCGGTCACCGGCGGCGAGGCGATGTATGCCGATCTCGGGCATTTCGGGGCCGGGCCGATCCGCGCCTCCTGGTTCGGCCTCGTGCTGCCGGCCCTGGTGATCCATTATTTCGGGCAGGGCGCGCTCCTGCTGGTCGAGCCCGACGCCATCGAGAACCCGTTCTACCGCCTGAGCCCCGACTGGGCGCATTACCCGCTGATCGGGCTGGCGACGGTGGCCACCGTCATCGCCTCGCAATCGATCATCTCGGGCGCCTTCTCCCTCACCCAGCAATCGATCCAGCTCGGCTTCCTGCCGCCGATGCGGGTGGTCCATACCGCCCGGCACGAGCGCGGGCAGATCTACGTGCCGCTGGTGAACTGGCTGCTCGCCGCCGCCACCCTGAGCGCGGTCCTGATCTTCGGCTCTTCGGACGCGCTGGCCGGCGCGTACGGCATCGCGGTGGCCTCCCTGATGGCGATCACCACCCTGCTCGCCGCCCTCGTGGCGTTGAAATGGGGCTACAACCCCGTGGCCGTGCTGGCGGTGAACGGGTTCTTCCTCCTCATCGATCTCGTGTTCCTGGGCGCCAACAGCGTGAAGCTGTTCGAGGGCGGCTGGTTTCCGCTGATGCTCGCCGCCCTGGTGGCGTTCCTGATGCTGACCTGGCGCAAGGGCAACCAGCTCGTCGAGGCGGCGCGGGTTTCGCTGCGCCAGCCCGAAGGCGAGTTCCTGGAGCAGCTCCGGCGCGCGCCGCCCATCGTCCTGCCGGGCAACGCCGCCTTCCTGTCCTCGGCCACCAGCGCGATTCCGCTGCACCTGTCCCGCTTCGTCGAGCGCAGCCACGCCCTGCACGAGCGCATCCTCATCGTCACCGCCCGCTACGAGGAGGAGCCCTCCCTGCCCCGCGACCAGCGCGCGGAGGTCGTGGTGATCACGCCCGACATCATCCGCGTGATCCTGCGCTACGGCTTCATGGAGGACGCCTCGGTGCCCGACGGCCTGCGCTGCGCCGTCGAATCCAAGCGCCTGCCGCCCGAATGGCTCGAGGATCTCACGATCTTCATCGGGCACGAGACCATCATCCCGAAGAGCGACCAGCGCGGCATGGCGACCTGGCGGGAGGAGATCTACGCTTTCCTGCTGCGCAACGCCGAGCGCACCGGCGCGCATTTCTGCGTGCCGACGCGGCAGCTGGTGGAGGTCGGCACCGAGATCGAGATTTGAGCCCGGGGCATCAACTCTCGCGCGGACTCCGCCCTATGGTCTTGCGGGCAGCGCTCCGGGTGTCGCACAAGGAAGCGGCGCGGGCGGGCGGCCCGGCCGCGCCGAACCCGGGACGTGTAGCGTAGCGATGACCGAACTGGCGCCGAAGGCCCTGGCGATCCGCCTACGGCAACAGGCGATCCTCTCCGATTTCGGGGTCGAGGCCCTGCGCGCCACCGAATTGCTGCCCCTGCTCCAGCGCGCCACCGAACTCTGCGCGGAGGGGATGGAGGCGCAGTTCTGCAAGGCGCTGGAATACAAGCCGCACCAGGATTGCCTCCTCGTCTGCGCCGGGATCGGCTGGGCTGCGGACGCGGTGGGCACCACCATCATCGGCGCCGACCTCGCCTCGCCGGCGGGCTACGCCCTGAAGACGGGCCGGCCCGTGATCTCGAACCACCTCGAGAACGAGACGCGTTTCCGGACCCCGAAGCTGATGGCCGACCACGGCATCCGCCGGGCGATCAACGTGCTCATCGCCAACCGCGACGGCAATTACGGCGTGCTGGAGGTGGACGACACCCGCGAGGGCCAGTTCGAGGAGGCTGACATCGCCTTCATGCAGGGCTTTGCCAACCTCGTCGGCGGCGCCATCGAGCGCCAGCGGGCCGAGGCGCGGCTGAAGGCGGCCCTGGAGCGTCAGGAACTCCTGTCCCGCGAGATGAGCCACCGGGTGAAGAACAGCCTCGCGGTGGTTGCGGGCTTCCTCGGGCTGCAGGCCCGGGGCTCCGACAACGCCGACGTGAAGAGCGCGCTGGCCGATGCCCGTACCCGGGTGGAGGCGGTGGCCCAGGTCCACGACCAGCTCTGGCGCCAGCCGAGCCTGGAGGCGATCGACGTCGCGGGCTTCCTCGAGGCCCTCTGCGCCAAGCTGCAGGAGAGCGCGCCGCGTCATCGCATCGTCTGCCGCGCGGTGCGGGTGAACATCCCCGCCGACCTCGCGATCCCGCTGGGTCTGTTCGTCAACGAACTCGTCACCAACGCGATCAAGTACGCCTACGCGGAGGGCGAAGGCGAGATCCGGGTGGACGCGCGGCCCGACGATGCGGACGGCCTGATCCTGGGCGTGGCCGATGACGGCGTCGGTCTGCCGGAGGGGTTCGATCCGGCGGCGGCGCGAAGCGCCAGCCTCGGCATGCGCATCATCAACAGCCTGGCGCGCCAGCTCGGCGGCGCGCTGACCGTCGCCCCCGACGTCCAGGGGGCGCATTTCTCCCTCCGGGTCGCGCCGCTGGCGTGAGGGGGAGCGCCGTGCGCTCCCCGGCCGCTCAGACCAGCCCGAGCTTCTGGGCGAGCCCGATCCGCTGGAGCTTGCCGGTGGCGCCCTTGGGGATCTCGTCGAGGATCAGGATCTTGGCGGGCACCTTGAAGGCGGCCAGGCGCTCCGAGGCGAAGCCGCGCAGCTCCTTCTCGGCCAGATGCTGGCCCTCGCGCAGGACGATGGCGGCGCAGACGTCCTCCCCGAGCTTGTCGTGCGGCATCGCGAAGGTGACGCATTGCGACACCGCCGGGTGGTCCATCAGGATCTCGTCGACCTCGCGGGGCGAGATCTTCTCGCCGCCCCGGTTGATGATCTCCTTGAGGCGGCCGGTGATCGAGAGGTAGCCCTCGGGCGAGAGCGAGCCCTGGTCGCCGGTGCGGAACCAACCCTGCTTCGTGAAGGCCTCGGCATTGGCCTTGTCGTTGTTCTCGTAGCCCGACATCACGTTGTCGCCGCGGATGACGATCTCGCCGGTCTCGCCGGGGGCCAAGGGCTCGCCGTCCTCGTCCACGATGGCGATCTCGGGGCCCGCCGCGAGGCCGACCGAGCCGGCATGGTGCGGGCGCGGCGGCAGCGGGTTCGAGGCCATCTGGTGGGAGGCCTCGGTCATGCCGTAGGCCTCGATCAGGGGCGCGCCGAACACGTCCTCGATCTCCTTCATGACCTGCGGCGGCATCGAGGAGGAGGAGGAGCGGATGAAGCGCAGGGGGTTGGCCTCGATGATCTCCCGGTTGCGGGAGGCGCGGCCGAGGATCGCCTGATGCATCGTCGGCACCGCCGTGTACCAGGTCGGGCGGACCTCGCTCATCCAGCCGAAGAACTTCAGGGCGTTGAAGCCCGGCGTGCAGCAGACCTGTCCGCCCGCCGAGAGCGGCGCCAGGATGCCGGCGATGAGCCCGTGGATGTGGAACAGCGGCATGATGTTGAGGCCGCGATCCTGCGCCGTGAAGGCCAGGGTGGTGCGGATGTTGCGGGCCGAGGCGCAGACGTTCGACTGCTTGAGGGGCACGATCTTCGGGCGCGAGGTGGTACCCGAGGTGTGCAGCACGAGGCCGATATCGTCCGGGTGCGCCGGGCCGTCCTGCGGCGCGGGCGCGGTGGCCTTGCCTTCGAAGGACAGGGTGAAGCTGCCCGCCCCCTCCGCCGGGGTCGGGGTCAGGCGCACCACCGGCACGCCGAGGCGCGCGGCCACCGCCACGGCGGGGCTCTCGGAGCCGTCCGCGACCACGAGGAGCTTCGCGTTGAGGTCGGTGAGGTAGAACGTGAACTCGTCGGCCTTGTAGCTCGGGTTGAGGGGGGCGGCCGTGGTGCCCGCCCCGATGGCGATGAAGGCGGCGGCCATCTCCGGCCCGTTGTCGAGGACGATGCCGACCCGGTCGTTCCGGCCGATCCCCTGCGCGTTCAGGGCCGCGATGGTGCGGTCCGTGAGGGCGCGGAGCTGTCCGAAGGTCAGCGGCACGCCGCCGGGGCTCGACAGGGCGGTGGCCTCGTCGGCGCCGGCCCGGATCAGGGCGTGGAGGGTGGTGGCGGGATTGGCGTGGGAAGTCTCGGCCATGGCGAAGCGTCCTCGAATGTCTCTGGGGTTCAGGCCGGCGTGATGGAGAGGCGTCCCTGCACCCGCTCCAGGCTCTGGGAGAGGAGGCGCATCAGGGCGTAGACGGTGCCGATATGCGGGGTCGGGGTGTCGGTGAGGCGCCCGAGCTCGATGATCGAGCCGACCAGGGCCTCGAGTTCGATGGGTCGGCCCGCCTCCACGTCCTGCAGCATCGAGGTCTTGTGGGCGCCGACCTTCTCGGCGCCCGCGATGCGGCGCTCGATGCCGAGCTTGAAGGTGATGCCGAGGCGGTTCGCGATGGTCTCGGCCTCCCGCATCATGTCGGCGGCGAGCGCCCGGGTCTCGGGGAAGCGGCAGATGTCCACCAGGGTGGCGTGGCTGAGCGCCGAGATCGGGTTGAAGCTGAGATTGCCCCAGAGCTTGAGCCAGATCTCCGCCCGGATGTCGCTGGTCACCGGCGC
>NZ_JAIEOF010000148.1 GCF_019750675.1 Methylobacterium sp.
GCACCCACCTCGCCCCGCTCCAGCAGGAGAATGCCTTCGAGGGCGTAGGACGAGAAGGTGGTGAAGCCGCCGAGCAGGCCGGTGGCGAGGAACAGCCGCACGGGCTGGCTGCCGCCCCGCATGGCGTACCATCCGGCGAGTACGCCCATCAGGAGCGAGCCCAGGATGTTGATGCCCATGGTGCCGTACGGAAAGGCCGTGCCGAAGCGCAGGGCGAAGAGCCCGACCCCGTGCCGGGCCATGCCGCCGAGGCCCGCCCCGAGGAAGACGATGAGGAATCCCATTTCGTGACCCTCTCCTGATGCCGGGCTCCCAGGCATGCGGTGCGCCAGACTAGGCCGAAAGCCCAGGCCCTTCGCCGGGTGGCGACGGCTTACCCCCGAGGTCCACAGGGGCGGCCATGCCTTTCGCGCCGTCGCGATGCGATTTCCGGCCGGCGGCGGCATCCTTGCGGGGCGCAAAAGGTTTTTCGTGAGATCACCCACCGTCCTTCAGATCGGATTAACCAAGATCTGGCTGAATCGCGTCAGTCAAGGTTGATGTTCTCCTTACAGGCACTGTCCGTCATCCGTCCCTCGCTTAACCTTTTCTTGAGGTTTGCGGGACCGAACCGGTGCCCGTGCGGGGACTGCGTATCCGAGTACCGCCCGCATGAACGACGCTGTGTCCCTGTCCGGCCGTCGCATCCGCCGCCATCGCCGGCCGCGGGGTCGGGTCCTTCTCCGGAGCTCTGCGGTGGCGCTCTTCTGCGCCGCCTTCCCGCACCTGCCCGCGCAGGACAGCCCCGTTCCGGCAGGGCCGGGACGCCCCGCCCTGGCGGTGGCGGCCGCCCCGAGCGTCTATGCATGGATGCTCGACCCGACACCGACCCTCGGCGCCGCCGCCTACGGATCGAAGGCCGCAGGCTTCACCGCTGCCCCCCTCGCCGCCGCCCTGGTCCCGCCGGCGGCCCCCGCCACGCTCCTGGCGATGGCCGCTCCCCGTCCGGCGCGCGCACCGGCCGCGATACCCGAGCGGGTCGCCCAGCTCACGCCCCTGCCCGTTCCCCGCCCGGCCGGCCTCGCGGCGCCCAGCGAACCGCCGCGGCTCGCCCTGCGGGCGGCTCCGGCCCTGCGCAACCTCGCGGCACGCCGCACCCAGATCGCCCGCGCCGCGACCGAGGCTGAGGCCGAGCGCTCGTTCTTCGACACCGTGTTCGGCACCCGCCCGGAGCCGGAAACGCCGGCTCCCCGGACCACCCTCGCCTACGCGGCCGTCGACCCCAGCGTGGATCCGGGTCCGCGCCGGGCGCTTGAGAGCAATCCCGGCGTGAGCGCCGGGACGGCCGTCTACGACATCACGGCGCGCACCGTGACCCTGCCGAGCGGCGAGCGGCTGGAGGCGCATTCCGGGCTCGGCGAAAGCATGGACAACCCGCGCCACGTCCACCGCCGCATGCGCGGCGCGACGCCGCCCGGCACCTACGACCTCACCGAGCGCGAGGCCCTGTTCCACGGGGTGCGGGCGATCCGCCTCAACCCGGTCGGCGGCAGCGCCGCGATCCACGGCCGCGACGGCATCCTGGCCCACACCTACATGCTCGGCCCCAGCGGCGCCTCGAATGGCTGCGTCGTGTTCAAGGACTACAACCGCTTCCTCCAGGCCTACCTGCGCGGCGAGGTTCGCCGCCTCGTCGTGGTCGCCGGGGGCCGGGGCGATGCCGGCCCGAGCTTCGCCGAGCGCCTGTTCGGCCGCGCCACGCGCTGACCCGCCGCCCCTTCACGACGAAGCCGCGCACCCTGGGGGCGCGCGGCTCGAGCGAAGTCGGAACGGGTGGTCGATCAGCCGATGATCTTGTCGATGGTGATCGGCAGTTCGCGGATGCGCTTGCCGGTGGCGTGGAACACCGCGTTGGCCACCGCCGCCGCGGTGCCGACGATGCCGATCTCGCCCAGGCCCTTCACGCCCATCGGGTTGGCCTTGTCCTCCTCGTCCACGAAGATCACCTCGATGTCGTGGATGTCGGCGTGGACCGGCACGTGGTACTCGCCGAGATTGTGGTTCATGAACCGGCCGATGGTGTGGTCGAGCATGGATTCCTCCTCCAGCGCCGAGCCGATGCCCATCACCACGCCGCCGAGGATCTGGCTGCGCGCGGTCTTGGTGTTCAGGATCTTGCCCGCCGCGATCGCCGAGACGACGCGGGTGACGCGCACCACGCCGAGATCCTCGTCGACCTTCACCTCGGCGAAGACGGCCGAGTGGGTGTAGCCGGCGAAGTCCTGCGCGTGGCCGGAATCCGGACCGGCCGAGCCGGTGGCCTCGATCTTGTCCATGCCCCCCTTTTCCATCACCTCCGTGATGGCGATGCTGCGGGACGGATCACCCGCCACCGAGATGCGCCCCTCCTTGAACACCGCGCGCGCGAAATCGACGTTGGCCAGCGGCGAATCGTCGAGGCCGCGGGCCAGGGTGAAGACCTGGGCGGCGATGTCGTGGCAGGCCCGCATCACCGCCGTGCCGGAGGAGGCCGCCGTCCACGAGCCGCCCGCGATCGGCGCGTCGGCGAGCTTCGAGTCGCCGAGCTTCGTCGTCACGTCCGTCATCGGCAGGCCGAGCGCGTCGGCGGCGATCTGCGTCAGGATGGTGTAGGTGCCGGTGCCGATGTCGCCGGTCTGGTTGCCGACCACGAGCTTGCCGTCGGCGGTCAGGGTCGCCTTGGCACTCGACTGCATCATCATCGATTCCCAGATGCCGGTGGCCATGCCCCAGCCGACGAGTTCACGTCCGTCCCGCATGGAGCGCGGCTCCGGGTTGCGGGCCGACCAGCCGAAGCGCTCGGCGCCCTCGGCATAGGCCGCCCGCAGGGACTTGGAGCTGAACGGCTTGTCCTGGGTGCGGTCCTTCTCGGCGTAGTTCCGCAGGCGCAGGTCGATCGGGTCCTGCCCGGTCTGATGGGCGAGCTCGTCCATCGCCACCTCGAGGGCGAACACCCCCGTCACAGCCCCGGGGGCCCGCATGTCGGAAGGGGTGTAGGTGTCGATCTTGGCGAGCCGGTAGTCGAGGGCGACGTTCGGGCAGTCGTAGAGGACGCCCGACCAGTTCACCACGACCTCCTGGTAATCCTCGAAGCCGGAGGTGCCGGAGATCGCCTCGTGCCGGATGGAGGTCAAGGCGCCGTCGGCCTCGGCCCCGAGGGCGACGGTCTGGCGCACGTCGGGCCGGTAGCCGAAGGTGAACATCTGGTCGCGGGTCAGGGTCACCCGCACCGAGCGCTCCAGTTCCCGCGCGGCCATGACGGCGAGGAAGAGCTGGTACTGCGGACGCAAGCCGGAGCCGAAGCCGCCGCCGAGATAGGGATTCAGGACGTGGACGTCGTCCTTCTTCATCCCGAACACGCCGGTGATGTAGCCGAGGCTGTTCGAGACGCCCTGGATCTTGTCGTAGACGGTGATCTTGCCGTCACCTTCCCAGACCACCGTCGAGGCATGGGGCTCCATCGGGTTATGGTGCTCCACGGCCATGTGGTAGTGGTTGGTGAGCTGGACCGGGGCGGTCCGGTAGGCGCCGTCCGCATCGCCCCAGGGCGCCGGCGGCGGCTTGATGCCGGAGCGTTTCTTGGGCGGCACGTAGGCCACGTCCTCCAGCGCCCGGAGATCGGTCGTCGGCGCATCGGCCTCGTAGGTGAGCTTCACCAGCGAGGCGGCGTAGCGCGCCGTGCCGAAATTCTCCGCCACCACCAGGGCCACGGGCTGGCCGCTGTAATGGATCTTGTCGTCGTAGAGCGGCCGGAACGGCGAGCCGGGGGGCGCGACCTGGTCCTGGTAATTGTAGTCGAGCCAGGCAGTGCGCGGCCGGTTTTCGTGGGTGAAGACCTTGAGGACCCCCGGCACCGCCTTGGCGGCGGCGGTGTCGATGGACAGGATGCGGCCGCGGGCGATACCGCTCGACACCACGTAGCCGTGGGTCAGGTCGGGGGCGGCGAACTCGCCGGCATACTTCGCCTGGCCGGTGACCTTGGCGGGGCCGTCGACGCGGCTCTGCGCGGTGCCGACATAGGTGTCGGTGCCTGAAGTGCTGATGCTGTGGGCCATGGGGGTTCCTTCAGGCGATGCGCTTGTCGGACTGAGACTGAGGCGTGCCGGCGGCGGCCTGGGTCAGGCCGCGAATGATGGCGCGCCGCGCGAGCTCGATCTTGAAGCCGTTCTCGGATTGGGGTCGTGCCTCGGCCACCACGATGTTGGCGGCCGCGGCGAAGGTCTCCTGGGTGGCCGGCTTGCCGGCCAGGAAAGCTTCCGCCTGCGCATCGCGCCACGGCTTGTGGGCGACCCCGCCCAGCGCGAAACGCGCGCTCGCGATGGTGTCGCCGTCGAGCCGCATCACGGCGGCCACCGAGACCAGGGCGAAGGCGTAGGAGAGGCGGTCGCGCAGCTTCAGGTAGGTGTGGTGGGTGCCGAAATCCGCGTCGGGCAGATCGACCGAGAGCACGATCTCGTCCGCCCCGAGAGTGGTGTCGCGCTCGGGCGCGTCACCCGGCAGGCGGTGGAAGTCGGCGAAGGGGATGGCGCGCTCGCCGCCCGGACCGGCGACCCGGACCGTCGCCTCCAGGGCGGCCAGCGCCACGCACATGTCGGAGGGGTGGGTGGCGATGCAGGACGGACTCGTCCCGAAGATGGCGTGGATGCGGTTGACCCCGCCGATGGCGGCGCAGCCGGTCCCGGGCTCGCGCTTGTTGCAGGGCGTGGCGTCGTCATAGAAATAGTAACAGCGGGTGCGCTGCAGCAAGTTGCCGCCGGTGGTGGCGGCGTTGCGCAGCTGGCCCGATGCGCCGGCCAGGATCGCGCTCGACAGCAGCGGATAGCGCGCCTTGACCCGGTCGTCGTAGGCCACCGTGGAATTCGTCACCAGGGCGCCGAGGCTGAGGCCGCCGTCGCGCTCCTCGATCCGGTCGAGGGGCAGGCGGGTGATGTCGACGAGGCGCTCGGGCCGCTCGACGTTGTACTTCATCAGGTCGACGAGGTTGGTGCCGCCGGCGATGAAGCGGGCGTTCGCACCGGACGCGATCGCGCGCACCGCTTCGTCCACGGTGGTGGGGCGGACGTAATCGAAGCGGTTCATTTCGCGGCTCCCGCATGCATCACGTCTTCGATGGCGTCGACGATGTTGGTGTAGGCGCCGCAGCGGCAGATGTTGCCGCTCATCGCCTCGCGGATCTCGTCCCGCGAGTGGGCGTGCCCCTCGGAGAGCATGCCGACCGCCGAGCAGAGCTGGCCGGGCGTGCAGTAGCCGCACTGGAAGGCGTCGTGCTCGACGAAGGCGGCCTGGAGCGGGTGCAGCCCCTCGGCGCCGGCAAGTCCCTCGGTGCCGGCAAGTCCCTCGACGGTGGTGATGCTGGCCCCGTCCTTCATCACCGCGAGCGTCAGGCAGGAATTGATGCGGGTGCCGTTCACCAGCACCGTGCAGGCGCCGCACTGGCCGTGGTCGCAGCCCTTCTTGGTGCCGGTGAGGTCGAGATCCTCGCGCAGGAGGTCGAGCAGGGTGGTCCAGGGCGCGACCTGAAGCGACCGGCTCTCGCCGTTGATCGTCAGGGTGATGCCGATGGTGTTCGCAGCATCGGTGGAGCCGCTTTCGATGAGCATGGCGGTATCCGTGGCTTGTGCGGCGCGAGAGGTGCGACGTCGCTGGTCTTCGAGGAAACGCGCGCGGGCTGACACGGGGAAAAATCATCCGCCCCAGTCCGATCCACTCGATAACAGTTCCAAAAAGCCGGTGTTCCCGCCGTGCATCGGTATGCCGGGCTCACGTTCGACGAGAGCGCCATTTCGCGGGCCGATTTCGCCTTCGGATGGGCGAAGGAGCCGGGCCGTCGTTCAGGGTCGTTGGCCTTGGGTCGTTTGCTCAAGGTTGCTTGGCCAAGCCGCCTTGGGCTAACCCGGGGGGGCCGCCGCTCGCCTTCGCTCAAGGACGCCCGATGACCGCGCTCGCTCCCGTTCTCAACGACATCGACCGCGACCTCGACAACGCCCTGGAGCGGCTCTTCGCCTTCCTGCGCATCCCCTCGATCTCCACCGACCCGGCCTTCGCGCCCCAGTGCCGCGATGCCGCCACCTGGCTCGCCGGCACCCTGACGGCGCTCGGCTTCGAGACCGGGATCCACGAGACCTCCCTGCACCCGGTGGTGCTGGCCCATGCGCCCAAGCCCGGCACCCCGCACGTCTTGTTCTACGGACACTACGACGTGCAGCCGGTGGACCCGCTGAACCTCTGGGAGACCCCGCCCTTCGAGCCGCGCCTCGCCACCGACGCCGCCGGAAAGACCACGATCGTCGGGCGCGGCGCCTCGGACGACAAGGGCCAGGTGATGACCTTCATCGAGGCCTGCCGGGCGCATCTGGCGATGGCGGGCGAGTTGCCCTGCGGCGTCACCATCCTGATCGAGGGCGCCGAGGAGAACGGCTCTCAAGGGTTGCCCGAGTGGGTCGCGGCCAACCGCGACAAGCTGTCCGCCGACATCGTGCTCGTCTGCGACACCAGCATGTGGAACCCGGCGACGCCCGCCATCACCACCTCCCTGCGGGGGCTGGCCTATTTCGAGGTCAAGGTGACCTGCGCCGACCGCGACCTGCATTCGGGCTTCTTCGGGGGGGCGGCGCGCAACCCGATCCACGTCCTGTCGAAGATCATCGCCGACCTGCACGACGCCGACGGGAAGGTGGCGCTGCCGGGCTTCTACGAGGGCGTGCGCGAGACGCCGCCGGAGGTGCTGGAACAGTGGCGCGGCCTCGACTTCACGGCGGAGAAGTTCCTGGGGCCCATCGGCCTGTCGGAGCCGGCCGGCGAGCGCGGCCGCATGCTCATCGAGCTGATCCAGTCGCGCCCCGCCTGCGACGTCAACGGCATCATCGGCGGCTATACCGGCGAGGGCACCAAGACGGTGATCGCCGGGCAGGCCAGCGCCAAGGTCTCGTTCCGCCTCGTCGACGACCAGGACCCGGAGGTTCTGGCGACCACCTTCGAGGCCTTCGTGCGCGAGCGCATCCCCGCTGACTGCTCGGTGGAGGTGATCTGCTACAAGGGCAGCCGCGCCATCAGCCTGCCCTTCGACATGCCCGAACTCGAGACCGCGCGCGCGGCGCTCGCCGAGGAATGGGGCGTGCCCGCCGTGACCATCGGCGCCGGCGGCTCGATCCCCATCGTGGGCGACTTCAAGCGGCTGCTGGATCGCAACACGCTCCTGATCGGCTTCGGCCTCGACGACGACCGCATCCATTCGCCCAACGAGAAGTACGACCTGAACAGCTTCCACAAGGGCACCCGCTCCTGGGCCCGCATCCTCGCGGCTTTCGGGGCGCAGCGGGTGGGCTGAGGCCGGGTCTCACACGGCCACCTCTGCGCGGCGCCGACCGGTTCTCCTCCCCCTTGTGGGGAGGCGTTGGCGGCGGGGGCGGCTCCGCTGATTCCCGCATCACGAGGGGCACCCAACCACCCCCACGCCTACCCGTGGCGGCAGGGGAGCCCCCACCCGACACGGGGCAAACGTCCAAAGCGAAATCGACCCCAAGGCCGCATGACAGCCATTCCCGACAGCCGAGACCCGAGCGCAGGCCGCCTGTTCGCGGCGGGCAACGGCGTGCTGGTCTGCCGCTACCCGGTGACCACCGACCTGCCGATCCCCCTCGGCATCACCGCGCCGGCCGGATTGCGCCTGCTCACCTGGGCCTTCACCGGCTTCGGGGGAGCCGAGCCCGATCCCGCCGGGCTCCTCGTCCTGCACGACGCGCAGGCCGTCCTCGCCGAGGGCGGCGCCCTGACCCTGGAGACGCATTTTCGCGACGTGGCGATCGCCTGTCCGCGTCCGCGTCCCGTCGCCGAGCTGACGCACCCCGAGCGGGGGGCCCTCGGCGGCGCCGTGCTGGCGGCGGTGACGCCGGAGACCCTCGACGCCCTGGCGACGCTGTTCACCCTGCTGGCGCCCGCCGTCGCGGACGCCCCCGTGCCGGCGAACGCCCCGCGCCTCACCCTGGCGCGCGACGGCGACGGCGACGGCGCCGCGACGCTGAGTGGCGCGAGCGTGCCGAACTACCTACTGTTCCGGGCCCGGACGACCTGGAGCTGCGCCCGCGTCGCCCAGGCCACCCTCCGCTTCGGGCCCGCCCCCGAGGCGAGCCTCACCCTGGCGCCGGCCTGGGGCACCCCGCGGGGCGCTCCCGTCGAGGCCGCCCTTCTGCTCGGGGCCGGAACCGTCACGGCCGCCGCCCTGCCGGTCGGGGGCCGCCGGTGAGCGCCCCCGCGATCCTCGTGGTGGCGCCGATGCCGGCCTTCCCCACCAGCGCCGGCAACCGCCGCCGGCTGCTCACCACCTGCACGGCGCTCCAGCGCGGGGGATTCGCGGTCGATCTGGCGTATTACGCGCACGAGGACCAGATCTACCGCCGGTTCGGCCAGCATCCCCCCACCGACGCGGCCGAGGCGGCCGGTCTGTTCCGGCACACCTTCCGGATCGAGCCCCGCGCCACCATCCCGCTCACCACCCGCGCGCGCTGCTTTGCCATCGACGATTGGTGCCCCGAGGCGCTCGACGACTTCGTGGCCTGGTACGGCCAGGCCTACCCCGAGACCCGCGCGATCCTGATGAACTACGTGTTCCTGTCGCGGGCCCTCGCGGCCGCGCCGCCGGGGATGCTCCGGCTCGTCGACACCCACGACCGCTTCGCCGACCGGCAGCGCCAGTACCGCCCGTTCCGGGCCGAGCCGAACTTCTTCTACACCGACCGGGCCGGCGAGGCGGCGGGCCTCGCCCGCGCCGACATCGCCCTGGCGATCCAGTCGGAGGAAGCGGCCTACTTCCGCACGATCACCGACCGCCGCGTCCACCTCCTGCCGCCGCGCTTTCCCGCGCACCGCCCCTTCGCGACCCCGGCGCGCCTCGCCCGCATCGGCTTCATCGGCCATGGCAACGACCCGAACCTGTTCTCGATCCGGCGCTTCGCCGCGGCCTGGTCGGAGGGCTGGACCCCGGACCGGCCCGAACTCGTGATCGCGGGCGAGATCGGCGCCAGCCTCGGGCAGGCCACCGGCCCGGGAATCCGGCTGGCCGGCTACGTGGCGCGGCTGGAAGATTTCTACGACGCGGTCGACCTCGTGGTCGCGCCGATGCTGATGGGCAGCGGCCTCAAGATGAAGGTCGCGGAGGCGCTGTCCTTCGGCAAGCCGGTGGTGGGCACGGCGCTCGGCTTCGAGGGCTTCGACCCGGTCGTGCCGGCCCATCGCGCCCGCACGGCGGAGGAGGTCCGGGACGCGGTCCTGGCGCTGGTCAGGGATGCCGAGGCCCTCGCGCGGCTGACCCGGGCCTGCGCCGACCTGCTCGCCGGCTACAACGCGATCGCGGAGGCGGCGGAGGCGGACCTGCTGGCAATGCTCGCACAGGACAGCCTCGGACGGCTGGATCGTAGCGACTCCGCTTTCCCGGAAGACGACGGCATCCCTGCATCGCGCGGGCATCGCGGGTCCCCTCTCCTGGAAGGAGAGGGACAGGGTGAGGTGCGTGACCTCTCCGGAGATGCACCACACCTCACCCCAACCCTCTCCTTCCAGGAGAGGGAGCCCCGTGGCGCCTCGTCCGCCGGCCGGCTCCCGGATGCCCAAGCGACGTGGGAAACCGTCACCCTCGCGGGCGGCACCCTGACCCGCGAGACCTCCCTGCGCTCGAACCTGACCGACGATCCCGAGCGCGGCCGGCTCGTGGCGACGGAGCGCGGTCCACCGCCGGGCGCCGGGCCCTATTCCCCGCTCCGGCGACGCTGGTTCGCGAAACCCGGGTTCGGCTCCACCGAGGCCGCGCCCGATGCCGGGCTCGCGGGCCTCGACCTCGCCCTCGCGCCCGAATGGGTGCGCGACCCGCGCCTGCCCACCGCCTTGCGCGCGGAGATCGCGACGCAGCTGTCCGGGATCGCGGCGGATTGGGAGGCCGAGGCGCGCCTCGTCGGGCTCACCGGCAGCGGCGCGATCCTCGCCCTGTCGCTCCCGCGCCACCTCGTGGCTGGCCGGCACCCGAACGCCGCCTTCCTGATCGGGGCGCCGACGCGCGCCCTCACCCTGGAGCGGATCGCGCCCCTGACCGCCGCGCCGGCCCTGGCCTACGCGGCGCAGCGGCCCGGCCTGCCCCGTGCACCGGCCGCCGTGACCTTCGCGGGAACTCCGACGACCCTCGCCGGGCCGGGGACCATCCTGGTCCTGCACGACGACCTCGTCGGCCGCATCCGGATCGTGGCCGAGGCGCCCGTTCCGCAGGAGAGCCCGCCATGATGGCCGCGCCCGACATTCTCGACGCCCCCTCGGGGCGCAAGGCGGCCCTGGTCGAGGCGGCCCTGATCTGGAACGCCCTGTTCCTCAACGACGTGCGCATCGCGTTCCGCGCAGAATCGGCCCCGACGATTTCCGTGGTGATGGTGTCGCGGGGGGCCCGCCACCTCCTGGCCTGGACCCTGACGAAACTCGCCGCCCAGCAGGCCTTCGCGGGCGTGCGCTTCGAGGTCATCCTGGTCGACAATGCCTCGGACCCCGAGACGGCCACGCTGTTCGGGCGGATCGACGGCGCGCGCATTCTGCGGAACGCCCAGAATGCCGGCTTCGGCCCGGCGTGCAACCAGGGCGCGGCCGAGGCGCGCGGACGCTACCTCCTGTTCCTCAATCCCGACGTCGACCTGATGCCGGGGGCCCTCGACGCCCTGGTGGCGGCGTTCGCGCAGGCCGACGACGTCGGCATCGTGGGCGCGCGGCTCGTTTTTCCCGGCGGCATCCTGCAGGAGGCCGGCGCCGGCTTCCAGGACGACCCGCAGCTGACCCACCCGTACGGGCGGGGCGGGCTCGATCCTTTCGCTCCAGAAGCGTCCTATGCCCGCGACGTCGGCTACGTCTCGGGTGCGGTCCTGATGATCGAGGCCGGGCTGTTCGCCGAACTCGGCGGCTTCGACGACCGTTTCGCGCCGGCCTATTTCGAGGACACGGACCTCTGCCTGCGCTGCCAGCAGGCAGGCCGTCGGGTGGTCTACCAGCCGCGCGCCATCGCGATCCACGTGGAGAACGCAACCAGCGTCCGGCGCTCCGACGTGGAGGCGCTGCTCGACCGGAACCGCGCGCGCTTCCGCGAGCGCCATGGGACCTGGCTGTTCGGGCAGGGACCACCGCGCTCCGGCTTCGCCCCCCGGGACGACGCGCCCTTCGCCCTGCGGATTCTCTACGTGGACGACCGGGCGCCGCACCAGGACCTCGGGGCCGGGCTTCCGCGCGCCAACACGATCCTCAACGCCATGGCGGAGCTCGGCTACGCGGTGACGCTCTGCTCGGTCTACGGCGAGCGCGAGGAGCCGGCGGCCACCTACCGCGACCTCTCGGACAGGATCGAGGTGATCGAGCCCTGCGGCCGCGAGGGGTTCCGCCGCCTCGTCACGGAACGCGCCGGCTTCTACGACGTGCTCTGGGTCAGCCGGCCGCCCCATATCCGGATGGTCTGCGAGGTCCTGCGGGATCTGGACCTGACGCCCCGCGACGTCGGGCGCGGCCGCGTGGTGTTCGATTCCGAATCCCTCTTTGCCCTGCGCGAATTCGTGGTCGACGCCCTCAACGGCCGCCCGGCCTCCGGGCCGGGCCTGGCCCGGGCCTCGGCGGAGGAGATCCGGCAGGTGGCGGTGGCCGACCACGTCGTCTGCGTCTCGGAGGCCGATGCGCGGCTCCTGCGCCGGGCCGGCGTCCCCGACCCGGTGGTGCTCGGCCACGTCCAGGCGCCGGATGTCCGGGCACCGCACGCCGACGCGCCGGGCTTCTCGGCCCGGCGGGGCTTCGTCTTCATCGGCTCGCTCGCCCGCGAGGGCGAGCCCAACATCGATTCCCTCGACTGGTTCTTCGGCCATGTCTGGGAGCGCCTGCGCGCGGCCCTGCCCGACGCGCATCTCACGATCGTCGGCACCGTGGCGCCCTCCATCGCCGAGCGCCTGTCCCGCCCCGGCGTCACCGTGCTCGGCCGGGTCGACGACCCGGGGCCGGCGCTGGACGCGGCCCGGGTCGCCCTGGCGCCGACGCGCTACGCCGCCGGCCTCCCGCACAAGGTGCTGGAGACCGTGACGCGGGGCCTGCCCGGACTGGTGACGCCGATCCTCGCCGGCCAGATGGGCTGGCCGGACGGGACCGGCTACCGGATCCGGGACTGGCACGATCCGGAGGGATTCGCGCGGGGCCTCGTGGACCTCCACGAGGATGCCGACGAATGGGCGCGGGTGCAGCGCGCGGGGCTCGACCAGGTCGGCCGCGAATGCGACGCGGACGCCTACCGGGCGATCCTGCGCCGACTCTGCGAGGCACCGGTTTTCGCATGACGAACCCGCTCCGCCTCCGCGCCGTGCGCGCGGCCACCGCCCTGTATCGCCGCCTGACCCTCGGCCGTGTGCCGAAGCTGTTCGACGAAGGCCATTACCGGGCGACCTACCCGGACGTCGCGCGCTCGGGCGTCGACCCCTACCTGCACTACGTCCGGCGCGGGGTGGCGGAGGCGCGCGACCCCGCCCCCGACTTCGACACCGCCTTCTATCTCCGCCAGAGCGGCCGGACCCGCCTCGACCCCGTGCGCCACTACCTGCGCGTGGGCGCCAAGGCCGGGCTCGATCCGAACCCGGGCTTCAGCACCCGGATGTACGTCGCCCGCTACCCCGATATCGGCGTGGCCGGCGTGAACCCGCTGCTGCATTACCGGAGGGACGGCCGGGCGGAGGGGCGGATCGCGGTCCCCTCCTCCGCCGAGCCGGCCGATTGGGTGCCCCTCCAGGGCGTGCGCGAGGCCCAGCGCTGGACCTACCCGGCGGACGGCGCGTCGCGCTTCGCCCTGACCCTGCGGCGCGACGTGCCGGTCTCGGCCTGCCCCACCCACGTGCCCCGGCTCTGCCTCCTCCTCCTCCTCGACGGCGGCGAGATCGAGGGGCTGGTCCGGAGCTTCGAGACCTTTCCCGAGGCCGCCGTCGACGCCCTCACCCTGGCCATCGACACGCTGGCGGGTCCGCACCCGCCCCGCCCGACCCTGATCCTCGCCCTGGAGCAGTGCTTTCACGGGCCGGGGCCGGACGGCACGGTGCTCCTGCGCTACGCCGAGGCGCGGATCTGGGACGTGCTGACCGAGCGCCCGCACGTGCTGCACGTCGCGCCCGCCGGGGCGCTCGCGATCGGGTGAGGATCGCTCATTCCAAATCCGTTTGATCCCTTCCGGCGATCCCTGCGGGATCGCGTTCGGGATGGCGGATTTGGGCTTCGCTCAAGCGCCGCGCGGGCTTGCTGATACGTCATCCGCTCTGATCAAGCGGATGACGTGTCACTCGAGGCGCACCACGACGCTGTCGCTGGCCCCCGTGGCGTCCATCACCGAGATGCGGGCGAACCCGGCCCCCTCCGGCGCCCAGGCCGATTGGCGCCGGGCGCCGCCCGCCACCGGCAGGCCGTCGACCATCCAGGTGAGCGGGGGCACGCCGCCGAAGGCCTTCAGGGCGAGGCTCGCCGACGGCGCCGGCTCGGGCTCCGACAGGCCGAGGTCGATGCGGGCGCCGTCCGGCGGGTAGGCGATCTTCAGGGCACCGCCCAGGGCGGCCGACAGGGTCTTGGGGATGTCCCGCCGGATGTGGCGCAAGGGGGGCGGCAGGCCGGCCGTGGTCGTCACCAGGGCGTCGCGCGGCATCGGCACGGGGTCGGGCTCGCCGCCGAAGCGGGCGAAGGCGTCGAACAGGATCGGCGCCGCGACCACCCGGCCGACGAGGCCCGGCACGGCGTTGCCGTCCGGCCGCCCGACCCAGACCGCGATCGTGACGCGCCGGTCGAACCCCACCGCCAGGGCGTCCCGGTAACCGTAGGAGGTGCCGGTCTTGTAGGCGATCCGGCCCGCGAGCGCGTTCTCGGGCGGGGGCGCACCGCGCAGGGTGTCGGCGACGTACCAGGCGGCGACGGCCTCCGTGATGCGGGCCTCCGGGGGGGCCTCGGCGGGCGGCCCGTCGAGGCGACGCACCACGTTCGGCACCAATCCCTGCCGGGCCAACCCCGAAAACAGCCGGGCGAGGTCGGTGAGGGTGATGCCGAGGCCGCCGAGGGCCACCGGCAGGCCCGGCGCGGTGTCGCGGGGGAGATCGACGCGGGCGCCGCCCGCCCGCAGGCGCGCGATGAACCGGGCCGGGCCGACCGCTTCCAGCAGATCCACCGCCGGCACGTTCAGGGAAAGCTGGAGGGCGCGCCGTGCCGTCACCGTGCCCTGGTAGCCGAGGTCGAAGTTCTCCGGGGCGTAGGCGCCGGCAAAGCGCACGGGCCGGTCGTCGAGCTGCGTCTCGGGATGGGCCAGCCCCGTCTCGAAGGCCAGCGCGTAGATGAACGGCTTGAGGGCGGAGCCCGGCGAGCGGATCGCGCCCGTCATGTCGATGGCACCCGCACGGCTCGCGTCGAGGTAGCCGGGGCTGCCGACCTGGGCCAGGACCGCGCCGGTGCGGTTGTCGATCGCGAGGATCGCCGCCGAGATCCCCGGCCCCAGGGCGGCCGCGCGCTCGGCGGCGAGGGTCTCGAGGCTCGCCTGCAGGCGGCCGTCGAGGGTGAGGCGGACCATCTGCGCGGCCGGGTCGGCGGCACGCGCCGCCTCCGCCGCGTGGGCGGCGAGCATCGGGAAGGGCTTTCGCAGCGTCGGCACCGGCTCGGCGCGGGCGGCTTCCGCCTCGGCGGGCGTGATCACGCCCTGCCGGGCCGCGATGTCCAGGACCCGGTCGCGGGCGCGCCGGGCCGCGTGCGGGAAGCGGTCCGGCCGCCGGGCCTCGGGCGCCTGCGGCAGGGCGACGAGGAGCGCGCTCTCGGCGAAGGACAGCCGCGCGGGTTCCCGCCCGAAATAGGCCAGACTCGCCGCCCGCAGGCCCTCGACGGGGCCGCCATAGGGGGCGAGCGCGAGGTAGAGGTCGCGCACCCCGTCCTTGCCGAGGCGCCGCTCCAACTGCACCGCCCGCACCATCTGGCGGAGCTTGGCGGCCAGCGAGCGCTCGGCGCGGGGCTCCACGAGGCGGGCCACCTGCATCGACAGGGTCGAGCCCCCCGAGACGATGCGCCCGGCCGTGAGCCATTGCCATGCGGCCCGCAGCGTCGCGGCCGGATCGATGCCGGGATGCGTGGCGAAGCGCCGGTCCTCGTACGCGGTGAGCATGGCGAGGAAGCGCGGATCGACCTGGGATCCCGTCACCGGCAGGCGCCAGCGCCCGTCGGCGGTGGCGAAGGGGCGCAGCAGGCGTCCCTCCCGGTCCAGCACCACGGTGGAGCGGAGTTCGGCCTGGGTGAGATCGAGGGGCGGAAGGGCGTCGACGAAGCGCCAGAGGGCGAGGGGCGGGAGGAGCAGGAGGAGGAGGAAGCCTGCGACGATTGCGAGACGCCCTTCCCCCTCTGCGGGGAAGGGTGGTCGCGGAGCGACCGGGAGAGGGGCAGCGACGTTTCCGGAGAGGTCGTCCCCTCTCGCGGGACGTTGTCCCGGTCCGCCTGCCTCGCAGGCACCCTCCCCCGCAGAGGGGGGAGGGTTCAGGCGACCCGTCTCCACGGCCCTACTTCGCGCTCACCGACATCGCGCCGAATCCCGTGCGCCCGAACCGCTCCGGCCGGTACATGTCCTCGATGGTGGCGGCCGGGTGGACGTAGGTGCCGGGCGAGA
>NZ_JAIEOF010000041.1 GCF_019750675.1 Methylobacterium sp.
CCACCTCAGGCCGCCTGACCGATGGCCGCTCCAACTCCACCCCGAATTTCCACCTCATTGACGGACACGACCTCCGGCTCCCTCGGGCGGGGTTCGAAGATCTGATCACCCGCCATCCCGGTACGCTGCTGTACTTCGCCCGCATCCTGGCGAAGCGGCTGACCACCGCTCATACCGGAGTGACCCTGGGGCATGCGCCGCGGAGCTTCGCCTTGATGGCGGTGACGGAGGGGCTCAGGGCCGCGCCCTTCGGCGAGAGGCTGGCCCACGCGCTGGATGCCGCGCTTCCCGGGCGGACCGGCTGCCTCACCGAATGGCCGCCGGAGGCCGATGAGGCATGGTTCCACCGCTACGAGCAGGCGCACGACCGCACGGTCTTCGTCGCGCACCGGATCGACTGCCCCTGGTGTCAGCTCTGCCTACGCCATGCCGACCACGTCCTGCTGCTGGCCGAGCCCGGCGCTCCGCCCCGGCCCGGGGCCGCTGCCTACCTAGCCTCGATCCGCTCCGACTGGATCCGCATGGACCTTGCAGTGGCACAGCCGGCCGATATCCGCCTGCCGCGCCCCCTCCATCCCGAGGTCGCCGCGCTGCCTTTCGCCCTGCGCCTGCAGGTCCGGGAGAACCACGGGAGCGACTTCGCGCGGCTGGCCCGCATCGCCTCCGGCCACGCGCGTGCCCTCGTCCTCGGCGGCGGCGGGGCCCGCGGCCTCGCCCATCTCGGCGTGTTGCGGGTCCTTGCCGAGGCGGGGCTCGACATCGACCTCGTCGGCGGCACCAGCATGGGCTCGATCCTGGCCGCCAGCGTCGCGATGGACTTGAGCCTGGACGAGATCGAGACCTACACGGTGGCATCCTTCGTCGGGCGCAACCCCCTCAACGATTACACGCTGCCGTTCCACGCACTGACCAGGGGCGCCAAGGTGGATGCGGGGCTGGCCGAGCGGTTCGGGGATGCCCGCATCGAGGATCTCTGGCGTCCCTTCTTCTGCGTGTCCTCGAACCTGACGACGGGCACGGCCATGGTCCACCGGGTCGGCGCCCTCGACCGGGCAATCCGTGCCAGCATCGCCATTCCCGGCCTGCTGCCGCCGGTGGCGAGCGAAGACGGCATCCTCGTCGATGGCGGCATGATGAACAACCTGCCCGCCGACGTGATGGCGGACCTCGACCGCGGCCCGGTGCTTGCCGTCGATGTCGGCAGCGACAGCGCCTTCCAGGCCATGCCGCGGCGTGGCATGGGCGCCCGGGCGGTCCGACGCATCCTCGGCATCTCGGATCAGCTCCCCGGTATCGCCCATCTGCTCCTGCGCTCCGCGACGGTGTCGAGCGGCGCCCAGACCATCGCGGCCGTGACCCGCGCGGCGATCCTGCTCAAGCCCGCCCTTGCGGGGGTGGACCTACGGGCGTGGTCGAGCTTCGAGACGACGGCCGAGCTCGGCTACCGCTGCGCCCGGGAGGCGCTGGAGACGGGCCGCCTGCGGGCCTGGACATGAGCGTCCCCGGTGCTTGGGCGCACGCGATGGATTCGCGCACGGTAACAGAACCTTTCCTGTCGCGAATGAACGGGCATCCATTCCGGTGCTTCAGGAGGCTACCGTGAAAGTCCTGCTCGCCGCGACGCCGCTCACGGGCCACGTCAATCCCATGCTCGCCGTCGGCCGCCTGCTGGCCGACCGAGGTGACTCGGTCACCTTCGTCACCGATCCCGCCTTCGCCCCGCAAGTCCATGCAGCGGGTTTCCACTTCATCCCTTGCCCGGACCATGGGGCTGCCAGCTACCTCGAACCCCACCTGCCGCCCGGCCCGGAGCGCTGGAGCAACGAGTTCGCCCGGCGCTTCATCGACCCCATGCCGGGCCAGGCCGCCCTACTGCGCGAGCTGATCGAGGACGAGGCTCCGGATATGATCGTCGCCGGCAGCATGTTCCTTGGCGTGCTGCCCCTACTCCAGTCGAGCCGGCCGCGGCCGCGCATCGTCGTCCTGAACGTCAGCGTCCTGTTCCTCGACAGGGCGGACGGCGCCCCGGTCGGTCTCGGGCTGCCCCCCGCCCGGGACGAGAACGAGCGCGCCCGCTACCTGACGCTCGGCGCCGCCATCGACCTGGGGTTCGTGGGGCCTGTTCGGGCCCATGCCGACGGGCGGCTCGCGGCGTTGGGTCTGCCGCCCCTCCCAGCTTCCCTCACGCAATCCATCGTCCAACTGCCCGATGTTTTCCTCCAGCAAGGCGTGCCGGGCTTCGAGTTCGAATGCCGGGCACCGCCGCGCAACCTGCGCTTCATCGGCCTTCTCCCCCTTGGCCGGTCTTTGGCGCCGCGCCCGTCCTGGTGGGACGAACTGGACGGCGACAGGGCAGTGGTCCTCGTCACTCAGGGTACCCTGGCCAACGGTGACCTCACGCAGCTCGTCGTGCCGACGCTCGCCGCCTTGGCCGACCGGGACGACCTCCTCGTCGTCGCGACGACCGGCGGGAAGTCCGTCGATGCCCTCGGGACGAAGCTGCCGCCGAACGCCCGGGTCGCATCGTTCCTGCCCTTCGACGCGATCTTCCCCAAGGTCGACGTGTTCGTGACCAACGGGGGCTACGGCAGCGTCCTGCAATCGCTGGCCGCCGGGGTGCCCATCGTGGCGGCGGGCAAGACGGAGGACAAGGCGGAGGTCGCCGCCCGCGTCGGCTGGTCGGGTGTCGGGATCGACCTCGGGACGAGCACGCCGACGGGCGCGGTCCTCGGCGGGGCCATCGACCGGGTGCTCTCCGAACCCGGCTTCCGGCGCCGGGCGCAGGCGATGGCTGCCGACTTCGAGGAGCTGGATGCCGGACGGGAAATTCTCGGCGCCATCGACGAGCTCTTCCACCGCGACAAGGCTGCCTCGCCCGCCTCCCTGCCGCAGAAAACATCCGAGCCTCGCCCCCGCTCATCCGTCCACACGTTCGGAGCCTCGTGAATGCGCGTCGTGGTCGATCTCAACCGTTGCCAGGGCTACGCCCAGTGCTGCTACGCTGCCCCCGAGCATTTCGAGGTGCGGGGCCACGAGATCCTTTTCTACGACCCCGCCCCGCCGGAGGCGAAACGGGAGCAGATCGAGCGGGCGCAACAGGCCTGCCCCGTCCGGGCCATCGAGGTCGAGTCCGCGGGCCTGACCGAGGAGGCCGAACTGTGATCGGCGTGCAGCGCCCGGGCATCGTGGTGGTAGGGGCCTCGCTCGCCGGGCTGCGGGGCGCGGAGGCGCTGCGCGACGGGGGCTACGATGGCCCCCTGACGATCGTCGGCGACGAGCCCCACCGGCCCTACGACAGGCCGCCCCTGTCGAAGCATGTCCTGGCGGGGGAACTCGCGCCGGAGGCCACCGAGCTGCCCCAGCTCCGCAGCCTGCGCGCCCGGTGGCGGCTCGGCCAGCCAGCGGTGGCCCTCGACCGGGAGCGACGGGTGGTTCGCCTCGCCGATGGCGCGACGCTCCCCTACGAGACGCTGCTGATCGCCACCGGCGCGAGGGCGCGGACATGGCCGGGCGAGGGCGCGGACCTCGCCGGGATATTCACGATCCGCACGGTGGAGGACGCCCGCTCCCTGCGGAATGCCCTCGCGCAGCGTCCCGGTCGCGTCCTCGTCGTCGGTGCCGGATTGATCGGCTGCGAGGCGGCCTCATGCTGCCGAGACCTTGGCTTGGACGTCACCCTCGTCGACCCCAACCCGACGCCCCTCGCTCGCCTGCTCGGGACCGTCATCGGTGGCACGCTCGCCGGGCGGATGAGGGACGCCGGCGTCGACATCCGCATGAACACCAAGATTCACTCGTTCTCCGGCGAGAAGGGCGGGGTGCGCCGCGCTCACTTGCCGGGCGGCGCAACGATCGCGACGGACCTCGTCATCGTGGCCCTCGGCGCGACGCGCGAAACCGGATGGCTCGCCGCGGCGGGCCTCCGCGCCGATGCGGGCGGCCTGACCTGCGACGCAGCCTGCCGGGCGATGACCCTCGCGGGTGAGCTCGATCCCGCAATCTACGCGGCCGGCGACGTCGCGCGCTGGCCCAACCCCCTCACCGGCAATCGCCCGATGACGGTCGAGCACTGGGGAAACGCGGTGGACCAAGCCCGGCACGCGGCCGCCAACATGCTGGCCCGTCCCTCCGAACAGCCTCCGTACGGCCACCTGCCGGCCTTTTGGTCGAGCCAGTTCGGCCTCAACATCAAGCTCGTCGGCCTCACCGAGGGGGCGGACGCCCTGGCCGTCGTCCAGGGGGCGCGGGCCTCGCAGCGGTTCCTGGCGGTTTACGGCAGGGCCGGGCGCAGCGTCGCCGCCGTCTCCTTCGATCAGGCGCGCTGGCTACCCGCCTATGCCGAGGCCGTCGCCGCAGGGTCGGCCTTCCCGCCGATCCTCGGCGCCACCGACCAGCCGCGGATCGAGTGGCTGGAGCCTGGCTTCCCCGTCCCGCGGCGTTCCACCGACCAGGCCGCGCCGACCCTGGAGGCGGCCCATGGGTGACGACACGCTGTTTGCGCAGGTCCTCGACCCGAGGAACCGGCCGGATCCCTACCCGCTGTACGGAAGGTTACGCGAGACGCCGGTCTCCCGCCAAGCCGACGGCAGCTTCGTCGTCAGTACCCATGCCGCAGTGAGGAGCCTCATCTTCGATCCCCGGCTCAGCTCCGAAGACCTGCCGCCCTCCCGGCGGCCCCCCACGGGCAACCCCCTGAGGGACTGGATCCTCAACCCGATCAGGAACCGAGTGGTCAACGCCCACCGTCCGCTGATCTTTCGCGACCCGCCCGACCACGACACCCTGCGCGACTTCGTGATGAAGGAGTTCACCATCGCCCGGGTGCGGGAGTCCCACGCCAAGGTCGCCCGGCTCGTCGATACCCTGATCGACGCGTGCCGGGGCCGCGACACGGTCTGCCTCGTGGACGACCTGTCCTATCCCCTTCCCGTCGCTGTTATCTGCGAGCTTCTCGGCGTGCCCGAGGCCGACGAGGCGCAGTTCCATGCCTGGGCGATCCGCCTCGCGACGGCCCTGGAGCCCGACGCGCGCCACGACGAGGCGGGGCGGCGGGAGATCACCGCGACCTTCGATGCGATCTCGGACTACATGCGCCGGCTGATCCGCGAGAAGCGTCGGCGGCCGGCTGACGACATGCTCAGCGGCCTCGCCGCCCGTGGCGGCCAAGGTCGTCCGGCGATGGGGGACATCGACCTCATCTCGACAGCGATCCTGCTTCTCGTTGCGGGCCACGAGACGACGGTGAACCTCATCACCAACGGAATGCTCACCCTGCTCAGGCACCCGGACGAGCTTGAAAGGCTCAAGGTTGACCCCGCGCGAGCACCCCGCGTGATCGAGGAGATGCTGCGCTACGAGCCCCCCGTCCACTTTCGCACCCGCAAGGCGCTGGGTGCCATCGACGTGGCGGGGGTGACGATCCCGGCGGGATCGCCAGTAATCCTGCTCTTCGCGTCCGCGAGCCGTGACCCGGCACGCTTCGCGGACGCGGACCGGTTCGATCCGGATCGCCGGGACAACCAGCATTTCGGGTTCGGCGGCGGGCTTCACTACTGCGCCGGGGCACCCCTGGCGCGCATCGAGGCTGAGATCGCTCTCGTGACGCTCTGCCGGCGCCTCGTCGCCCCCCGGCTCCTAGATGACCCGCCGCCTTACCGGCCGGGCGCTTCCCTCCGCGGCCCGAAGAACCTCGGGATCACCATCGCGGGGATTACCTGACCTTTCCAGCGAAAGGTCGCCCTTGATAGGAAAATGAAATGTCTCGCAATTTCCGTATTCCCGTCGCCGCTCTCGCCCTGATGGGCGCTCTGACGGCCTTGCCCGCGACTTCCGAGACGCTCAAGGAATTGAGCGTCGCCGGTTCGGACGTCGAACTCAGCCCGTTCGAGACCCGACAGCTTCCCGTCGCCACCGCCAAGGACAAGAAGACCGGGCGGACGTTCAACGTCGTCAAGTTACCGAACGGCAAGATGATGGCCATGCAGTCGATCGAGAAACTGGGAGACCGGCTCTCCTATGCGGACGATTCGGAAATGATGTATGGCAACCATACCGGCTCAACCCGCTGACATCCGTCCCGGGGAGCTAAGATCCGCCGTGTGGCGACAGATATCGCCGCACGGCGCCGCCCTGCCTCCGGCCCGCCGGACGCTCGTTCGTAGCCGTCGCTCAGGAAGACTTGCCAACCCGACGTTCAGGCGTGCTTGTTCCGGGCGCCTGAGGTGCGCCGATGCCCGCCAGGGGGAGCAGCGTTCCTTACCCGTATGACCGCGAGGCCGAAAATGGACCTCCCCAGCCTAAAAGCCGCCGGTTGGAGGAAGGCCAGCGTTGCATGGGGAAGGGTCGGCGCGCTGCCTCCTCAATGGGCCGTCCAGCCACCGTCGACGTTGATCGAGGCGCCCGTGATCGAGGCCGCTGCCGGGCTGCATAAGAAGGCGACGGTACCGGCGATCTCCTCGACGGTGACGAAGCGTTTGTTCGGTTGCTCGGCGAGGAACACCTGACGCACGACCTCCTCCTCCGAGATGCCGTGCGCGGCCGCCTGCGCGTGCACCTGATCCGCGACGAGCGGGGTCCAGACGTAGCCGGGACAGACCGCGTTGCAGGTTATGCCGACCTCGGCAGTCTCCAGGGCCGTGACCTTGGTCAGCCCCACGACGCCATGCTTGGCCGCCACGTAGGCGCTCTTGAACGGCGATCCGATCAGCCCGTGCGCCGAGGCCACGTTGACGATCCGGCCCCAGCCGCGCCGACGCATGTCGGGCAGCACCGAGCGCGTCGCGTAAAACACCGCCGAAAGATTGATGGCCAAGATAGCGTCCCACTTTTCGGGCGGGAACTCCTCGATGGGGCTGACATGCTGGATGCCGGCATTGTTCACGAGGATCTCGACGGGCCCGAGTGCGCGCGCCGAACGGTCGACGAGGTCCATGACGGCGCCGGGCTGCGAGAGGTCGGCATCGTCGTAGCGCACGGACGTCTGGTGCCGCTCGCTCAGATCGTGACAGAGGCGCGTGATCTCGGCCTCGTCGCCGAGGCCATTGATTACGATCAAGGCGCCCTGCTCGGCCAAGGTGTTGGCTATGGCAAGCCCGATGCCGCTCGTGGAACCGGTGACGATGGCCACGCGCCCGTCGAGCGGACGCGTCGTTCCGGTCCGGTCGAGCCCGGCCGACTGAAGTATCCGTAACATTGCTGTTGCCCTGATGGACTATGGCGGGTTCCGATGGAGATTGATCGCTCAAGTCTCGTGCGCGCCAATGCCGAGGCGTAATTGGGTCGATGCGTTTTCATTATTCGCAATCGCCGGTGTCGAGGGCGAGTTGAAAAGCAACGGGGGGTAGGAGGCGGCGATGGAGATCCACGAGATCCGTTACTTTCTCGCGGTCAGCGAGTTAGGCAACTTCACCAAGGCGGCCGAGCGCTGCAGCGTGACGCAACCCGCGCTGACCCGGGCGATCCAGAAGCTGGAGGACGAACTCGGTGGGTTGCTGTTCTCGCGCGAGCGCGGTCACGTGCACCTGACCGATCTTGGACGTCTGCTTGAGCCGGAGTTCAGCGAGATGAACGCGGGACGCGAGCGCGCCAAGCGGGCCGCCTCTCGCTTCCTGCGCCTGGAAGGGGCGCAGCTCACGCTCGGCGTGATGTGCACCATCGGGCCGATGCGCTTCGTCGGCTTCCTGAACCACTTTCGGGTGGCTCATCCGGGCATCGAGTTGACCTTGATCGAGGGCGTACCGGCCCGCCTGTCGGAGATGCTGCTCGCGGGCGAGCTCGACGTGGCGATCATGGCGCAACCGGACGGGTTCTGCGACAATCTGCGAGCGAGCCCGATCTACGAGGAGCGCTTCACGGTCGCCTGCGGGTTGCTCCACGAATTCGCCCGCCGTAACGCGATCTCGATGAGCGACATGGAAGGTCAGATCTATCTGCAGCGGATCAACTGCGAGTACCGCGACCGGCTCGCCGAACTCCTGCGCGAGCAAGGCACCGGAATTCTTCGGTCCCATCGCAGTGAGCGTGAGGACTGGATCCAGAGCATGGTGGCGGCCGGGATGGGAGTCTGCTTCTTGCCCGAGTTCTCCGTCACCCTGCCGGGCATCGCCTTGCTGCCGGTGATGGACCCGGTCGTGTCCCGGCAGGTCTGTCTCGTCACGGTTGCGGGCCGGCGCTGGTCATCGCCACTCGCGGCGCTCGTGGCGGCGCTCGGCCGATATCGCTGGCCTCCCAGCCGGTTCGATCTGGGCGAGGAGGTTACTCCTGAGCCGCTGGTATCCGCGTGAGGCGGGCGCCGAGCCGATAACCGCAAGGCATCGTCCCTACGCCGTAACGGCATTTCTGCCGCGGCCGCTACCCTCGGATGATCCAGGCGCATCCCGACCGGGATGGTTCCGACGTCCATCCAGGAGGGCAGCGATGGCCACGATCCCGAAGATCCGCAATGCGGTCAGATGCAACCTGCGAAGCTCACTCATCACGATTGCGGCCATCGCGCTCGGCGCCAGCACGGCACAGGCTGGTTCCTGCCCGGCGGACAAGGTGGCCGCGAGCGGCAATGGGCAGGCCGAGAGCAAGGCCTTGGCCAAGGGCGTGACCGACACCGTGATCGCCTCGACCGACCTCGTGAAGGAGCCGGTTGGCATAAAGGACCGGCAGTTCCGGTTGCGGCGGCTGGTGATCGAGCCAGGCGGCATCGTCCCCTGGCACAGCCACGGCGACCGCCCGGCCATCATATACGTCGTCGCAGGCGAGGTGGTCGAATACGCGAGCACGTGCGCGGTGCCGATCACCCACAAGGCCGGCGAGGCGACGACGGAGACGCACGCCACCGCGCATTGGTGGAAGAACACCGGCAGCACGACCGCCGTCCTTCTGTCGGCCGACCTCTTCCACGTGAAGGGCGATCCTCACGAGATGTGAGGCCGCGAGAAGGCAAGGAGGCGGGCCATGACCCATCCCGGTACGGTCGGCCTGAACGGGCCTACGCTGCGCGAGGGCAGCTACGCGGGTGACCTCGTCCGCAACCTGGTCATCGGCCTGATGGCATTCCTGACCGTGGTGGACCTGTTCGCAACCCAGGCCATCCTGCCGTCCCTCGCCCAGGCCTACGGGGTGAGCGCCGCCACGATCAGCTTCGCCGTCAACGCGACCACGCTCGGCATGGCCCTCGGCGGTCTCGGAGTAGCCCTGCTCGGTCGGCGTATCGACAGACGCCGCGGCGTGGTCGTCAGCCTGTTGCTTCTCGCCATCCCGACAGCGCTGCTCGGTACCCTGCCGGACCTCATGACCTTTGCCGCGCTCCGGGTGCTGCAGGGCATCTGCATGGCGGCGGCCTTCACGCTGACCCTCGCCTACCTGGGCGAGGCTTGCTCCGCGTCGGCCGCGGCCGGTGCCTTCGCGGCATACGTGACCGGGAACGTTGCCAGCAACCTTGTCGGCCGGCTCGTCGCCGCCGCCCTCGTCGACCACCTCGGGCTGGTCTCGAACTTCATCGCCTTCGCGCTGCTGAACCTCGCCGGCGCCGGCCTCGCCGTGCTCGTGCTGAGAGCCCCCCCGCCCAAACCGAGCGCAGACATGGGCCGGCACGGGCAAACCTCGCCGTTCGCCGTCTGGGCTGAACACTTCGCCAACCCGACGCTACTGGCCGCCTTCGGCATCGGCTTCTGCATCCTGTTCGCCTTCCTGGGAACGTTCACCTTCGTGAATTTCGTCCTGATCGGCTCGCCCTTCCTGGTCGGACCGATGATGCTGGGCTTCGTCTACTTCGTCTTTCTGCCCTCGTTGGTGATCACGCCGCTGGCCGGACGCGTGAGCGCTCGGCTCGGGCTCCGACGCGGCTTGGCCGTGGGCCTGCTGATTGCCGGGCTCGGCCTGCCGCTGCTGACGTCCATGGCCCTCCCGCTCGTCCTGGCCGGTCTCGTCCTCGTCGGGGTCGGCACCTTCCTGGCGCAAGCCATCGCCACGAGCGTCGTCGGCCGGTCCGCAACGGGAGAGCGGACGTCGGCGAGCGGGTTGTACCTCTTTTTCTACTATCTCGGCGGCCTCGCTGGCACGGCCGTCCTTGGACAGGTGTTCGAGCGCTGGGGCTGGGGCGCCTGCGTCCTCGGCGTGGCGGCCTCGCTCGCCCTGGCGGCGGCCCTGACATTGGGCCTGCGCGAGCCGAGTTCGGCCCGAGGTGTGACATAAATCCGAAGCCCGGCGGATCGAGCCCGGACCGCGATGGAGGATGCCATGCTCGATACGGTCCCACCTCAACCTCCCACGAACTCGTCTTCCGCGCCAACGGCACCCGAACCCGAGTCGCTCGCCCATGGCCTGCGCAGGCGATTCGGGCAGATCGTGCTGGTGTTACAGGGAGGCGGGGCTCTCGGCGCCTACCAGGTCGGCGTCTACCAGGCCCTGCACGAGGCCGGGATCGAGCCCGATTGGGTCATCGGCACCTCCATCGGTGCCATCAACGCCAGCCTGATCGCGGGAAATCCCCTGGAGCGCCGCCTCGAACGTCTCGATGCGTTCTGGAGCCGGGTCGAGCATGGTCCGCTGCATCGGACTTTGTCGGCGCTGCCGGTGTTCGGCACCTACGCCGCCAACTGGCTGACGATCACGCAAGGGATCGAACCGTTCTTCACTCCCAACCCGTTTGCCTTTGCCGGGCCGCATGTGCCGCTTGGTGCCGAGCAGGCGGGCTACTACTCGACCCGCCCGCTTGAGGCGACGCTGCGGGATCTCGTCGACCAACCGACGCTGAACCACGGCGGCTGCCGCCTCACGGTGGGGGCGGCGAACGTGGGCACCGGGCAGATGCGTTACTTCGACAGCCGGGACATGCGTCTTGACCTACGCCATGTCATGGCCTCCGGAGCGCTGCCTCCAGCCTTCCCGGCGGTCCGCATCGACGGCCAGCTTTACTGGGACGGAGGTATCCTCTCGAACACGCCTGTCGAGGCGGTGTTCGACGACAACCCGCGCCGGAACTCCCTGGTGTTCGCGATCCATATCTGGAATCCGGAGGGAGCGGAGCCAACCAGTATCTGGGAGGTGATGGGCCGCCAAAAGGACCTGCAATACGCGAGCCGCGCCCATACCCACATCACTCGGCAGAAGCAGTTGCACCGGCTCCGCCACGTCGTCGCGGAGCTCGCCAGGCGCCTGCCGGAGGAGGAGCGACAAACGCCGGAGGTGCGGGAGCTTGAGAGCTTCGGATGCCTGACGCGCATGCATGTGGTGCGGCTCCTCGCACAGCCGGTGGAGGGCCAGGACCATACGGGCGACGTCGACTTCAGCCGCGACGGCATCGCGGCGCGGCGGCAGGCTGGTTACGAGAACACCCGTAAGGCACTCGCCGACGCGCCCTGGGAGCGGGCGGTCGACGAGGTGGAAGGGCTTGTCCTCCACGAGAACGCGTCCGATCCGTCCGTCGGGTCGCTCTGAGATCCCGGAGCGGTTTCCTATCGGAAGTGCATACGATTTGGCCCGCTCCAGCAGGTTTGCGCGGGATCAGCCGCGTCGGGTTGGACCGCACGTCCTCGAAGTTCGAAGCCGGAGGGCATCGTCTTGATGCGCAATCGGCATTTCACGGCGCTGGTACATTCCTCGAAAGTCTAAATCCAATAATAACTTTGGAGTTATGTCATGATGAAAACACTGACGCTCGCCGGCGCGCTCATTGTCACAACATCTGGATATGCTTTGGCCCAGCAAACCTTTTCAGCGTGGGGGCATGACTTTACCGTCTCGCAGTTCGCGCCCCAGCAGATGATGGTCGGCGTCGCGACCGACAGCAAGACGGGGCGAAAGTTCAACGTCGTGAAGCTGAAGAACGGGAAGATGATGGCCATCTCGCCGATCACCGGCATGCAGGGCATGCCCGAGATGGCCCAGGACGACATGGTCCAATAGGCCGGATTTAGGGCTCACTCATCCCTGATGGTTCGGGTGCCTCATGAAAACGCCTTCGAACGTTCTCGGGGCGCCCGTTCCGTTGTTCTGATCCAGATCGGGTGCGTGGCCAGGATCAGGCTCTGAAGCGCTAGGCATCCACCTGTGCTCGACGACATGGTCACCCTGGTCGGTGCGCGGTTCACGGGGCACGCACTGTGGACGCACTTCCGCCTGGCCTCGTTCAACCTAACGCACGGCTTTAGGAGCGCCCATGGGCGCGGGGGCATGGTGGACTACTGCTTAATAAGGACGGATCACTTAGGCGCGTCCGCGTCCTGCAAGATCATATTGCTCTTCGTTGGCGTCAAACACCGGTCACGTGAGCATTGTAGTCCATAGCACTTCTGCCAGGATCGTGATGCCATGCAAATCCATGACCTCGATCAGGCGGCCGCGTTAACGGTCTGGCCTCGTACGACTCCCGCTAGGATTGCGCGGAGCAAGGACTATGTGACCCTTCGCGAGGCGCTCGATGCGGCCGGCAAGGCCATGGCGGCGGAGGACGTCCGGACCTGGATCATCACAGAGGCCGGCGACATCCTGTCCCCGAGCTGGATCGAGGCTCGTGTGGGGACGCCCCTCGCCGGCCGCCGTCCCCACACATGACAAGCGCCAATCTGGATGCATACACGGGCGAACGGTTCGTAACTGCCCTCGTCCCATGCCGAGCAGTAAGCCACCTCAGGCATCCGCCGCCCGCATTGACGCACGTCCTCGCCGGCACCGTCTTTGGCTGGGCACTGCATCAACGCCAGAATGGCCGCACGTCGATCAATGCCTCATGCGCCTTCGCTGCCGAAGCCACGAGCTTCGTTGCCCTTGCCTCGATATCCGCGGCCGTCATCCCCGCCGCGAACAACGCCGAGCCCGAACCGGCCTCGGTCAACTCGTTAAGCAACTCGTGACCGGTGGTGATATCGTTAAGATCGCCCAGGCTGTCTTGCAGGTCTTCGAGTGCCGCAACGAACGCCATGTGGCGCTTGCTGGCTTTCTTATCAATGTAAAGGCCCGCGAAGAACTCGGCGCCATAACGCAGCTTCTTCGCCGCGATGCGGACGTTATGGCGTTCCTCGGCGTTAAGGCTCTCAAGGTCTCGACCACGCTTCTTGACCTGACGCCTGCGTTTCTCCAGCACGCCGGCCGCGAACGCAATCGCCGGCTGATCACGGCGTCGGGCATCCCTGTCGTCGCCGGACGTGAGCCATGATCCGGCGTTGATCCAGGCCACCAGTTCGAGGATGAACCTGCGCCATTCCTCCGAGGCCAGGGTCTTCCGGACGGCCTCATAGGCCTCGGTGCGCTGGGCTTCGAGGTGCTTCTCCAGGTTGAGCAGCCCACCCTCGTCCGGATGGCGCGCACGCTCGGCGGGTAAGGTCCTGGTTAGGAAGACATCGAGGTTGCGTGCCCGGCCCAGCGGCGCCGAGAGCCGCTTGAGGGCGGCCCGCATGGCCTCGCTCCGGCCGTCCGCGATCATGTCGCCGAAGAGCGAGAACGCCGACCGCAGGCGGCGGATCGCGACACGCGTCTGGTGAAGGGCGCCGACATCGCGACGTTCGAGGATGACATCCTCGTTGAGACGCATGTGCCGCAAGCAGGCGTGGGCGATGCTTCGGAAGGCGTCGGCCGCCGTCATCTCTTCCAAAAGCAGGACCGGCTCCGCCTTGCGCATGCCGTTCGGTTCACCGTCGATCAGGGCGAACCCGCGCTCCGGCTTGGTCCGGACCCCGAGCCTCACAGAGACCTGGGAACACATCTCGTGGGCGAGGTCGAAGAGGTCGGCCGGCGAACCCTCCTTCAGTTCGAGTTCGATCTCGCTGATGGTCACGGCGTCGGAAGCGCGCTTCCCGGCGGTCTGAGTGATGCGGCCTTGATCCAACGCGACCTCGATGCGCGAGGCACCCTGTTCGACATGATAGGCGAGGCGCTCGACGGCAACCGTGAACATAGGCGCGAGCTTCGTGTTCTTTCCCAGCAACTTGGCCAGGGGCGTACCTTCCAGGGCGTCGCGGTCGGGTTCCGGTCCCTCGACCGGCCGCTCCCACTCCGACCGTTCGAGCAATCCGTCGCCGGCGCCCTTCGCGGTCTGCACGTATCCATCCTTCGTGCCCCGCACCCGCAGGACGTATCCGGCCTCGCGCAGCCGCCCGTCGTGCGTATCGAAGTAGACGGAGTTCAGCTGATCCCGCTCCTCGCCGACGGCGCCCCGAAGACGCGGGTGCTCCCGCAGAATGGTCAGGTCGGACGCGTCGCAGACCAACTTAAGTTCGATTTCTTTCGGTGCTGTCATCGAATCGTTGTATCGCTCTGAACGCGACCCTTAAAGAGGGAGCGCCATCGAAAGGCGAAAATCCCCTTGGGAATGAGGTGCTCGGGAGCTGGCGACGGATCTTGCATTTCGATGGTGATGTCGACCCAGCATCGACTGCGTGGTGGAGGCACTCGATTGCCCGGGGTCCCTGAGGCTGACCGACACGGGTCCAGAATGGCGCCTTATCGGTCTAAATTTCCTGCGGGTCTGAAACTGCTTCCAAAAATTGACCCTACCCTAGAGCAGGGCTAAGCCATTGCGGGCTTAAGAATTTCGGATAGCTAGGCAGGGTCACGATCGACGTCGATCGTGACCCTGCCTCGACTTTTCATGTTCCCGAAGTTTCAAGTTCTTAGAGCGAGTTCTACTGGGGTCAAACTTCTATGCTTATCGACACGACGACGCGTCGTAGAGATTCGCGCTCCTGCGCCGGTGAAAACAGATATGCGCGCGCTGCACCTCCATTGCTCAAAGCTCGGAGAAATTGTGGATCCTCTTCGGCTCGCAGAAGCATGCCGGCGAGGGCGGCGTCGTCACCGATCGGGAAGTAGCCCGGATATGCGGGACCAAGCAGACCGATGGTACCGGGAATGCCGGAGGCGATGACCGGCAGTCCGGCTGCGATAGCCTCCGATACCACGTTGGCGCCGCCCTCCTGACGCGAACTCAGAACCATGACCCGGCCACGGGTCAGCCAGCGCCGCACCAAGGATTGGGGACGATCCCCGAGCCATAGGTATCGCGAATTGTCAGCCATCTCGGCCCGTGCCCGGGTCGCCCAGACTTCCTCATGGGCACCACCGAGATGGACGATGCGGATGTGGGACCGCACCGGAAGCCTCCGGGCCGCACGGGCGGCGCAGAACGGGTCTTTCTCGGTGCGTAGATGCCCGATCACCAGGACTTCGAAAGCCTCCTCGGAGGCCGCCCAGCGCCGTCGACGAGGCAAGGCGGATTGGAACACCACGTCGACCTTTTGGCGATGGCGTTCAGGAAGTGCGGCGGGGACCAGATCGTGCAGGCCAATCAGCCGGTCCGCGAGGTCGAGCGAGCGCAGGGTCGGCTCGGGATCCGCGGCGAGATAGTGGTAGATGTCCGTGCCCGTGAGGGCGACGATGAGCGGCCGTTCCGGATGGCGCGCCTTGAACCGCGCGATGGACGAGGAGCTGCGCCAGGCGTGCAGCGCCAGCATCAGATCGGCGTCCGCATCGTCCTCATACGTCGTCGCCACATCGACTTGATGGCCGAGATCGCCGAGGATGCGAGCCCAGCGCACTGCCGTGGTCCGGTTGCCGGCGCGGGATGTCTTCGCGGCCGGCGTGATGAGGCTGATCTTCATGGGTTCGACAGGCTTCCGGGGAGCTATGCAGGATTTTAGGTGACGGCGGCGGTCAGGCGGCGCGGTGATCTGGGCTCGCGGTGACCTCGGTCCCG
>NZ_JAIEOF010000101.1 GCF_019750675.1 Methylobacterium sp.
GCCATCGGGTCGGCCATGTAGGCGTCCACCGCCGCCTTCACGTCGGTCTCGGAGATGAGGCCCAGGTCGCACAGGGCGCGGATCGTCAGCTTCTCGGTCATGCCCTTAGCCTTAAGCCCCTGCGGGCCCGCTCCGCAACGCGGCGGCGCGCCGAACCCCGCGCGGCGGCCTTGAGCCGGACCGGCACAGGGGCTACCTCTAGGGCCGGGGTCAAGCTTGCCCGGGCGACCGTCCTCCCGCCGCCTCCCAGGCGGAGGGCCGCCCGGGGCGCCGTTCCCCCCGGCCGAAAGTGCATCCGTGGCGCCCACCATCCCCCCACCGCTCCCCCCACCCGAGGCCGAGGCCGGCGCCCGCCCGCGGGTGAGCGCGCGGGGACGCCTGCGCACCTACTTCCTCACCGGCATCATCGTGTCGGGGCCGCTGGCGATCACGATCTACCTGACCTGGTGGTTCATCAGCCTCATCGACGGCTGGGTGAAGCCGCTCGTGCCGGCGAGCTACCTGCCCGACCATTACCTGCCGTTCTCGATTCCGGGGCTCGGCCTCCTCATCGCCTTCGTGGCGGTGACGCTGCTGGGCTTCCTCACCGCCAACCTCGTCGGGCGCAGCGTCGTCGAGTTCGGCGAGGTGCTGCTCGCCCGCACCCCCGTGATCTCGGGGCTCTACAAGGGCCTGCGCCAGATCTTCGAGACGCTGTTCTCGGCCAACGGCACCTCGTTCCGCACCGTCGGCCTCGTGGAATTCCCCGTGAAGGGCACGTGGTCGGTGGTGTTCCTCTCCGCCCCGGCCGCGCCGGACGTGCAGAACGCGCTCGCGCCGGGGGGCGACCATGTCGGCGTGTTTCTCCCTTGCGCGCCCAATCCCACCACCGGGTTCTTCTTCTACCTGCCGCGCACCGACATCGTGGAGATCGCCATGAGCGTCGACGACGCGGCGAAACTCGTGATGTCGGCCGGGGTGATCCAGCCCGACGACCTGGGGGCCAAGGACTCGCAGACAAAGTTCCAGGCCATGGCGGCGAACCTGCGGGCCGCCCACGGCGAGCCGCCGAAGGTCGACGCCTGACCCGGGTGCATCAGGCGTCTCGTCGTCGAAACCCAGGGCCCGGTGCCGCCCGCAACCGACCCAACCTGGTCGGACATATTGCTGCTGGCGTCGCTTGAAAGCGGACAAAGCCCCTCGCTCTGCGCAACGGCAGAGCATAGCCCCTGACAGACCTTCGGGTCCGCCGCCTCGGTCCTCCGCAAGTGGGGGAGAAGCGGAGCCGTAAGCGGCGACCACGTCAGACCGCATGTCACGTCATACCGCATGTCACGGCCTGTTACGGCGCCTGCGGGCGATGGCTTCGGCGCAGTGCGGTGCCCTTCGCCCGCGTCGGTCCATCTGCCTGTGACGGTCAGCGACGGTCATCCCCGCCGGCCGAGGACGATCACCGAAGGGACGTCAGGACACGCTCCGTCCCCTCCTCCCCGCGCATGCGACCGAAGCCCCCGCGCGGACGGACAAAACCGCCACGCTCGGTCTGCAATTGGATGAAGAATTTGTTAGGCGGCGTTCAGGCTTGGTTTGCCAGAACCTCCCGGGTGATTTGCCGAAAATGACTGGGTGCAACGAAGACGTGAGGGAGGTCGGAGATAGGCATGGCGGCAGGAAGTTCCCCGGAAACCGCGACGGTTGCGCAGGCCGATCCCGTCCTCGAAGCGTCGAGCGGAGGCGATTCCGAACGTGGGATGCCCGAGGCCGTTCGCACGCATCTCGGTTCGGAGCTCCGGTCCCTCTATGCCGCGTTCCTCGCGGAGCCGCAGCCAGACGCGCTGCTCGACCTGATCGCCAGACTTGAGGCTGGGTCATTACCGGCCGCCACGGTCTCGGGCGACGTATTCCGAACCGAACTCATGGCCGCGCTGCCGGGCCTGCGCGCCTTCGCGGTCTCCCTCGCCGTGAATCAGACGGCGGCCGACGACCTCGTACAGGAAACGCTGCTGAAGGCCTGGGCGAACCGGCACCGTTTCGAGCCCGGCAGCAACCTCAAAGCCTGGCTCTGCACCATCCTGCGCAACCAGTTCTATACCGAGATTCGCAAGCGCAAGCGCGAGGTCGAGGACGCCGATGGCGCACTCGCGGGCCGCATGGAGACCCCGGCCGCGCAGGAGGCGAGCAGCGACCTGAGGGTGGTCTGGAAGCACCTCGCCAACATGCCCGCCCTCCAGCGAGAGGCTCTGGTGCTGGTGGCGGCGCAGGGGATGACCTACGAGGCCGCAGCGGAGATGATCGGCTGCCAGGTCGGTACGATGAAGAGCCGCGTCAGCCGGGCACGGACGCTGCTGGCCGGTCTCCTCGGTCTCGACGAGGACCGCAGCCTCGCCTGAGGTATCCGGCAAAAGGAAGGCCCGCCGCGGCGGTGCCGGGCGGGCTTTCCTGTGTCGGCGACGCGGCCGACGATCTCAGTCGATGACCTCGACGATGCGGCGGCTGCGGTCCACCAGCACCGGCCGGTCGTTCACCACGGTGTAGCGGTAGCCCGGTCGGGCCCGGTATTCGCTGGGCACGTCGTAGTAGGTGACCTCGTCGTCGGGGAGCACGGTGCCGACTTGGACCGGGCCGCCCCAGCTATACGAACGAACGCCGCGCTCGCGCACGTAGGAGCGGAAGCGGGGACGGTCGTCGATGCCGAGGATGCCGCCGACCGTGCCGGTGGCGGCACCGACGGCCCCACCGACGATGCCGCCGATGGGACCGGCCGCATCGGCGCCGCGCTCGGCACCCTCGGCGGCGCCGCGAAGGGTACCCTGTGCCTGGGCGGTGATCGGCAGGGCGAGCATCCCGGCCGCCGACAGGGCGAGAAGAAGCTTGTTCGTCATGGGGACATCTCCTGAAGCGTCAGAGGGGCGTCGAATCAGTTGCAGCCTTCCTTGTGGACCGTCTTGGAGTTGCCCATGCCGTCCTCCTTGTGGACGGTCTTCGAGCCGCAATCGACGCTGCCGGTGGTGACCTCGCGGCGCTCGACGACACCCTCACGGCGCTCCACCGAAACGCTCGGGGCGCTGTCCCGGCGGATCACGGTGGTGTCCTCGGCCGATGCGGGGGCGGCGAAGCCGGCGAGGGAGGCGGCGAGGAAGACGAGAGCGAATGGCTTGCGCATGGTGTGTTCCTTCGATCCGATGGGTATTCCGTCGGTGTCCGTCCCAAGAACTCCAAACTCGAAAGAACGGTTGCGCCAAAACTTGGTCATTCGGTTAGTCTGATACAGCAACCCCAGCATTACAGCTACCGGTTGACCATGATCTCGGAGGATTAACTCTCCCGCGCACCGAACGCGCTTATTCGGGATCCGCGTCGTCCGTGTCTTCGGTCGGTGCCGCGTCGCCGTCGGGACGAGCCAAGGCCGGAGCTTCATCGACGCGACGGATACCGGCCGGGGCGATGGCGCGGGATCCCGGCCTGGACGGCATCATCGCGGCGCCCGAGGCGACGACGCCGGCAAGCGCCCGCAGGTCGGCCGGCTGCGATGGGTCCTGGGCCACGCCCTCGGCTTCCGACTGGAGGCGCAGGTTGCAAGCCTTCGATGCCAGGCCGCCGTCCGGGGTGCATTCGTCGTGCCGGGCGCAGGCCGCGTCCAGGGCGTCGATGGGTGCGAGCGGCGCGTTGTTGCCGGGCCCGCAGTAATTGCCGTGCAGGAGGGCCTTCGGGGTCTCGCCCGCCACGGCGGCAGGAGCGGCCAGGGCGGCAATCGTCACGGCCGCAGCCGCCAGTCCGGACAGTCTCATAAAGTCACCTCGCTTTGATCCCACGTTGGGCGGGATACGCGTCCCGGTGTCGTCAGGACGGATGTCGGTAATGCCAGGGTTCCGAAAACCGTTCCGGGCCGATCTGGCTCCATGGCCGCGGTGAATACCTTGCGCGGACCCAAGTCGCTTGCGGAGACCCAAGTACATTGCGCAGACCCAAGCGTGAGCCGGATCGATACGGCGGGCCACGTCGCGGCCCGGACGAGGAGGCAATGGATGCGTCGGGACGGAACGGTTCCGCCGGCATCTTCGTTGCTTCCGCCTTGCGCGGGTCCGGTCAACGTCCATGGCTGCCGTTCTCGGGAGATGAGCCATGTCGAGTGTCGACGATTTTCGCGTCATCCTTGAGACCCGCGACGGACGGCGCGTCCTGACCGCTGCGGCGGAGCGTGAGGTCGCCCTCAAGGCGGAATCGGTCCTTCGGTACTACGAGGGCCAAGCCCTCACGGTCGGCTTCAGCGTCGAGGGCCCGACCCCCAGCAGTGCGCGCCGCATCGCCCTCTACCTCACCGACGTCGCCCTGGAACTCGAACTCGCCTGAGGGACGGGAGCGCCGAAGCGCTCCCGTGGCTCGTGCTCGGCGCTCGAACTTGCCGTCGCACTTGAAACTCGGGGGCGGCCTTCAGGGCACCCTTGCCGGTGCTCACGGACGCCTTCCACGTCTCGGCGCCGGTGTCGCCGGTCAGCGCCACAGAGGACGGATCGACCACGACATCGCGCTCGCCCATGCCGAGGAAGCCGTCCACGGACATGATGTATCCGGTGGGCTTGCCCGTCTCGATGACGAGGTCCTGCGTCCTCGGAACGGGATCGCACGGGTCGCCGTTCCTGAGCCCCGGGACCGCTCGGTCACGGCCAGGGAACCTCGCCATGAGCAGCGCCACGGACACAATCGAGGGTCTCGCCAACGAGGCCGTCGGCAACGCAAAGCAGGGCATCGGTTCGGCGACCGGCAACGAGAAGCTCCAGGCCGAAGGCAAGGCGCAGGCGTCGAAGGGCGACGCGCAGAAGGCCACCGGGGACGCGAAGGAAGGCGCCCAGCACGTCGCCGGCAAGGTCACCGGCAAGGCCTGACCCGTTTGGGGGGAGCCGACGACCTATCCCCCTCGGCATCCGCCGGCGAACAGCGGCGGACGATCGCGCGACAGGGCGTGCGGAAGCCACGAAGGCGGCTCGCAGCAACGAGGCTGCGGGCCTTATGGTGATTGTGCCTATCTAGTCAAAACGCCCTGCCGTTAAGCTGCCGTTCATTTAGTCGATTTGCTTAGAAAAGTCGCAAAAACTTGGAACGGTAGTTTCGATATCTCCGTTTGTTGCTTCGTACAGTTTGATACAGCCGGAGAAAAACATGTTGAAGCACATTCGCGTCGCCGCCCTCGCCACCACCTTCGTGGTCGGTGGTGCCGCCATGGCCCTCGCGCAGTCCTCCTCGACCGTCGGCACGGGCGGCTCCTCCGCCGGCGGCGGCACCAGCTCCTCCACGGTCGGCACGGGCGGCTCCTCGGCCGGTTCGGGCAGCGGCTCCGGCTCCTCGTCGACGGTCGGCACCGGTGGCTCGTCCGCAGGCGGCGGCAAGAGTTCCTCGACCGTCGGCACGGGCGGCTCCTCGGCCGGTACGGGCAGCGGCTCCGGTTCGACCGTCGGCACCGGTGGCTCGACGGCCGGCAAGGGCACCAGCGGCTCGTCGATGGGCACCGGCGGCTCGTCTTCCGGCATGTCCGACGGCGCCGGCAAGTCGGGTAGCGCCGGCAAGTCGGGCAGCGCCGCGGGCCACGACAAGAGCGGCCCGGGCAACTCCGAGAACGCGCCCGGCCACAACAAGCGCTGAGGCTCGCCGAGCTCAAGGTCCAACGGGGGCGGCTCGTCGGAGCCGCCTCCACCCCCCTCCCGAGGAGAGTTGCACCATGGCGCGCCAGATCCTGCCGCTTCTCGGCGGCGTCCTCGTCCTAGCGGGTATCTCCGTGAGCCACGCCCAGACCAGCACCGTGACCGCGGGACCGAACGGCGTCTCCGGCAGCACGGTCGTCACCACCGGCCCGAACGGCAAACCCTGCAAGGTCGTCCACTCGGACGCCGGACAGCACGCCGGTTCGGTATCGAGTTCGGTCACGGCCGGTCCCGATGGCGTGCGCAGTTCCTCCACCGGCGGAACCTCGGTGACGACGCGGTCGGCCAACGGCTCGACCAGCAGTGCGGCATCGAGCTCGGGCAACGGCACCGCGATGACCACCACGGGCGACGGTGATTGCGTCGTCACCGTCCCCAAGGACAGGAAGTGAGGCTCAGATGACGATGACGAAGATGATGTCCGCCTTGGCGGTTCTCGGGCTGGTCCTCTCGCCGGCACTCGCCCAGGCCCAGGCCCGTGGCAGCGCGACGGGAGGCAGCGCCGGCTCGGCCGCGGTCGGCGGCACCTCCGCCTCCACCGTCGGCACCGGCGGCACGTCCACGGGCGCGAACGGCGCCACCGGCTCTTCCCTCGCGACGGGCGGGAGCGCGGCCGGCGGCAAGACCATGGACCGCGCCCACGTGAACGAGACCGGGAACGGCGGTCTGAACGGCCAGGCCAAAGCCATGGCGCATGACGGCGGGACCTTCTCGAAGTCGCAGACCAAGACCAAGGTCCGCGACGGCGAGAGCGTCGAGTCCCGCACCAAGACCATGTCGCATGAGCCGGGTTCGAAGCCGGTGAAGTCGACGACGACGTCCGGCGCGACCAGCGGTCGGTGAGGCGGACGAACCGATCGGGGACTACGACCTCAAGGCCGGTCGTTCCGTCCGGGCGGCGGCCGCCTCATTATGGGGCGTGCCGTCGGCGGGAGTGAACGAGGGGATGGGGGCCTTTCCGTGACGAGGATGACGCTTCCGGGGCGCCGGCAGGACTGGCTCCTGCTCGGCTTGGCCCTCGTGCTCGTGTTCGTGGCCGTCGCGACCTATTATCTGACGCGGCCCACCACCTTGACGGTCGCGGTCGCCCCGAAAGGGGGCAGCGAGCCGGCCTTGCTGCAGGCCTACGCGGACGAATTGGCGCGGCGAAAGCTCGGGGTGAGGCTCAAGGTCGTCTCCTTCGACGGCGTTCGCGAGAGCGCCGACGCTTTCAAGGCCGGCAAGGCCGACCTTGCGGTCGTTCGCCCCGACGTCGCGCTGCCCGGAAACGCCATGACGCTCGCCATCCTGCGCGAGCTCTCGGCCTTCGTCGCGGCACCGTCCAGCGCGGGCATCAAGAGCTTCGGGGATCTGGCCGGCAAACGCCTCGGCATGCTGGCGAGCCGGACCGCCGACCGTACGCTCGTCGGCACGCTTGCCGCCCACCACGACCTGGAGCTGCTGACGGAGCCGCAGACCGGCACTCTCCCGCAGAAGGCCGTGGCGCTCGTGCCCCTGGAGGAAGCCGATGTCGGCCCCGCCCTGCGCGCGCATCGGATCGATGCGCTCGTTCTGGTCACGACACCCGGTTCGCCCGTGGCCAGGCGCCTCGTGGCGCTCGTCAAGGAGGAGAGCGCGGACGAGGAGATCGCCCTGTTCGGGGTGCCGGATTCTACGGCCGTCCTGGCCCGCTGGCCACGCCTTCAGGCGGTCACGGTCCCGGCGGCCCTGTTCGGCGGAAATCCACGGCTCCCCGCCGAGGATGTGGCAACCGTCGGCTCGTCCTATCGCCTGGTGGCCCGGGCCGACCTGTCGCGCAGCCTCGCCGCCGAGGTGACCCAGCACCTGTTCGAGATGCGCAGCGCCCTGGCCGACACGGTGCCGGCCGCCGACGCCATCGCCAGCCCCACCTACGAGGACACGGCGGACGCCACCAGCGCGCACCTGCCCATCCATCCTGGCGCCATCGACTACTACGAGCGCGAGCAGGAAACCTTCATCGAGCGATACGAGAGCTGGATCTACCTCGTGGCCATCCTGGCCGGCGGCGTCGGCTCGACCGTGGCCTGGCTGCGCCAGCGGCTGGGCCGCATCCGACGCGAGCGGATCGAGGTGGCGACGAGCCGCCTCCTCGAACTGCGCGCGGCCGCACAGGAGGAGACCGACCACGCGCGCCTCGAGGCCATGGCGGCCGAGGTGGACGATCTGGCCGCCAGCATTGCCCGCCAGGCCCTGAATCGTCCGACCGAGCCACGGATGCTCGGTGCGGCCACGGTGGCCATCGATGCGACGCGCTCGACGGTCAGGCGTGCCATGGGCCACCGGGACAACCCGGCAGACCTGGCATCCAGCAAAGCGCCGGGGAGCTGGCCCGCGTCATAGGCCGCGTTCCGGAGGTGACCTGCCCGAGGCCGCTCGTAACGTGACCGGGTGCGACGGGGCGGGAGCGGCCGGAACACGCACAAACGACGAAGCCTACCGGAACTGCGTCCCGATAGGCTTCGCGTCGTCACTCGGTCGCGGGCAGGCTCAGTAGCGGTAGTCGCGGTACCCGCCGTACCGGCGACCCTCGTCGAAGCGCGTGCCCCGGTAGGACCGCTCGTAGCCGCCGAACTCGCGATGGCGCCGGTATCCGTGGGCAGGCGCCCAGGCGGGCGGACCACCCCGTTCGAAGCCGCGACCGCCGCGAGCCCAGGGCGGATCGGCCATGGCGGCCGTCGAGGTTCCGAGGATGCCACCGGCGAGTGTCAGGGCCGAGAACAATACAAGTGTCGGCTTGCGAAACATGATGTCTTACTCCGACGCCATCTAAACCTTTGACGTGGTGTGAATACGGCCGAGGATCAAAAACCGTTCCAGCCTTATATTTCGATGAAAAACGCCGAAGGTCGACGATGCGGCTCACGGGGTCCGTCTGTCCCGAGGCGCCCCCCTCATACCCAGGGACAGCTGCGACGGGCTGCGTCGGGTCCTCACGTCCCGAAGGCTTTCGGGTCGACGTTCACGGCTGCTGCCGCGAACGTCTGCCCGATGCCGCTGGTGCGCTTCAGCCCTTCTTCTTGAAAGCCTGGATCGCGTTCTGGCATCCGGGTGAAAGCTTCGACATGTTCTTCTGGAAGCAGGCCTGCGTTTCGGGACCGTCCTCGGGCGGCAGGCCCGCGCAGAAGGTCGTGAAGTCACCGGCGCATTGCTGCTGAAGGGCGGCTTTGTCCTCGTCGGACATCGGTGCGGCCACGGCAGCGCCGGCCGCGGCGGCGGCAAGAACGAACGTCAATCCGAAACGTACCAGCATGTCGTGCTCCCACAGCCCCTGACTCTTCGGGGTCGGGAGCCGAAACGTCTTCGCGTCCCGAACCGTTGCACCGATGAGGCCTGGGAATCAGACCTTCTCGATCGCCCCTCCCTGCGAGGAACGCTCTGCGTTTTCCACCATCCTTCGTGCAAAACACGCGCGGGGCCGTGGCTCGTGGCCGGGCGTGTCTGCGGGAGGGATCGTCGGTGATCCCGTTGATCTGCGACGATCCCCGAGGTGCCTACGACCTTGCGAGCGATCTCGTCACGAGGAGGGCGAGAAGCGCGCTGACTCCCACCGAGAGTGCGGCGATCGCCAGCATGTTCGGTTCAGGCTCGAGCCACTTCAACCCCACCGCGATGTCCCAAGCATGAAGCCAAAGGCCGCCGAGCGGGAGGGCGAGCACCACCATTGCGACGAGGTAGATGCGCACTCGGAACATGCTGCGAATTTGCCGATCGCCAGGGTGAATCGCCAGCCCGCCAACAGCCCAGGGCCATAGCATGCATGGCAAAGCCGATCAGTGCGACAGGCGAGCAAGGCTCCCGCTCCCATCGGACCAATCGGCTTTAGTCGTAGCGTATCGCGGCCGGACTTGCGAACCCGCCGCCATGATCGGCCCGGAACGAGGCAGGCACCCCAGCTCGGCTCCGATTAGGCCGTGTCTGAACCAAGATGATTAACGCTTTCCTACCGAACGAAACCGACGAAACGGAAACCCAAGCTGCCGTGTTTCTGAGGCGGTCCGAGGGGGCAGTCCGCTGAACCCTCCGCTTTCTCGCCCATCAAGGATCATGGATGCAGGTTCAGCGCGCTTTGCTTTTCGCGTTCGGCATCCTCGTGCCCGCGGTTGCGGCGGCGCATGAGGATTGTCCCCAGCACTTTAAGGACTACGGGTTCTTTCTTCAGGCGAAGAAGTCATGCGGAAAGGAGATCGCGTACCCGCTGATGAAGATCATGAAGGCCTGCGCCAAGCAGACGCCGCAGGAGGCGGCTGTCGCTCTCATGGACGACGGCCGTCGTGCCTGGGCCAGAAACCTGATGCGCAGCAACCTGGGCAGCCTGTGCGAGGAAGCCCTCTCGAAGCTGTCAGCGAGTACCGTGAGCCCAAAGCGTCGATGATGCTTGAGGCTGCCCGTGTTCCCGAGCGCTGGCTTGATCCGGACCGGCGCCGCGATGCGCGGGCCTTCGGTTCCCACCCCTCTGGTCCGCCTCGGATCAGATCGGATGGCGGAGCCCGGCACCGGCAATCGTTTCAGCGGGACCGGGACGAGGTCGAACGCAGGACCATGCTGGCGAAGCCCCCAAACCGGCGGATCGGCCGGCGCATCGGAGCCGGGCCGGGATCGGCGCGGATGGGGCCGAACGAGGTATAGGCCAAAATGCCGTGAAGCGGACGGAGCCCAGCATCCAGGCTCGGGTCGCGATGGGGCGGAAGGCCGTCTTCAATGCAGACAACGCGTGAATTCAGCCATGCACCCGATCAGACGCCGCAGGTGAATGGGCTCGGGCGCCGAACCCGTTCGATTCGCAAGGACCTCGATCAGTCCGTCTACGAAATACGCCGAACCGTTGTAGGCCAGGGCCCAATCGGAAAATTGCCGTTCCTCGATATCCTCGTAGATGAGGACCTGAACGTCCCGGTGTCGCCCGTCGCGGCCGATGCTGTCCATCAGCGCATCGATCGCGCCGCTGGTACCCTCCAGGATCTGGGCAAACCAATTCCGCGAGGCGACCAGTGCACCCGTGACACCCAACGCTGTGTTTCGCGCTCGGGAAACCTCGACGATCGCAGCGATATCGTCGTCGGTCGCCAACCTCTGGCTTACGTAAAGGAGCGAGCGGTCCATAGACGAAGACTGCGCGCGACATGAGAGCGCGCTTTGATCCAGATCAATGCCGTCAAACGTGCGGTCCTGTCGAAAGCCGTGGCATAGATCGTCGCGAAAGCCAGATCGGACTCGCTTTTCCAGTCCGACAACACATTCGTTTTTGGTCGCTCCCGACACGAATAAAATCTAGGCCCGCCCACAAGCATCTTGATAGACAATAAAATTTCTGCAAGATTGTCCCTGCAAATAAACAATGTTTCAGGGGAAGGTTCGCCATGCACCATCATGCCCCGCAACTTCTGATAGCTTTGGCAATCGGCGCCGTTGGACTTCCAGCACTCGCCGACGACATGCCTCGTTCCGGCGAGTACAAAGTGCTTTTTACGGGCATCAATTCATCGCCGATGAAGCCCCTGCCGATGGGGCCCAATCGCACGGTAACGGTCAGTCAATCCACCATGAGTGCCCTGAACGTCACCGGCGGTGGATTTCTCCATAATATGGCTGGACGCTGCGCCGGAATGGCGACGATGGACAATGAAGCCAAGACGTTCGAGAACCATGGCTATTGCGTCTATGCCGATGCTGGCGGCGATCAGATATTCGAAAAATTCGATTATCCGACGCAGCCACAAAGCGCTACGCCGCGCGGGACCGGATCTTGGAACGGAGGAACGGGTAAGTTCTCAGGCATTTCCGGAGAAATCGAGATCAACAACACACGCGTCAATCCCATGACCGAGGGCATTGCGCAGTTCACCGGCACAAAAACCGGCCGATATAATTTCGAAGCCGTCACGGCGTCGGCAAAATAGAAACCCTTCTGGGTTGGGCCCACAACCTGACCCAGAAACGTATCCGTGGAACCTCATAGGCTCCACCTTGGACGACTTGGACTTCGCAAATTCGCCCCTCGAGAGGTGGCGCCCGCCGGATCGCGCCGGACGTGAAACCTTCGCTTCTAATCTTTCCAGACTGAAGTGTCGGAAGGATACCCCCTATTTCATTGACCTCCTCCCAAGCGGACGGGCGGCATTCCAACCCGAGCCGGTCCCACAGCGGACCGTCAGGGCCCGACCCCCATCCGCCATGCCGAGCGACGTGCGGATGTCTCCTCAACGGATATTCGTGTGGCTCGACGTGTGACCCCTGATTATTGATCGAGATCAATCGGGGCGAACGCCTCGGGCAACCGTAGCTTCACGCCGTCCCGTGCAGCGAGGGGCAACAACATCCTCATACCGTTGTCGAAGTTATCGAGTAGGCGTGGCAAGGGCCGGAACGGCTGGTCGAGGGGGCGCATGAAGTCGTCCCAGTGAATAGGGATGACAAGCTTCGCCCCCGTCTGCTCGACAGTTTCGTGCCAGTAGTTCGAGGCGAATGCCTCGTCCTGCTTGCCGAGCGTCCCGATACCCAGGAACACGACATCAGCTTTTACACCCTGAAATTTACCAGGGGTGTAGTTTCCACTGGCGATCACCAGGATGCGCCGTTTCCCATGTGTGACGAGGAACGAATAGTTCCCCCCCTCCTGGTACTCGCTGATTCTGGCCGGTTGATGAAGTGGCTCGTCTATCTTGCCTGGGAATTTGGCATGGGGCGAGTGCGGGGTCTCGAACACCTGCACGCGGAACGTGCCGAACGCGTAGGTGTCGCCATCCTCGAAGACCGTCGTCCGCTCCGTGGGTAAGCCGGCTCCGCGCATGATGTTGGCCGTAGACGCGGAGCCGTAGACGGACGCACCGGTCTTGACCGCCACGGCGGCGCTATCCATCGCGTGGTCGTAATGCGAGTGAGCGACGAAGATCGCGGCTAGGTTTTGCGGCCCGATCCGGGCGAGCGTCTTGTCGATCACCCGGTCGTCGGATTGAACCTTTCCAAGCAGGACCTGTGCGACGCTGGGGCGGGTGAAGAAGCCGTCGGTCATGATCGCCGTCGTGCCGTCGTCGAAGGCGAGTGTTGCCGTCCCGAGGAAGCGGACGGTGAGGTCCCGCTTCCCCGTGGCCCTCTGCGCCACCGGGTAGCTTTGAGCGGCCAAGGACGGGATCGAAAGCGCGCCGTAAAGGATCCCGCAACCGGCAAGAGCCGCCAGGGCCGCCCCGGTGAGGAAACGGTTCATCCGCATGACTGTCGATGCCTTGGTTGTCTCACGCCTGCGACGTGAATGACGTGTCGAGGGGGGGATGAAGAAGGGAGGCGACGACCGTCTCGATCATGCGGATACGAGCGGCACCGGGATCGATCTCGGGGGCGAGCCGGCTCAGCAGCGCGGAGAAGCTTGGAGGCTGGCTCACGGCAGCGTTCACAAGGGCGAAGAACAATGCCGGGTGACTGCTGCGCACGACCCCGGCCTCGATGCCGGCGACGATCAGCGCATGGGCACATTCGTATGCCGGCCGAAGGAGGCGTTGGATCACCAATTCGGCGCGCTCAGGGGCCTCCTGGCCGTGCGCGGTGGCGAAGCCCCGCACGCCCGGATGGGCTTCGTAGAACGTCGCCAAGCCACAGATGATATCGGACAGGCGGTCGTGGAGCGGCCTCCCGGTGTCCTGAGCCAGTCGAGTGACCACGTCCATGAGCGGCTGCGCCTCGGACACGATGACGTCGAGGCAGGCTTCCCAGAGGTCCGCCTTGCTGCCGAACAGCACCCGAACGAGGTTCGGGCTCACGCCTGCCGCGGCGGCGATGCCGCGAAGATCGGCAGAATCATAACCTTGCTGTGAGAAGGCCTGGGTTGCAGCCGCCAGGAGAGCCTGACGTCCATCCGGCATGTCCTTGGTCCTACGCCCTCGGGGGCGGTTCCCCGAGGTGGCGGCGGTCTTGGCTTCCGGGGTCATCATCCACCCTCTAAATGTGTCCCCATGGACATATAAGTTCCGAGAGCCGATCACGCAGGGGAATCGAAGCATGCCCGGGGGTGTCTGGACCTCCGGTTGCGCGGTTCGCCGCGAGGCTTTCGCTTGATGCCATGCGGTTCATCGGCGACTTACCATCACGTTTCGGCACGCCGGGCTCAACCGCTCGATGTTGTCGATGAGACACCCGGTGATGGCCGTCCGGTTCGGAATGAAGACCTTGCAGAGGTGGAGGACGTCCGGCGTACAGGCCTGGCGCTCCTCAAGGGTGACAGGAGCGGAAACGCGGGCCCCCTCGTCACCGGCATGAGCGGAAAGGCTATTGCCAGGCAGCGTCGATAGGGCGAGCGCTCCGGCGAGCGCGCCTGACGTGATGGTCCGGCCAAGGGTCATGTGTCCTATCCTTGCAGAACGTCGGCCTCGAGGGCCTCCGGTTGGTCCCGCGAGACCGACGCGATCTGGGGGGCCGGGACGGCTCCTCACACGGCCATAATATGTTCGTTCGTACATATAAAGTCACCTGGGAAGGGGGCAAGATCGCGAATCTCACGAGATCGAGAGGATTTCAGATTGCGGACCTATCGGGCCTAGCAGGGCATGCGGATGCTTTTGGCTCCCGCGACCGACGATAGACGACTTCAGCAGCCCCGACCCCTTGGAAGCATCCGTCATCCGGAACCGGACGGGCAGGAAACCAACCCGCCTCGGACATGGGGTGCGGCTCGCCTTAAGCGTCGGATCCGTCCCGTCAGCCCGCCCCGAGCAGCCGGATCGCGGCCTCGCGCTCGAAGAGGTAGAGCAGCACCCGGAGCGCCTGGCCGCGCGGGCTCTTCAGGCCGGGGTCGCGCTGGACCACGAGCTGCGCGTCGTCGCGGGCCACCTGCAGGAGTTCGGCGTCGCTCTCGAGGCTGGCGAGGCGGAAGGCGGCCATCCCGGATTGGCGCGTGCCCAGCACCTCGCCCTCGCCGCGCAGGCGCAGATCTTCTTCCGCGATGCGAAAGCCGTCCTCGGTCTCGCGCATCATCTCGAGGCGGGCCCGCGAGACCTGGCCCAGCGGCCCGCGATAGAGCAGCAGGCAGGTGGAGGCCCGCGCGCCGCGCCCGACCCGGCCGCGCAGCTGGTGGAGCTGGGCGAGACCGAAGCGCTCGGCATGCTCGATGACCATGATGGTGGCCTCCGGCACGTCGACGCCGACCTCCACCACGGTCGTCGAGACCAGGATCTTTGTCTCGCCCCGCTGGAAGCGCTCCATGGCGGCGTCCTTGTCGGGCCCGGGCATCTTGCCGTGGATGAGGCCGACCGCGTCGCCGAAGCTGTGACGCAGGTCCCCGAACCGCTCCTCGGCGGCGGCCAGGTCCACGAACTCGGATTCCGCCACCAGGGGGCAGATCCAGTAGACCCGGTCGCCGGCGGCGAGCGCCCGGTTCAGGCCCGCCACCACCTCGTCGAGGCGGTCGGTGGAGACGAGGCGGGTGGCGATGGCCTTGCGGCCGGCGGGCTTCTCGTCGAGCACCGAGACGTCCATGTCGCCGAAGCAGGTCAGCGCCAGGGTGCGGGGGATCGGGGTCGCGGTCATCACCAGGATGTCGACGGCCGCGCCCTTGGCCCCCAGCGCCAGGCGCTGGTGCACGCCGAAGCGGTGCTGCTCGTCCACCACGGCGACGCCGAGATCGGAAAAGACCACGCTGTCCTGGAACAGCGCGTGGGTGCCGACCACGATGTCGACTTCGCCGGCCGCCAGCGCCGCCAGGGTGGCGCGGCGCTCGGAGGCCTTGTCGCGCCCGGTCAGCAGGCGCAGGCGCAAGGGGGCGGCGAGCGGCGCGAGGCGCTCGAAGTGCTGGCGGGCGAGGATCTCGGTCGGCGCCATCAGGGCGCCCTGGCGCCCGACCTCCACGGCGCTCGCCAGCGCGAGGAGCGCCACCGCGGTCTTGCCGGAGCCGACATCGCCCTGGAGCAGGCGCAGCATGCGCCGGTCGGAGGCCAGATCGCCCCGGATCTCGGCGACCGCGCGGCTTTGCGCGCCCGTGAGCGCGAAGGGCAGGGCGGCCGCGATCCGGCCGCTCAAGGCGCCGTCCCCCGCATTGGCCCGGCCGGGGGCGCGCCGGTTGCGGGCCCGCATCAGGGCCAGCGCCAGCTGCGAGGCCAGGAGCTCGTCGTAGGCGAGGCGGCGCCGGGCCGGGGAGCGCGGCGGCGCGGCGGCCCCCTCGGGGAGGGGGGGCGGCGCGCTCTCGGGCCGGTGCTCGGCCC
>NZ_JAIEOF010000208.1 GCF_019750675.1 Methylobacterium sp.
TAGATCACCGTCTCGAGCTGGCATTCCGAGAGCAGACCGCCCGTGACGATCGTGGCCGGCAGGCGCGGGGTGTGGCTGGGCCTCGGCAGGTGCACCGAGGCCATCGCCGTCGACTGCACCAGCGGGGTCGGGTGGGGCTGTGAGCCCTCGATCCGCAGGGTCTCCAGCCCGTAGGCCTCGTAGAGGGCGGCCTCGGCCGCCAAGGCGGCGGGGAACTCCTCGAAGATCGTGTAGGCGACCTCCGGAGCCGTCTCCGTATCCGAGCCGGATGCGAGGGTGGGCGCCGGGCACGCAGCGACGGGGCGGGCGACCGGTCGGCGGGTCAGCCCCGGGATGGCACTGCGCAACGGAGTGGCGGAAGTCAGGACCGATACGGACGTCGACGGCGACGCACGGCGGGGTGGAACGCCCGCCACGACGGCGGCGAGCAGGGCGCCGACATCCGGGACGATCCCGATCGGCTCGACGCCCCGGCCGACCTCCGCGATCGGCACCCGGTCGAACACGATGAGGCGCACGTCGATCGTGGTGCCGTGCTTGGCATAGGCCCGGCCCGACAGGCCGGCGGAGAAGACGAGGCGCCCGCCCCGCTCGGCCAGCGCCGCGTATGCGGACGCGGTCGAGGGGCGATCCGGGCGGAACCCCTCGCCCGTGATGGCGACGAGGCGCCCGCCGGTGGGGAGGCGCGACAGTGCCGAGCGCAGGTGGTCGGCGGTGGCGTCGCGGTAGCGGCCCTCGACGTTCGCCGCGACGGAGAACGGCGGGTTCATCAGCACCACGTCGGGGAGCACACTCGCGTCGAGGCGGTCATGGATCTGGGCGGCGTCGAGTTGGGTGATGCCGCTGCCCGGGAAGAGCTGACCGAGCAGCCCGGTACGGGTCGCGGCCAACTCGTTGAGATGCAGGCGCGCACCGCCAAGTTCGGCATGGATCGCGAGGAGGCCTGTCCCGGCCGAGGGTTCCAGTAGCGCCTCGCCCGGCCGCAGGCCGCAGGCGAGCGCCGCGACGTAGCCGAGGGCCAGGGGCGTCGAGAATTGCTGATACGCCTCGCTCTCCTCCGAGCGCCGGGTCTGGGTCGGGAGCAGCCCGGCGATCCGCGCCAACATGGCAACCCGCGCCGCCGGCGTCGTGGCCCGGGCCTGGATCGCCGGCCAGAACCGGCGCAGGAACAGCACCTGGGCGACCTCTCCGGCCTCGTAGGCATCTTTCCAGAGCCAGAACCCGGCGGCGTCGCTCCCGCCGCAGAACGCTTCCATCGCCGCGCGCAGGGCCGCCGTCTCGACCGCCTGCCCCCGGGCGAGATGCTCGGCGATGCAAGTCCCGGCCTGTAGGATCGCGGCCGGGCTCGGGCTGGGAAGGAGCGCCGTGCTGGCAAGCAGGTGCTGGGCGTTGATCGAGACGTTCATCGGGGGGCTCCACTCGGGTTCCTGCCGACTGGCCAGGGCTCTCTCTCGCCCCTAGCCTTCGGCTTCCCCCCTTCCCGATCCCCTCTTCCTCTCGAACCGTGCCCTAGCGCACCGCACTTGCCTCATCCAGATGCGATGGCTGACCGTTGTATGTGCAAGACAATGCAGTGTGACTTTAATCCAATTGACCGAGTCCCGCCTCACGAGTTCTTGTGGTGGTACGCGGCGTGAGAGTTGCGAAGATTGGAATTGTGCGAGATACGAGACACCTTGGCCGCGCCTGCTGGCTCGTAGAGGGACGTGTGGGTTGAGCAAACCGCAGACGGTGGATGGTGCACGGCTACTGACCGGCATGGCCGAGATCGTGAGCGCCTACGCTGCCAGGAACAAGCTGACGCCGCGTGAGCTCGTCGAGGCGATTAGGGACTGTCAGGAATTTCGTGTGCGAACGGCGGGTTGAACATCAGGCCGCCATGGCCTTTGTGAAGCGCTCGCCAAAGATGATGGCGAACTGTGCCTTGGCCATGATCCACTCACGTGGTCCCATCTTCCACGCCTTCTCGGATCGGTTCAAGACGAGGTAGAGGAGCTTCAAAGCGGCCTCGTCGGTCGGGAAGTGGCCCCTGGCGCGCACGGCGCGGCGCAGCGTGGCGTTGAGGGCCTCGATGGCATTGGTCGTGTAGAGGATGCGCCGGACCTCGCCCGGAAAGGCGTAGAACGGCACGACCTCGCTCCAAGCACGTCGCCAGCTCTGGCCGATGGCCTGATAGCGCTGGCCCCAGGGCCCCGCCTCGAAGGCTGTCAGCGCTGCCTCAGCGGCGGTGGCGTCGACGGCACGATAGATGTCCTTCAAAGCCGCGGCCACGGGTTTGCGGTCCTTGTAGGAGACGAAGTCCAGGCTGTGCCGCAGCAGATGGACGATGCAGGTCTGGACCATCGTCTCGGGAAAGACGGCGCGGATCGCATCGGGGAAGCCCTTCAGCCCGTCGACGACCGCCAGCAGCACGTCCTCGACGCCGCGGTTCCTGAGTTCGTTCATGACGCGAAGCCAGAACTTGGCGCCCTCGTTCTGCTCCAGCCAGAGGCCGAGGATCTCCTTGGATCCGTTGGCGCGCACGCCGAGTGCGATGTGCACGGCCTTGTTCCGGACAAGGCCTTCGTCGCGCACTTTGATCCGTAGGGCGTCGAAGAACACCAGCGGATAGACGGGATCGAGCGGCCTGGCTTGCCAAGTCGCGACCTCCTCCAGCACTGCGTCAGTGACGGTGCTGATGAGATCGGGCGAGACTTCGATGCTGTAGAGCTCGCGCAAGTGACCGACAATCTCCCGGGCACTCATGCCGCGGGCGTACATCGACACGATCTTGTCGTCGAAGCCGGGAAAGCGGCGCTGATACCGGGCGATGAGCTGCGGGTCGAATGTCGCCTGTCGGTCCCGCGGAATCGCCAGCTCAATGCGGCCCGTTTCCGTCGTCACCGTCTTGCGGCCGTAGCCGTTACGGGTGTTGCCGGCCTCTTCGCCTGCCAGATGATGGTCCATCTCGGCGTTGAGCGCTCGCTCCGCCAGAGCCTTCTTCAGAGCGTCGATGAGGCCGTTGGCCTCAAAAGCCGCCTTGGGATCGGCCCCAGCCAGCAACTGGTCCAGGATCGCGTCAGGGATGTGAGGTGCTTTGCGTCGTGCCATCGGGAACCTCCTTCGGGTCCACTATGGCCGCTCACACACGGAATTTCTGACAGTCCCAGGCGATTACGCACGTCGCGCAAGCTCTTGCATCCGTTCAGCACGCAACCATCGCTCCAGAAGTCTCGACCCCGCTGACGCCGGAGGAACTCGTGACCGCGATCCGCCTCGGCAGGATCGACGGGAGCAAGCCCCGCCCGCTCACACGGGCCGAAATCGCGGCCTCGATCCAGGACAAGTACCTCATCAGCTTCGAGAATGGCCTGCCCTACTCGATGCTGCGCCGGCACCTCACGACCATGGGGATGACGCCGGACGAGTACCGGGCGAAGTGGGGCCTGCCCGAGGATTACCCCGTGGTGGCGCTCCATTTGACGCGCCGCCGGCATGTGCATGCCAAGAGCATGACCCTCGGCAGTCACGAACGTCTGCCCCGGGCACCGCGCAGCGACAAGCGCAAATTCCGGCTGGAAGGCGGTGTCTGGATCACCAACACCCCGACCGGTGCAGCGTCTCGCGATCAAGGTGCAGACGACCCGGAACGACAGATCCCCGTGCCGCTCGGCACGGGGTTGATGGTGACGCCCGAGGTCGCCGCGCTGGCGATAGCCCCGCAAAAAGAAACCCCCGCGCCTCTCGGCACGGGGGTGATGACAACGCCTGAGGGCGTGGTGGTGGCGACGATCCCGGTCTGACCCGGGGCCGCCGCCGGGGTTAGGGGCTACTCGGCCGCGATCCGGTAAGCCTCGATCACCTCATCCTCGCTCCGGGGTTCATCACCGTCCTCTGCGAGGAAGGCCGGAAGCGCTTCGGCGTCTGCCGCCTCGACCGCATCCTCCGCTCCGCCGAGGAAGGCCGGAAGCGCTTCGGCCCCGTCCACCCCCGCCGCATCCGCCCCGGTCACCTCCGACCCCTCGGCCCCAACCGGGGCACCCGCCACCTCGGTCTGGATGCCGGGCGTGCGCAGGATTTCGGGCAGCCAGCCGGAGTCGGCCATCAGGCGCTCGGCCTCGCGCGCCATCTCGCCCTTCTTCAAGCTGTCGAGGAGCCGCGCGGTGTCCTCGCCCTTGGCCTCGCGCACCGCCGCCAGGATTTTGCCCTTCGTGACGCGGTTGAAGTAGTTGGCCGCCGTCGGCTTCCAGTCGCGGGTGAGGTCGAGGCCGACGAGCTGCGCCAGCCGGTCGGCATGCGGCAGCGCCTCGGGACGCCGATCGAACGGCGTGTGCATCGCGTTGACGGACAGGCCCGCGCACAGCGCGAACAGCTCGGTGCGCTGCTCGGGGCTAAGATCAATCAGCGCCTCCCAGATCTCGCCCTGCTCGGACGGCAGGCGCTTGGCCCAAGCCTCGCGCTTCGCGTCGAGGGCGGTCGCGGGCCGGAAGGCGTCGAGGCCCTGGACGGTGTGGTCGGCGCGGGCCGATGTGGTCGAGACCTCGAGGCACGAGCCGGTGCGGTAGCCGTTGACGATCACCCGGATCACCATGGCGTGCAGGACCGCCACGAAGGCGGCCTCGGGATCGTCCGCCAGGGCCTCGCGCAGCGCCATCGTGCGGTAGGTGGTCAGCTCGGTCCGATGCTGCTCGGACAGGGGACGGTCGGTCTCCTCCGGCTCGGCGGTGGCGGCGGCAATCCCCCCGCCGATCGTGATGATCGCGCGCAGAACACCCGGGACGGGCGTGTCGCCGGGGATCGGCCAAGGGGCCGCGGCTGCTGCCGGGGCGGCCAAGCCCTGCCCCTCGACACTGGCATCCGCACCAGTACCGGCCGGGGCACCCGGCTCGACCTTGGCCGCCTCGGTCTCGACCGGGCGCTCGTCCTCGGGCCGGACGTAACCGCGCCGCACGCACGGACGCCCGTCGTATTCGAGCGAGACGAAGACGCCGCCGATCGCGATGTCGGCCGGGTCGTAGATCGCGGCGCGGGCCTCGAAGTCGGTGATCTCGCCCTCCAGCGCCGTCAGGCGCTCGGCGATCTCGGTCGGGATGTCGTCGCCGTAGCCGTACTGCTCGTTGAGGCCCTCGTACTCGGCCACCGCCGCCTCGAACGCGGCCTCCTCGGCCTCGTCGAGCTCGGAATGGGTCCGCAGGGTGCGCAGGCCGTAGGTGCGGGCGTGGCCGAGGGTCAGCGACACCTCAATCCACTTCCAGCCCTCGGCCGCGATCGTCTCGCTGAACGTCGCGAGCTTGGCCTCGGCCAGGCGGTTCAGGAGGTCGGCATCCTGGAACCAGCCGTCGCCGCGCTCCGCGAACAGGTCGCGCAGGACCCCGCCACCGGCGGCGACGTAGGCCTCCTCGCCCACGAACACGGCGCGCGCGTCCCCGATGCCGACCGAGCTCTCGGTGAGGGCCTGGCGGATCGACCAGGTGCTGATGTTGCCGCGCTTGTTCAGCGCCTCCCAGACCCGGACCTGACGCGCGGCATCCTCGGTGACGGAGAACGCCATCAGGCACTCCAGCGTCATCTCGTTCGCACCGTAGGCCTCCAGCAGCACCGGGCTGACCCCGGCGAGCCGCAGGCGCTGGCGCACGATGGTCTCGGTGACGAAGAACCGGGCGGCGATGTCGGCATTCGGCATGCCGGCATCCGCCAGCGCCTTGAACGCCCGGAACTGATCGAGGGGGTGCAGGGCCTCGCGCATGGCGTTCTCGGCGATCGAGTCCTCGGTCGCGCTGATCGCGCTGTCGGCCGCGCGCACGATGCAGGGCACCTTGACCGTCTTGACCATGCGCTTGGTCTTCACGAGGTGCTCCAGGGCGCGGAAGCGCCGGCCGCCGGCGGGCACCTCGTAGCGTCCGGTCTCAGCCCCGGCCTCGTCGAGGATCGGGCGCACGCTCAGGGACTGGAGCAGGCCGCGATGGGCGATGTCCTCGGCCAGGTCCTCGATGCTCTGGCCATGGGCGATCCGGCGCACGTTGGCCTGGCTCAAGGCCAGCTTCTCGAACGGGATCGCGACCGCCTCGCTCAGGGTGATCTTGGCGGCCTTCGGGGTGCTCTTGGCGGTGCTCGTGGCGCTGGTCATGGTCGTCAATCCCTTCGTGCGGGCGGCCCGGCTCTCTCCTGACCTTCAAACCCTCACGCAGGCGAAGCCCCCCTCTCACTCTGGAGGGAGGCCGCGGGACTCGACCGACACCGGATCAGGCGGAACCCAAGCCGCCGGCGCCCGTCTCCGGGACGAGGATCAGGGGCGGCACGGCGGTCGACTCCGCCCGGGCGAGCCGGGCCACGACACCGCTGAGCGTCTCGCCGGCCCTGTGGCAGCGGCGCAGCTCGGCCAGCGCGATCATCGGCTCGCCGCCCTCGTCCGCCGCCTCCTCGACGGGCCGGTCCATGCCGGGCTGCCAGTATTCCAGGCCCGCCTCGAACTGACCGAGCTGGGAGACCCACGCACGCTGGTAGGCCAGGCCGTGCGCCCGGCAGAACGCGTCGAGGTCGGGGGTCTGCCCGCGATCCTGCAGGTCCTCCAGGTCGACGTGGCGGCCGGCGGCCAGGGCCTCGCGCACCAGGCTGTCGGCCTCGGCGTAATACGCTGTCGCGGCAGCGATCAGGGCGGCAGCACCCGCCTCTCCGGGCAGGAGCCCGCCGATGGTGATCGTGGTCATCACGTACTCGCCCATGATCTTCGTCCTCGTGCCGCAGGCCGCCGGGGATCGGCGAAGCGGCACGGGCGAAGGGGCCTCCCTCTGGCGTGAGGGGGGCCGCAGGGGCGGTGTCAGGCGTCGGCGAGTGCAGCCGCAGGCGGCAGGCCCGGCCGGGTCGGGATCGGCCCGGCCGATCCGGACTGGATTTGCAGCACCACGGCGCCGGCCGAGGCGAGGTCGTGCAGCTCGATCAGCACGGTGAGCGCCTTCCCCACGTCCCCGCCGAGCAGGGCCTGGGCCTCGTCGGTCGAGGCGGCATGCCGGCGCCGGACCAGCTCGCGGGCAGCCGCCTCGAGCACCGGGGCGGGCTCCTCGACCGCGATGTCGAGGGTCAGGGCGAAGCAGAGTGGTTCGGGCATGGCGCGGTCCTGTCAGTGGCGTGGTCGGGCTCTCGCGAAGCGGCGCGATCCTCCCCCCTCAGGCATTCCCTCTCACTCTCACGGGCCGACCCGAGGGACCGCCGGACCCTTACGGGGCGCGTATCCTCTCGCTGGGCGAGGCGCCGGATCAGGATCAGCTCGGCGTCCGAGCAGGTCCCCCGCACCACGATGTCGACCCAATGCCCGCCCCGGCCGACATGGCTGTCGCGCAGGCGGTGGTTGGACGAGGTATAAAAGCTCTCGTTGGGCTCGCACAGCCGCACCCGCGAGGTCAGGAAGAGGATGCCCGAGCCCAGATTGCCGCAGAACAGGCGCTCGTCGGCGCCCGTCGTCTTCGGACCGCCGCCGACCGTGCGCCGGCCGATCTGGCGGAAGGCCTCCGTAAAGCTCGCCGGCTTCGGCGTCGTCCGGGGGGTGAGCGTGTGCCGGCCGCCCCACGGGGGGTGCGCCGGGTCGATCCGCCCGGTCGCGATCTCGTGCAGCAGCGTGCCGAGGTAGCTCGGATCGGCTGGGTACGGGCAGGCCCGCCACAGCGCCCGGATCGCCAGGCGCTCGCCGGTCGGGTGCGCGAACAGGCGCTCGCGCGCCCGGCGCCAGCCGGCGGCCCGCTGCCGCCGGTTCTCGGCCTGCTGGCGCTCCCATTGCCCGGTGCGCCGAACCATCTCCTCATCGACACCGAGCTGGCGCTCGGCGATCACGGGGGCGAACAGGGGCAGGGCCGCCTGCTCGCGGACCTGCTTGTGGCGGTAGGCGGCGCGCTTGCGCGCCGTGTCCTCGAACGCCGTCGGGCGGGGCCAGGGCTTGAAGCGCATCACGCCGCTGCCCGTAGAGCCGCCGGCGCCGCTTGGTCGTCTCCCGCCTCGACGCCGGCCTCGTCGGTCTCCGAGCCCGCTCCCCCGTCGGGTGCGAGTTCGGCCGGCAGGTGCCCGAGCAGCCAGTCGGCCGAGCGGCTGGCGAGCCCCGCCGCCTGCACGATGGCGCGGGGGTCCGAGCGCAGCACCTCGAGCCAGGAGCCGATGTAGTCGGCGTGGCGCACGGTCGGCACGATACCGAGGCTGGCGCAGACGTAGGCTGCGGAGATCTCGGCGACCAGCTCCTCGCGCGCGTAGCCCTCGCTGCCGTAGCGGCCCGTGAAGTCCCGGGCGAGCCGGGAGGCATGGCCCGTGGCGTGGATCATCTCGTGCGCGGCGGTCCGGTGGAAGTTGACCGGCTCGTGGAAGGCCTGGGGCGGGGGCAGCACGATCGCGTCGTCGGCCGGGCGGTAGAACGCGATCTGCCCGCCGATGTGGATGGTCAGCCCCGTGGCCTGCATCAGCGCGCGGAAACGCGGCTCGATCAGGTCCTCGCGCGGCGGCGGCGGCGGCACGTACAGGTCCTCCGACAGGCCGTCGCACTGCGCGGCGTTGAACACGGTGTATTGCTTGAGGAAGGCGATCGAGCGGGCCTCCTCGCCGGCTTGCGACGCGCGCTGGCGCTCCTGCTCGGGGGTGAGGCGGTCGGCGTAGACGACGGGCGTGCCCTTCTCGCCCCGGCGCACGCAGCCGCCGAGGCTGAGCGCCTGGCGGAAGGTGAGCCAGCGCTGGACCGGGTAGCCGGCGGCCATGCCGCTTCCCCACAGCAGCATGACGTTGATGCCGGAATAGGCCCGGTTGGTCGCCGCGTTGCGCGGCATGGACACGGCCGCGGTGCCGGGCAGGCTCGTCCAAGGCTGCACCCACGGCACCCTGCCCTCCTCGAGCTGGGCAATGATCGTGTCGGTGATGCGCTGGTAGAGGTCGGCGCGCTGGACGGGAGCGGCCTCAGTGCGGCGGGCAGCGGTCTTCCGGGACGAGGTGGGGCGGCGGGCCATCGGCGTGATCTCACGACGGGCGCCGGAGCCTCTCTCCGGCCTGATCTCCCGTCATGACCTCGCGAAGCCCACTCTGACTCCGGCTCGACCTCCCGACCAGTTCACCACGCAGTCGGTGACGAACGAACGGATCAGGCCCCCTCGCCTACTCGCGCTTTGGTTGGTGGATCGGACTCAAAACTTAGCTTAAGATTGCAAGAAGTCCACGCGGGACACCCTGCGGCAGGCCCGAACCAAGGAGACGTCGCGTGCCTTGCTCGACCGTATCTGACGCGACCTTGGAGGAACGGACGGTCGCCGCGCACCGGCTCTACCTTACGGCGCTCATGCGGATCGAGGCGCTGGACGAAGCGGACGCTGCATGCGTCAGCGAGCAGGAGCACGTCGAGGCCGAGGCGGCCCACCTCCAAACGTTCGCGACCCTGAACCTGTTCTTGAACGAACTCGGCTACGTGCCGAAGGGCCTGGCGACCCGGGCCGATCTCGCCTTGGCGCTAGACTGCGAGGCGGCGCCGAGCGGAGAGTGTCGTGGTCAAGCGCACCATGAACGTCGGGCCGCGCTCCTGGGATAAGCTCACATGGCTTTCGTCAGCGTCACACGGCTGCGCATCCGCTCCTGGCGCTTCATGCCGGGTTTCGTCGTCGATACGATGCGCTCCCTGTCGCAGACGAGGAACGCGGCAGGGTTCATCCAAGGCAGCCTGCTCGCCGATCGCAAACGAACGTTCTGGACCCTGACGGTGTGGGCCGATCAGGCCGACATGCGCGCCTTCATGACCTCTGGTCCGCACCGGAAAGCGATGCCGAAGCTCCTGGAGTGGTGTGACGAGGCGAGCCTAGTTCACTGGACGCAAGGCGATGACGCCGTTCCGTCGTGGAACGTGGCCTCGGACCGGATGCGCGCAGAGGGACGGTCCTCGAAGGTCCGTCATCCGAGCCCCCGGCACGGCGACCTGACCTATGCCGAACCGTGGACGCGCGGTGCCCTCCCGATCAGGCGGCGGACCGACGCGCATCCAGCTTAAGGGATAGTCGCCTCGCGGGTTTGCCCCTTGATCGGAGGGGGCCAGGGTTCCTCAGAGAACCTTGATGAGGGTGGCGAGCACACCGGTCATCGCGACGAGGCCTGCGGCCGTGATGCTCCCGAGCCGAATGGTCAATCGGAGCGTCTCCAGCTCCATGGCAGAGCGGAGTTCGTCCTTGGCCGCGCGCAGGTCCTCCTTGGTGACGAGCTCGACCATGATGAACTCCCGGGCCGCTTGGGCGTGAGCCTCGGCGTGGTCCTGTGCGATGCCGGCCTCGCGCAGGGTCTTCGAGTAGCTGAGTGTATCAAACGCGTAAGCCATGTCAGTCGCTCCGTTGTCGTCGCACGATCCCGCCCCGCCCGTGAGGGGCGGGGCGTCGAGGGCCGGGGGTCAGTCCCGGCGGCGACCGTTCGGGCGGTTCCAGACCAGGGAGAACTTGCCGTCGTCCTCGCCGTAGAGGGCGGCGTAGAGGGGAGCCGAGAGGCTCGGGTCGTCGAGCTTGATCGAGATGTAGTCCCGGTCCTCCTTGGAGCGCTTGGCCCAGCCCGCGCCGATTTCGGCCTTGCCCAGGAAGATGCGGTGGGTGGGGGCGTTCTCGCCGCCGCGGCTCTCGGGGACGATCGCGACCTTCTTGGCCTGGATGGTCAGGGTGGCGATCTCGCCGGTGAAGCCGTTCTCGGTCTGGGTGAAGGTGCCGATGGTCGCCATGGTGGTGTTCCTTGTCCCGTTGCCCGGAGCCGCACCCTTGCGGCCTCGATGGCGGTCGTTGAGCCGGAGGCGACCGGCGCCGCACCTGCTTGCAGGCCGAAGCGCAGCGGAGGACGGCGAGGGACGGTTTTCTTGGTGCGCGAGGAGACGCCGTCAGGCGGCGGGGAAGAAAACCGGCATCCGCCGTTGCGGTGGTCCCGGGCGCCCCGGATAGACACGCCCATCAACGAGGCCGTGGGTTGTGGCCCCGCACCAGGACGTCAGGAGCCCCTTGGCCAACCCCTGCACCAGCATGCAGCCGGGTCTCGGCCCTGTCGGATCACTCGCCCGCCGCTCAGGCTGGGGTCATGCGTCAGCCTAAGCGCCACGGCGGCCCACGACGCGCGCCCTCCCCCTTCTCACGACATTGAAGCCGTGTCGCTCCCGGGGTGTCATGCGCGTCCGGGCAAAGGTTCGGGCATCGGCTTCTGGCACGCCGCCAAGCCCCCGGCCCCTCCTGCGATCTCGAGGAAGAGGCCGGTGGCTCATCACGCCTGTCCTGGCGTGCTCAGGCTGCCTTCGGCGGGCGGCCCCGACGCCTGGGTGCTGCCTCTTCGGACGGGGCGGCGTCGGTCTCAACGGCTCCCGCCTGCGGGGTCCGGTTCACCTTGCGCCCAAGGCCCATGTTGCGCGCCAGCTCGGCGCGGGTGGCCGAGTAGTTGGCGCTGGTCGAGGGGTAATCGAGCGGCAGGCCGTAGCGCGCCCGGTAGCCCTCGATGTCGAGCCCGTTCTTGGTGAGGTGACGCTTGAGCGTCTGATACGGCTTGCCGTCGATGAAGGAGATCAGCGCTCCGGGCGTGATCGAGCGCCGGATTGCGGACGGGCTCGGCTTCTCGAACTCGGGCTTGTCGGGTTTGGGACCAGGATTGGCGAGCCGGGCGAAGGTCGCGTGGACCGACTGCATCAGACCGGGCAGATCAGACGCCTGAACAGGGTTGTTGGCGACATACGCCACAACGACATCCATCGCACGGTTGAGTATTTGGGCGTCGCGCTCGGCGTCGGGTTGCACAACTTGCATTACGAGAACGGACCTCTGAGGGAGAATTACTCCGATCGACTATGGAGACAATTCTCCTTCTCTGAACCGGGCTCACGCGCCCGTGATTGTCACTCAAAGGCATTTGTCAGGCACTTAAGTTATTTTGTCATGGGACTAGTGGGCGATCCGGAACCTAGGCTCCAGGCCGCGGTGGGTGAGGGGCGAGCCCGGCTTCGCCCCCGGTGGGAGGGGGTCACCCCTCGTGTGGGTCGAACTCGGTGACGACGCTGGCCGGATCGCCCTCGAACTCGTCGGCGGTGACGACGCTGAAGCCGGCCTCGGAGCGGAACACGATGACGGCGACCATCAGGGACTGCGCGAGGCTGTGAGCGTAGCGGTTCGCGAGGGTGAGGTTGGTCGCCATGGGGTCGGGCTCCTGCGGGAGCGGGGGTGATCCCCGCTCGACAGCGCCCCAAGGAGGCCGGGCGTGGCCGCGATCACCGCGTAGGCAAAGCCGCAGCGGCCGCCCGCTTGCGGAGCGGACCCCTTGCGGGTTGATCGTAGAAGGCCGCGACGGCCTATCGGGGTGCGTGCGAGAGAGCGGGGTCATCCACCGCCCGGGCGCCAATACCAATATGATATCAATCGCATTCCGATATGCCGTCGATATCAGCAGGGGTGATCTCTGAGGCCTACCCGTACTGAGAATGCCCGTCGCCTGGCTGGACCTCGGCATCGATAAGCGATTGGAAGCTGGGCAATCGCTCCCCGATCAGCACCCCGAGCAGGCGTAACCGGGCCGGCTTTGCTGCACTTGCTAACGAGCTAGTTGCAGTGCAGCATGGGCTTAGGACGGCGTGCGGCGCAATCCTTGCTCCGCGTCAGCTCCGAACCTGAACCCCCACAACGCTCGGAAGGACACCCTCCCATGCTGCTGAAGGGCTTCTCCTACGGAATGATCGGCGTGTTCGCCGGTGGCCTGACCATGACGGTTGTTGGCACGGCCAGGCACCTGCTCGGCTAGGCATACGAGATTTGCGACCGACGGCCGAGGGGGAGCGGGCGCGAGCCCGGCAAAGCCTGAGGCTGTCGGTCCCCTGCTCACCCGGGCTGGATGTCGGTGAGCGGGAAGTCGTTGCCCTTGAACAAGAGGGGCATGCGGTAGCTGCGGGCACAGGCGTAGGCGAAGCAGTCCCCGAAGTTGAGCCCGGCGGGGTGCCGGCCCTTGCCGAAGCGATCGAAGGCCTCGATCGCGCCCGCTGCCGCCTTGGGCGGCACGGCGATCACCTGGATGGTCGCGAGCGCGAGGTAGTCCTGCACGGCCTGCTGGGCCTCGGGCAAGGCGAGGTCCAGGATGCGGGCGAGCGCGATGGTCGTCTCCCAGACGGCGAGCGGCGAGGTCAGGCGTTGGCGGGCGCGCTGAAGCCGCGCCACGAGGGCGGCGGCGTCCGGCTCGCCGGCGAGGATCGCGGTCAGGGCAGAGGCGTCGACGAACATCACGGATCCCCGTACAAGCGATCGCGAAACGCCTTGTCGACGGGCTGCGGGTTCGGCCCTGCCCGGTCGCGCAAGCCTCGGGCGAAGGCGAGGGATTGCGCGACGAGGTCGAGCTTGTCCCGCTCGCGATCGAGTTCCGATCGCAGAGCCTGGCGCACGGCCTCGGTCTTCGAGGTCCGCTTGAGCGCCGCCAACTCCTGCGCGAGGGCGTCGACCTCGGGATCCTTGACGAAGAGGGCCATATCTATCCCGATTGGATATAAAGGATATGCCGTCGAGGATATCCTAGATGGGCCAGAGGGCAAGCTTGAACGTGGCCTTGTGCGACCGGTTCGTGGTCTCTACGTGCGGTTGCGGAGGACTTTATGGGCAACATCACTGTACGGCAGGCCGCCTTCATATTCGCCGCTTGCCTGGCCGTAGGCGTCATCTGCGCCTACGGAGCCTGGCAAGCGCAGGCCGCCAAACTGGAGCAAGCCAGGCAAAAAATTCACGAGCTGGAAGAACTCCTGAAAGGCTCATCGCCCTTGCCCCAACCAGCACCGACCGTGACGCAGCCGCAGCAGCGTTAGAGGATGACGGCAACCATTAGGGACTGCGCGAGGCTGTGTGCGTAGCGGTTCGCGAGGGTGATTGGTCGCCATGGGATGGGGCTCTTGCGGGAGCGGGGTCATCCACCGCCCGGGTGCCCAGTCATCGACAGGACATCAGGCCGAGGGGGGATTCGCCGTTGACGGGGCTGTGCTAGCGTGGCCGCACCGTGCCGATCCGCCCCGAACACCGCCACTTCTACCCGATCGACTGGCCGCAGCTCTCGGCGGTGATCCGCTTTGGGCGCGCGGCCGGGCGCTGCGAGCGCTGCGGGCGACCGCACGGGCAGGTCATCGTCTGCCTCGACGGGGGGAGCTGGTACGACGCCGAGGCCGGGGCCTGGCGCACGGATCGTGGCCGGGTGCTGCGGCGAACCCCCGATCTGGCAAGCGCCCGGCTGACCCGGCCGATCCTGGCCGCCTGCCACCGGGCGCACGACACCAGCCTGAACGGGGACGGCGACCTCGCGGCCTGGTGCCAGCGTTGCCACCTGATCCACGATCGGCCCGAGCATATCCGGCGCCGACGCCTGACCTATCTGCGGCGGCGTGCGCTGGGCGATCTGTTCCTTGGACCCTACCCGAACCTCTAGCCGACCATCTCCGTGTGCAGGCTGGGGCTGGTCACCGCGACGCGGTCACGCCCGGCACGCTTGGCGGCATAGAGCGCCAGATCGGCCCGCTTGAGCAGGGTGTCGATGGTGTCGCCGGGCGTCCACTCGGCCAGCCCGATGCTCGCGGTGAAGCGCAGATCGGGCTGTCGGGGCACGGTGGTGGCGGCGCACTGGCGGCGGATGCGGTGGGCGACTACGGCCGCGCCGGCAAGCCCGTGCCCGGGCATCAGCACGGCGAACTCCTCGCCCCCGAGCCGGCCGGCGATCGCGCCGGTCTCGCGTAAAGTCCGGGCGACACAGCGGATGACGACGTCGCCCACGTCATGCCCGTAGCGGTCGTTGATGCCCTTGAAGTGATCGATGTCGATCTGGAGCAGGGTCAGGGGGGCGCCAGCCGAGGCGTTGGCAAGCGCGTCGCCGGCCCGGTGCATCAGCGCGCCGCGATTGAGGAGCCCTGTGAGGTGATCGGTGTCGGCCTGTTGGATCAAGGAGTGCTGGAGCTTGAGCACGCGCTCGGCCGAGCGCAGGCGGCCGTCCTTCCTGAGCCAGGAGATCTTCCAGCGTGAGGTTCAAGACCTGCCCGCCGAGCGGATCACAGCTCGGGACCGGTTCTCCCTGAGGACAAACCCGGAAGCGTGAAAGGATTGCCGAAACGAAAGCGCAACCCTAATTCGCGTTGTTCGTCGCACGCCGCGCTCGGCTATCACGGCGCTGATTTCGCAGGTGCTCATTCCAGCCATGTCCGCTTAGCCGACTTCGCCAGCCCGATGAGTTCCGCTCGCGAAGGCAAGCCCCAAGGAACTCGAGACAATCCTGCACTAACTTAGAACTTGGATAACCGCGTGAGGGCCAATCAAGACGACCCAGAGCCAATCGGCACCGCGCCGCCTCAGGTGGTTCGCGTTAACACCGGCGCCGGCTTTGCGAGCTTTTCCGGTCGCGTCCACACATACACGAGCACCGCAATGAGGACGGCCGCCACGACGGCCTGAGTGCCTCGCGACTGCGTCTCGAGGAAAATGAACAAAAAGCTCGCAACCATGCTCAGCGTAATGATCCACTTCATGCCGCGCGGCACCACGCCTCCGGCTTGCCAGTTCCGGATCAGCTTGCCGAACCTTGGGTGGGTCGTCAGCCACTTTTCCATCGCCGGTGAGGAGCGAGAAAAGCACGCGGTGGCGAGGACGAGGAAGACGACGCCCGGAATCAGCGGAACGACGAGCGCAATGATGCCGATCACAAGGCTCAAACATCCGGCAACGAGGTAGAGCGGCCGCTGCCATTGCGGCTTGAGGGGCGAAGCGTTTGGCAATTGTGAGATCCTTGGGTGTCCGACGCTTGCCGGACGAAGCGGAGCGCCGCACGCGATGATGCTCCGGGCCTTTCGGTCGGCGACCGCCAGAGCGATAGCCGGTGCCTCGCACAATTGCCAGGCTAGGGCGCCGAAAAGACTGCTGAGTGTTGATTTCCGTTGAGAGTTGACCCGGCGGAGCCCGAAGGTAGCGTCCGCGGACGAGGTGTAAATTCGAGGACCGCTTTGGCGGGGATTGGGGTGGCCATCGGGCCATG
>NZ_JAIEOF010000238.1 GCF_019750675.1 Methylobacterium sp.
CGGCTCCTGCACGTGCGCCTCGAGGAACCAGAGCTGCTTGTCGACGCCACGGGAGACCTCGGTGAGGAGGTCGGCCGTTCCGGCATCCCCGGCCTCATCGGTCTCGTCGATGTTCTGGCGGACGGCGTTGGCGTAGACGCCGTAGCGGTCGATCAGCGCGGCGAGATGGTCGGCGATCGCATAGGCATCGAGGGGGTAGGGCTTCAACTGCGAGGCCGACGCCACCGCCTGTGCGGTTCCGCGCGCGGTGCCGCCCAGCTGGGTGATCCGCTCCGCGACCTTGTCGTTGTAGTCGTCGAGCTCCGTGCGGAAACCGTCCAGCATCTCGTGGATGCCGATGAACTGAGGACCCTTGAGGTTCCAGTGCGCCTGCTTGACGTCGAGCGCGAGGTCGATGCCATCGGAGAGACGCGCGTTCAGCACGTCGATCGAGACCTTCTTGGCGTTCGACTTCGTTCCATTCTGGGTCTCGTGGAGACGCTGGTTGCCGGCCTGAACCTTGGAATCAGCCATTCTGTCGTCCTTTCGGTTTCGACGAACCGGCAGCCGGCGTTCCAACCCCTCGGCGGATGCGGTGCGCGACGTCGATGTTCATGAACCTGGTCCCGGGCTGGCGGCGGCATGCGTCGTCCGCCCGAGCGCTCAGGCATAGAACGGCGTCGTCCGGCCTGTGTTCCTGTGCATGCGGAACACACATGGCACCTGCCTACGGCGCGCGGTCGAAGCGACCCGGCAGGCCCCGCTCGGCGTGGATCCCGGAGGTTCCGGAGTCCCGAGCAATCAAAGCCCGCGGTGGTGAGAGAATCGTAAATCCGAATGTCAATGGATCGTGGGTGGCGCCGAGCGATTCTTAAGACCTGGGCGGCTAGATAATCCGTACCTTGAATCAGGACGATGACCGGACGTTCATTGCCGACGATTCGGGCATTCGTCCCCACGGTTTCGACACGCGCTGACCTTGGTAAAGCACGCACCGTTCAGGAAAACGCTCGGCATGTGGCGATGACAGAGACAGCTTCGATGCCGCTTCACCGCTCGGACGATCCCCCGGTGAAAGACGACGCCGTGGCGCGCGACGCCGTCCGGTCGGGCCAAGGCTCCGGCGCGTCGCGAGACGGCACCGTGGCACCCTTGCGCATCCTCGTGGTGCACAATCGCTATCAGGTCCGCGGTGGCGAGGATGCGGTGGTCGAGCAGGAAGTCGCGAGCCTGCGCCGGGCGGGCCAGAGCGTCGAGACCCTGTTCCTGGACAACGACGGCATCCTCACGGCCACCGACAAGCTGAGGACCGCCTGGGAGGCCGCCTACGCCCCGCGCGGAATCGCCGCCGTGCTCGAGGCCGCGCGTGCCTTCAGGCCCGATGTGGTGCACGCCCACAACGTTTTCCCCAGGATCTCACCCGGCATGCACGCGGCCGTGCGCGCCACCGGCACCGCCACGGTGCAGACGCTGCACAACTTCCGCGTGACCTGCGCGAACGGCATCCTGATGCGGGATGCGCGCCCCTGCGAGGATTGTGTCGGCGGCTCGCCCTACCAGGCCGTCCGCCACGCCTGCTACCGGGGATCGCGCCTCGGATCCCTGGCGGTGGCGCGGATGATCGACGTGCATCGCCGCGCCGGCACCTGGACCCGGGATGTCGATCGCTTCATCGCGCTGACCGATTTCGCGCGCTCCCGCTTCGTCGCGGCCGGACTTCCCGGGGATCGGATCCGGATCAAGCCCAACGGCCTCGCCGACCCGGGCACGGGGCCGGACGGCCCGCGCGCCGGCATCCTGTATGTCGGCCGGCTCGGCCCCGAGAAGGGCGTGGCGCCCCTGGTGGAGGCCGCGCGTCGGACCCGTGCGCCGCTCTCGATCATCGGCGGCGGTCCCCTCGCGGACCTCGTATGCGGCGTCCCGAATCTGACTTATCTCGGCCCCCGCGACCGGGACGGCGTGCGCGCGGCGATGCGCGCGGCCGAGGCCGTGGTGGTGCCCTCACTTTGCTACGAAGGCTTGCCCATGGTGATCGCGGAAGCGTTCAGCGTCGGTACGCCCGTCGTGGTGTCGCGGATCGGCGCGCTGCCCGACCTCGTGGCCGAGGGCGTGACCGGCCTCCATGCCACGCCCGGCGACCCGGACGCCCTCGCGCGCGCCTTCGACCGGATCATCGACGCACCCGAGGAGGCGCGCGCCATGGGCCGCGCGGGCCGCGGCGTCTACGAGCGCGAGTGGACCGAAGCCTCCGTCACCGCCCGTGCCCTTCCGATCTACCGCGAGGCGATCGCCGCCCGCGCCAGCAGCCGCCAGCGAGAGGCGTCATGATCCTGTCCGCATCCGAACCCTTCCGGCAGACGGCCGGGCGCCATGCCTGGGGCCATGATCCCGACGTGGCGCATTACGCCCTCGGCGGCGTTCCGGTCTCCGTCACCGACATGACCGGGCTGGTGGACGCGATGCGCCGGCGCCTCCGGCGCGGGCCCGGTACGCCCGGCACCTTCGTGATCTTCCGCGATGCGCACGGGATCGTCCGGGCGCAGGACGATCCCGACGTGATGGCGGCCCACCACGCCGCGCTCCTGGTCTGCGCGGACGGTCGCCCCCTCGCCTGGATCGGGCGCCTGCGCGGCCACGCGAAGATTGCCCAGGTTCCGGGCATCGAATCGGTGGAGACCGTGTGCCGCGCCGGCCTCGCCGAGGGCTGGAAGCACTTCTTCCTGGGAGGCGGACCGGGGGTCGCCGAGGCGCTGGCCCAAGAGATGGCGCGCCGCGCGCCGGGCGTCGCGATCGCCGGGCACGAGACCCTGCCCTATCGCCCCCTGACCGAGCCGGAATCCGAGGCGCTGCACCGGCGCATCCGCGGGGCGGGCACGCAGATCCTGTGGATCGGGCTCAGCACGCCGAAGCAAGAACTGTTCATGCATGCCCACGCGCCGTTCCTGCCGGGCACGATCGCCATGGGCGTGGGCGCGGCCTTCGACGTGAATCTGAACACGATTCCCCGGGCGCCGGCCGCGATGACGCGGCTCGGTCTCGAATGGCTGTATCGGCTGATCCGCGAGCCGCGCCGCCTGGGCCGCCGCTACGCCACGGTGGTCCCCCGCTTCCTCGCCATCGTGGCGCGCGATCGCGGCAAGTCCGGCGAGCCGTAGGATCGGGATCGCAAGCCGAGGGCCGCCCGCGCGAGGGCGGCCCCTTCTTTCTCCGGGTTCGCGTCAGGCCGACGCGGCGGAGGGACGCTCGAGACCGGGCCGCAGCCGCCAGACCTGGAACAGGATGACGGCCGTCGAGACGCCGTGGCCGAGGATCGCCGAGGCCGCCGCGCCTTCGAGGCCGTAGGTATGGATCAGCGGGTAGATCGCCGCCACGGTGACCACCGCGCTGGTCAGGAACGCGAAGAAGACGCCCTGCGTGTTGCCGGTCGTGCGCAGGTAGAGAACCCCGATCTCCCGGCACATCGTCACGGGCGGCGCCAGCGCCATGATGGCGGCCACGCGTCCGAAGCTCGCGAAGCCCTGGCCCATGAGCCAGCCGAGGATCGGTGCTCCGTAGAGGCTGAGGATCAGGCAGATGACGAGGATCGGGATTTCCATCAGGGCGAGCACGCGCAGGAGATAGCGGGCCAGGGCGGCCCGCCCGCCCGCCCGCAACCGGTTGGTGGCCTGGCGTGGGACGATGTTCTCGAGGCTCATCATCAGGACGAGCAGGGGTCCGAACAGCACCTGCACGGCGCGCAGGGCCGCCGAGGCATCCTGATCGATCAGCGATCCCGCCAGGATCGTGACGATCTGCTCGTGGGCCGCCGAGACGAAGACGACGAGAACGAGCCAGCGCCCGAGCAGCCAGTGGTGACGGCCGACGGTACGCCGGAGGCTGCCCCGCGTGCGGGTCCTGAGCGCGTCGAGAAAGGCCGGAAGCGAGGCCAGAATCGCGGAGACGCCTCCGCAGGCGAGCAGGATCGGCGTGTCCACCCCGTGAATCAGCCAAACCGCGAAGAGCAGGGCGACGAACACGAGGTGGCGCGCCAACTCGTAGGCGAAACCCGCCCGGGACCAGCCGCGCGCGAAGGCGAGACGCTTGGCGTTGTCATGCACGATGTAGCCGGCGGCGTAGACGAGGCTCGCGAGCGGCAGCGCCCAGGCGCCGCTCCCCGCCGGCCGCTCGATGAGGGCGGCGGCATAGATCGCGATCGCGGCGCCGACCAGGAGCGAGACCGCGATCGCCGCGCGGGCCACGGTGCCGAAGTAGTCGGCGGACCGTGTCCGGCGCCCAGCCATGATCATCATCGGTCCGGCGACGAGTTGGTACTGCAACACGCCGAGGAGCGCGACGCCGGCATGTACCAGCGCGTAGACGCCGAAATCCGCGACGCCGAGCAGTCGGGCCGCCACGACGGACACGACCAGGCTCATGCCGCTCGACAGCGCCTGCACACCCGCCGACCAGATCCAGGCATCCGACCACAGGCGCAGGACCATGCTGCGCATGAGCGCTCCCGGAGAGCCGCGCCGGGCCGGAGAGGCCATCGACGGATGGATCATTCCGCCCGTCCGAGACTCGCGCCCAAAGCACCGGACGGCGTCCCGCCCGACCCGGCGGTGACGTAGTCGAAGGACGCCATGAAGCCGTTGGTCATGGCGTCGATCGAGAAGGTCCGGGTCGCCGCGACGGCGGCGGCGTGGGCGCCCTGCCACGCCGCGCGGTCGTCGAGGTAGCGCTCGGTGGCTTCGGTCCAATCCGCCACCACGAGCGGAAGCACCCGCCCGGTCCCGCTCGGGCCCACCAGCTCCAGGCTGGATTGCGCGTGCACCGAGGCGATCACCGGCGTGCCGCATTGGATGGCCTCGTTCGCCACGAGCCCCCAGGGGTCCCCGCGCGAGGGAAACAGGAAGACCTTCGCGGACGCATAGGCCTCAGCCAGCGTCTCCTGGCTCAGGAACCCGTCGAACCGCGCCTCCACGCCGGCCGCCCGCAGGCGTTCGGCCAAGGCGTCGCGCAGGGGACCGTCTCCGGCGACGCGGACCGTGGGGCGGCGTCCCCGTGCCACGAGGCCATCGACCACGTCGGCGAAGAACAGGGCGCCCTTGCGATCGTCGTCGAGGTGGCCGCAGAACAGGAGATCGAACGGCCGCGCGTCGAAGCTCGGGGGCGAACCCACGAAATCCCAGCCGGGCGCGATCGGCGAGAGGAACGACGCCTCGGGCGCGAGGCCGTAGGATTGCAGGAGCGCGAGACTGCCCCGGCTCGCCCCGACCCCGGCCGCGCACAGCGGCACGATGGCGCGGCGCGCCAGCCGGTGAATGCGGGAATGCCGCCCCGGATCGGTCTCGGGCTGCCCGTCGGTCGAGATGATCACGGGAATGCGACGCGCGCGGGCGGCCGCGCAGGCCATCATCATCGTCGGCGAGAAGTCGCTGAGGACCACCACGTCGTAGCGCGTCCCCAGCAGTGCCGGCACGATCCCGGGGTTGAGGTAGATGTGGCTGACATAGGACCGGTGCAGGCGCAGACCCGCCAGGGCCGCGCGGCGATAGTACCGGGCCGGCGCGACGGTCCAGTGCCGCTCCGGCTCCGTCTCGCTGCAGGCGAAGACGGAGAGGTCGCCACCCAGGCTCTGACCCATCCGCTCGAAGAGCCGGTGGGTATAGGGGGTGACGATGTTGGTGAGGAGAGCGACTTTCATGGAGATCCGTCGCGTGTGAGGAGGTGGCCGGCCCGTCGTTTGAGGGAGGCGATTCGGGAGAGGCTCGCGACGCGGTCGAATGCGTCGAGCGCGCGCGCACCGGTGCGATCCGTGGCGAGCATGGGTTCGAGGGCGGCGGACGTCGGAGCCTGCGCGGCCGCCGGCGCGTCCACGGTCCGGTTGGATTCGACCGTTTGCAGGCCCGGATCGGCGCCGGCCTCGATCCGCGGCGCGCCGCTCGACACGAGCAGGTTGTCGCGAAAGACGTTGCGCTTGGCGGCCAGGGGCCGGTCCGACAACAGACCGGCCAACTGGGGATAGCGCGTCGACCACGGGGGCCGGGTCGCCGGGACCGCGTCGAAGGCCGCCCGCACCGTGTTCGTCGAATCCGTGATCGGCGGCCCCGGCCAGACCTCGCCGCGCCCGTCGAGGAAGAAAGCGGGCGAGGAGCCCACGAAGGTGTTGCCCGTCACGGTGTTGTCCCGGCCGCCGCCGATGAAGACCGGCTGGTCGACGCGGAGAAACAGATTGTCGGTGATGCTCAATCCGCTTGCCATGTCATCGAGATAGATCCCCTTCACCTCGAACCCGGGTTCGGGGCGGATGTCGTGAAGAAAGTTTCCGGTCAGGCGCGTGCCCCGAGCGGCGATGTCGCGCCCCGTATAGATCGCTGATGCATCCGACGATTCCCTAACGACATCGTAAATCTCATTGCGTGCGATTTCGTGATCGTTGCCCTGAAACAGGATGGCGAGGTGCGGCGCGTGCGCGATGAGGTTGCCCGTGACCCGCGCGCCGACGCCGTCCACCGAGACCGCCGCCTTGTAGGTCCGTCCCAGGCGGCTGAACCGGACGAGGACGCTGTCCTCGACGAAGTTCCCGCCCGGGACGAGGTTCGCCCGGTCGCCGCCGGTCAGCGTGACCCCGCCCTCGCCGGTCTCGCTCACCACGGAGCGCCGGAGGCCCGAGCGGACGGCGTCCGTGATCACGAGGCCGCGTCCGCCGGTCCATCGCAGGGTGCAATCCTCCAGGACGACGTCCTCGCCCCCCGTCACCACGACGGCGTCGCCGCGCGTGCGCTCGAGGGTGAGCCCTTCGAGGCGAACGTGGCTGGCCCCGTCGATCGCGATCAGCCCCGAAGCGACGGAGACCTCAATCGGTCCCGACGCCTCCGTCCGTGGGATCAGGAGAACGAGGCCGCGCTTCGTATCGCGCCACCATTCGCCCGGTGCATCGAGCTCCGCCAGGGCGTTCTCGACGTAGAAGCGGTCCTTCGGACGGAGGGGATAGTGCGGCGAGCCGAGCAGAGCGAGCCGGTTCGCGGCGGGGGGCAGGGCCAGCGCCGGCAGCGTCTCGAAGGACCAGTCCTGACCGAGATACCCGGCGATCCAGAGGTCGCCCTCGTCGCGCCAGCGAGCCGCGCGCGCCTCCGGAAGCAGGATCGTGAGGTCCGTGGCTTCTTTCCGCTTCGACGGCTCAGGCGGCAGGGCGAGCCGCGCCCACCCGACATTCGGCCAGCGGGCCGGCGTCAGCGCGCCCTGCGCGTCGAAGATCTCCAGCCCGAGGGGCGGCGCCGGCACCGGGTGGATGCGGTGGACGTTGATGCTGGGTTCCTCGGCGGCGGCGCGCGGCAGGCGGTAGCTGCGCACGCGGCCGCGCTGACCCGGATCGACACCGGCCGGCAGAGGTTCGTCGACGAGCGCCAGCGGAACGCTACCCACGATCCGGGTGGTTCCGTCCGCAGCCCCGCGCAGGATCAGGGGCTGACCCGGGCGCCCGCCCAAGCCCTCCTCGATCCGGACCGGCTCGGCGAGGCGATGGATGCCCCCGGCGAACGCGATCAGGGCAGGCCCCTCTCCGTCGCGCCCCGTCCGTCGCCATTGCCGAAGCCGGGCGAGGGCCTCCTCCAGCGTCGCGACCACGATCTCCCGCCCAGCCGTCGCGGCGGAGGGGCTCGCGCCAGGATCGACCCGGATCTGGAATCCGGCCGCGCGCTGGGCGGTCGCGCCATCAGCCTCTTCGGCGAACGGAATTATCGCGCCTGCGAGCAGGCCGATCGCGGCCAGACAGGCCGGCCCAACCCGATGCCGTCGAGGGACATCGCGGCCGGGGGTCGAAGCGCGGGACTGGGGCAGCGTCATGGGCCTCATTCTCGAAGACGCGCGGACGGCCCGAATGGATCGACGAACCGCTTAATCGACGGCCCCAATGCAGGCGGAATGCCGGATCCTGTCGCCACAAGATGGCACGGTCATGTTCAGGACTGAACCAAGCACGGATCAGGGGAACGCCAATATAACGGATTTCGAGACAGATAAGTTTCGGTGAGTAAACAAGAATATATTGGTAACCATACGGCGTTTTTCGGAACCAATGCGAGCGTTCCTTTACCCTCTCGGTCTATGGTCGGCCTTGTTCCGGTCCGTCGCCCACGGAGGCATCGGCCGCGGACGAATTCGGAACTGTCCGAGGCGCCTCAAGGCCCGTTCCGGGTTCCTGGCGGCTTATCGACGGAGCGCTCGATCGCGATGCAGACCCTCCACGGCACCGTGTGGACAGAGGCAGACTCCCAGCGCGACCGGCCTTCCGCGATGGACGTCCATTCTTCCATGCCTGGCCTGTCCCCGGCTTACGCGACGTCGGCCGAGGCGATGACGCCGCCGGCCGGGCTGTCCGACCGGGTCAAGCGCCTGATCCTGCGCGGAATCATGGATCGTATCCGGCCTCTGGCCTACGAGCGGACCTCCGACACGGTCCGCTGCCTGACCTTCCACTACCTGTTCCCGCAGGAGCGCGAGCACGCGACCCGCCTCTTCGCAGCCCTGAAGCGCGAGGGCGACTTCATCACGACGGCGGAGCTGGTGTCGCTCGTCGACGGATCGTCGCGCCGACGGGGACGCCTGTTCCACCTGTCCGTCGACGACGGCTTCGAGAACATCGCGAGCCAGGCGCATCCCATCCTGCGCGAAGCCGGCATCCCCTACGCCCTGATGGTCTGTCCCGCCTTCATCGAGAAGCCCGCCGATGCCTGCGAGACGTTCCGGCGCAACGCTCGCTACGCCAGGCCGCTGCCGCTCGCCGACTGGGCGACTCTGGCGGGCCTCGCTCGCGAAAACGTCGAGATCGGCGCGCACACCCTGACGCACCGCGAGGTCTCTCAGCTCTCCGAGGACGAACTCGATGCCGAGATCGCGGGTTGCCGCGCGGCGGTCGAGGCACGGCTGCCGGGCGATTGCACCAGCTTCGCCTGGCCATTCGGACGCACCACCTCCATGAGCGAGCGGGCGCTCGCACGCGCCAGAGCCAGCGGATACCGCGCCATCTTCTCGAGCGTGCGCGGGTCGCTCCAGGCCGGCGAGGGCATGCCCCGCTACCTGCCGCGCCACCATTTCGAGCCGGGCTGGCCGATCAGCACGGTCGTCTACTACGCCACCCGCGCCGAGCGGCGGTTCGTGCCGCCGCCCCTCGCCGCCTGATGCCGACACGATGACCGGACATGTTCAGGACCGCGTGCGCGACCGGGCCGACGGGCGCAACGGCGAGATCGCAAAGACCGGAAAGATCGAGATGAGTGGGTCCCTCGCCATGGCACGATCCGCCCCGGACGCGACGGCATCGCCGGCCGAGCGCCCGCGCGGCCCCTCGGGCCGTCGCGTCCTCACCGCGGCGGACTACCTCGGCGCCGATGGCGGCCTGCGCCTCGCGACCGCCGAGGCGTCGCACTACGCCGATGCGGCGCCCTCGACCCTCTTCACCGAGCCGGCTTATCTGCGTGCCTACGAGGCCGGCGCGCTCCTCCTCGTCGAGGCCCAGCCCGGGCGCGACGCGCCGCGCCTCGTCTTCACCCGCGCGAAGGGTGGCCTGATCCATCAAGGACGCCTCGCCCGGGTCGACGAGACGCTGGTCTCGTCCCTCGCGGACCGGCTCATGGCGAAGGCCGGCGCGGGGTTCGTGGTGTTCGAGGACGTCGAGTTCACCGGCCCCCTCCCCCGGGGACCGAGACGCTTCGTGTTCCATTACCAGAACAACTGGCGCCTGCCCCTGCCGGAGCGCGAGGCACAGGTCCCGCCCAAGGTCGTCGCCAACACCAAGCGCTGTCTGCGCAACCTCGCGCGCGACAACCCTGGCGTGGCGCTCCGCTTCGAGGCCGCTCCGCAGCGGAGCGTTCTCGACGCGATCACCGCGTTCGGCCGCATCCGGATCGAGGGCCAGGGCCGGCGCTACGGCATCGACGACAGCGAAACCGTGCGCCTCGCGGCGGTGGCGTCCGAGGTCGGACATTCCTCCATCCTGACGATGGGCGATACGATCCTGGCCGCGGATCTCATCTGCCGTTCGGGGGATCAGGCCTATTTCCTGACGCACGGGTATCACCCGGGCTATCCAACGAGCAGCCTGGGCAAGATCACGCTGATCAACTCGATCGAGGCCTCCCGGGCGGCGGGAATCGTGGATTTCAACCTGATGTGGGGCGACCTGCCCTACAAGGCGCAGGTGGGCGCCATCTGCATCCCGCTCCAGACGGTGGTGACGCGCCGGTCTCGGCTCGGTCTCATCGGGCCGGGCCACCTCGCGACCGTGCTGCACTTCGCCCGGCTCGACCTCAAGCGGCGCCTCCGGCCCGCCATCCATCGGCTCCGGACCAGGATCGCCGAGCGTCGGGGTTCGGCGGTCCGGGGCAGCGGACGATGAGATACCCCGTGCCCGAGGATCGCTTCGCCGCGCGGGTCCGGAACGCGGACGGGTCCCTGGCTCACGCCATGCAGACCGGAGCCTACGGCGCGGATCCCGCCGGGGTACCGCCCGAATTTTGGAACACATGCGTTCCAAAGCGGGACACGACCTCGGCGCAGATGCCGGGATACGGGACGACGCGTTCGGGGAGGCGAGGCCGGTGCAGCTGATGAAGAGCGTTGAAATCGCCGACCTCTCCCGCGTCCTGATGGCACGACCGGAGCCGACGCACACCATCGAGCCTGTGCCCGTCGCGGGGTCCGCCGAGACCATCAGCCTCCGGCATCTCGGCGCGATCCTGCGTCGGCGTGCCGGCTGGCTGATCCTGACCGTCCTCCTCGCCCTCGGCATCGGCCTCGCGGTCGTCGCCGCGAGCACGCCGCGGTTCGTCGCGACCGCGCAGATCATCATCGATCCGCGCGGCCTGAAGGTCCTCGACACCGAGGTGCAGCCGTCGGCCCAATCCGCCGACGCGGTGACGAACCTCGTCGAGAGCGAGATGCGGGTGCTGAAGGCGACAGACCTGCTGGAGCGGGTGGTGGACAAGCTCCGCCTCACCGAGGACCCGGAATTCAACGGCACCAAATCCTCGCTCGTCGGCGACGCCATCGGTGCCGTCAAGGGCGTCTTCACGGCGTTCCTCGGCACCCGCGAGAAGCCGGCGCCGGACCTGAAGGCCCGCGCCGTCGCGGTCCTGAGCGATCGCCTCGCCATCCGCCGGATCGAGCGCAGCTTCGTCGTCGAGATCACGATGACGAGTGCGGATGCCCGCAAGAGCGCCCTCGTGGCCAACACGGTGGTCGACAGCTACATCACGGAGAGCGCCGAGGCGCAGGCCGATCTGGCGCGCAATTCCAGCGCGTCGATCGACGGGAACATCAAGCAGATGCAGGCCCGGGTCCGCGCGGCCGAGGACGCGGTCGAGGAGTTCAAGGTCTCGAACAAGCTCGTCAACGCGGGCGGGCGGCTCCTCAGCGATCAGCAACTGGCCGAACTCAACTCCCAGCTCGGCCGCGCCCGCACGCAGGTGGCCGAGGCCCAGGCGCGCGTCGACGGCCTCACGAAGATCAATCGCGGCCAGGGCAGCCTGGAGAGCCTGGATTCCGCGACCATCACGGCGCTTCGGGTGCAGATGGCCGAGGTCAAGCGTCGCTATGCCAGCCTCGAGAACAAGCTCGGGCCCCGGCACCCCGACCTCGTGGACCTGCGCCGCGAGGTGCAGGAGGCGCAGACCAGCATCAACCAGGAGATCGATCGCCTCGCCCAGGCGGCCCGCAGCGACCTCGCCCGCGCCCGGGAGACGGAGCGGCTCTACACCCGCGAGATCGAGGCCCAGAGCCGGACCGCGACATCGGCGAGCAACGCCTTCGTGCAGTTGCGGGAGTTGGAGCGCAAGGCCGAGGCCAGCCGGTCCGTCTACAATTCCGCCCTGGTCCGAAGCCGGCAGTTGCAGGAGCAGGCCCTCCTCAACTCGACCAATATCCGGAAGGTCGCCCCGGCCGTCGCGCCGGAGCGGTCGTCGAACGCGCCCGCTTCGCTGATCCTGGCCCTGGCCGCCATCGGTGGTCTGATCGTCGGTGCGGGCGGCCTCACGGCCCTCGACCTGATGGCGGGCAAGGTCGGCTCGCGGAACGACCTCGAGCAGACCTCGCGGCTGCGCATCCTCGGCTCCGTTCCCGTGGCGACCCGGGCCGTCCATCCGGGAAGCGCCAACCTCTACCGCACGGACGCGCGGCCCTGGCTCGAGCTGATCGACCGGCTCGGCGTCGGGCGCCCCGGCGGACCACGCTCGATCGGTGTGGCGTCCACGGATGCCGACGCCATGTCGGGCCTCGTGGCGCTGGATCTGGCGCGGGCCGCGGCCAGCATCGGCGCGAAGGTGCTCCTCATCGATGCCGCCGTCGGTGCCCGTGGCCTGACCGCCTTCCTGGGACTGGACGCGGCGGTCGGGCTGGGGGCCTGCAGCGCCGGGCGGATCAGCCTCGAGGAGGCCGAGTGGCCGATCCGCGAGGACGGTATCGGGTTCCTGCCCGCCGACGCGACCGCCGCCAACGACCTACGACGCATGGGCGGCTCGGGCCTGCCCGGCCTCGTGCGGCAGGCACTCGCCGACTACGCCCTCGTGATCCTGGATTTCGGGTCGGCGCCCACCGAATCCCTGGCCCTCGTCGCCGCGGCGGCCGATGCCGGCCTGCTCGTCGTCGAGAACGAGCGCGGCCGCAAGGCCACCGTCCAGGAAGCGATCGGCCACTGCGAAGCGGCCAGGCTCTCCCTCGCCGGCATGGTCCTGGCCCGGACGGTGAGTCCGACGGGGACGCCCGCGTGAACGCCGCGACCGCCTCCCTGCACGACGCAAGCGTTTCGGTGCCGGCGCGCGCAGCGGATCGCTGGCGCGTCGCCCGCATGGCCTTCGCGATCCTGGCGATGTTCCTCGCCTCGACCGCGTTCTACAACTTCTCGTTCCAGCCCCGCGCCCTCAAGGAGGCCGGCCTCGTGGGCAACGACGATTCCCGCGCGGACATCGTCAACATGCTCGGCTGGATCCTTCTCTACGCGATCGCGGGGGTCGTGGTGCTGCGCAGCCTCTGGCGACAGGGCCTGGAGCCGCGCTTCGCGCTTCTCATCCCGTTCGCCCTCTACGTCCTCGCCTCGGCGACCTGGGCCTATCAGCCCGCTCAGGCTTTCGTGTTCTGCGTGATGCTGGTCGCCAACATCGTCATCGCCGACGCCCTCGCGACGCAGGTCCATCCGGACGTCCTGCTGGGTGCCCTGGCGCGGGTGGTGGTCCCGTGCATCGCCTTCTCCCTCGTCCTCCTCGTCATCATCCCCGAGCTGGTCACGACAGAACCGGATCGGCCCGGCCTTCTCACGGCGGGCGAGTTCAGCGGCGTCTTCAGTCACAAGATCCACATGGGCATCAACGCCGCCTCGGCGTTCCTGGTGCTGCTCTTCCAACCGCGCTCGTTTTCGAAATCCCCGGTCTGGCGCTGGATCGGCCTCGCGCTCTGCACAGTTGCCCTCGTCCTGGCCAACTCGGCCTCCGCCATCCTCGCCCTGGCGGTCTCCGTGATGCTGATCGCGACGGCGCGTGCCGCCCCGCGCCTGCGCGGCGCGGTGTTCTTCGTCGTCGGGATGGCGACGCTGCTGATCTCCGTCCTGCTGCCGCACATCGACGTGGGTGCAGTCACCGAACTGTTCGGGCGCTCCTCGAACCTCACGGGGCGCGGCGACTTCTGGGCCCTCGCCCCGGGCTACATCGCGAAGCATCCCTGGATCGGCTACGGCTACGGCGGCTTCTTCCAGCGTGATCCCTACTCGCAGGTGTGGGACCTGTGGTCCTACTTCGAGTTCTTCTTTACGCCGAACTTTCACAACAGTGCCCTCGATGTGCTCATCGTGCTCGGCTATCTCGGACTCGCGGCCTACATCGTCCTCCTGGTCATGGGACTGCGGGTCAGCGCCAATCGGTCGCTCGGATCGTCGGCGGACATCCTCGGCTGTATCCTGATCCTGTTCACGGCTTCCTCCGCGACGGACTTCCAGTTCATGCGGCACAACTGCCTGGCCACGATCCTGCTCTTCTACGCCTTCCTGGTCGGCGGCCGGGTCTACGGACCGCGTCGGGCGGCCGATCGTCCTCGCGTCGGAGCCTGAGATGCCAAGCCGCTACGGGTTCTACGGGCTGCTCTACCTCGACGCCGCCACCAGCGGCGGCGTCAACCTCGCGCGGCGGGCCGACGCGATCGACACCTACCTGCGCTGCGCCGCCACCTGTCATGGCTCCTTCGCGGCCCAGGGCGTGGCGTTCTCGCTGATCACCAACGATGCCGACCTCGTCCGGGCCCGGCTCAACGCACTCGGTTGCGGGGCGATCGGGGTGGTCGAAATCCCGTTCCAGGCCGTGGTTCCCCCCGGAACACCCTTCTACGCCGCTCACTTTAAGCTCGACGTCCTCAGAGCCTTCGCCCGCGGCGATCTCGGGAGCCATGTCGGGCTCGTGGACATCGATTGCGTCCTTCAACGCCCGCTCTCGCTCTCCGATGCCCTGTCGGTTTACGAGATCTCCGAGCAGATCTACCCCGCCTACGGCATTGCCCGCGTTCGGGCGGACCTCGAGCGCATCGCCGGAATCGCGGTGCAGCGGCCGCTCTGGTTCGGCGGCGAGTTCATCGCGGGTCCGAGCGAACGGTTTCGGACGCTCACGCAGGCCATCGACGCCTGCCTCCCGCGCTACCTCGGCGCCCTCGACGCCCTGCACCACGTGGGTGACGAGATGGTGGTCACGGCCGCGATCCACCGGGCCATGGCGGACGGTCTCGCCGTGGACGACCTCGGTTGCGGCAGTCCCGGGCGCGGCGCGCAGATCGTGCGCTGGTGGTCGAGCCGTACCTATCATCGGCAGGTTTCCCTCACCGACGCCGCGACCTGCGCGATCCTGCACCTGCCGTCCGACAAGGGCTTCCTCGCCGCCCAGGTCGGCAAGGCCCCGGACCCGGGCCGGTTCCTGCGCGACTACGAGGCGATGTTCCGCCGCAAGCGCCTCAGCCTGCGGGTGCAGCGGCTGCTCGATCGCATGCTGCGCCGCCCCGACCGCCGCGTCGCGGAGATCTGACCGGACGGGACGCCCATCCGGAGGGAGGTGCGGCGGGACGATCACCCGTAATCGGTCTCGGTCAGGAAGCGCTCGAAATACGCGATGGTCTTGCCCAGGCCCTCGTCGAGGGGAACGGTCGGTTCCCACCCGAGGAGCGCTCTGGCCTTGGTGATGTCGGGCCGGCGCTGACGAGGGTCGTCGGGGGGAAGCGGCCGGTGGACGAGGCGCGAGCGCGACCCCGTCAGCTCGATCACGCGCTCGGCGAGCTCGCGGATCGAGAACTCGCCCGGATTACCGAGATTGAGCGGCCCCGTGACCTCGGGCCCGGTCGCCATCAGGCGCAGGAAGCCTTCGATGAGATCGTCGACGTAGCAGAATGCGCGCGTCTGCGATCCGTCGCCGTAGAGGGTGATGTCCGCGTTGCGCAAGGCCTGCAGTACGATGTTCGAGACGACGCGCCCGTCGTTGGGATGCATGCGCGGCCCATAGGTGTTGAAGATCCGCGCCACCTTGATCGGGATGTGGTGCTGCCGATGGTAGTCGAAGAACAGCGTCTCGGCGCAACGCTTGCCCTCGTCGTAGCAGGAACGGTAGCCGATCGGGTTCACCCGGCCCCAGTACTCCTCCGGCTGGGGATGGATTTCAGGGTCGCCGTAGACCTCGCTCGTGGACGCCTGGAAAATCTTCACCTTCAGGCGCTTGGCCAGCCCCAGCATGTTGATCGCGCCGATGACGCTGGTCTTGGCCGTCTGCACGGGGTCGAACTGGTAATGCACCGGCGAGGCCGGACAGGCGAGATTGTAGATCTCGTCCACCTCGACATAGAGCGGGAAGGTCACGTCGTGGCGCATGAACTCGAAGCGCGCGTCGCCCAGCAGCCGGGCGATGTTCCGACGGCTTCCGGTGAAGAGGTTGTCGACGCACAGGACTTCGTGCCCCTGCTCCAGCAGGCGCTCGCAGAGGTGGGAGCCGAGGAAGCCGGCCCCGCCCGTGACGAGGATCTTCTTCGTGTTTCCGTACCGCATGTCGGATGCCGGCCTAATCGC
>NZ_JAIEOF010000181.1 GCF_019750675.1 Methylobacterium sp.
GGGCGGGCGTACGAATTCCTCGATTCGAATTCTTGGCATTGGAATTCTTGGCAGTGGACATGTCGAAGATGCGTCGTCTCGGATGGTCGCGGGGCCTCGTCGCCCTGCTCCTCGCCGGCCAACTCGCCGCCTGCGGGTCGACGCCACGGATTTCCTACACCGCCAGCGAGGCGGCCGCCGCCGTGCCGGTGGGGCTGGACCCGACGGTGCGCGCCTACGCGGACGCCTCGGAACAGACCTTCACGGAAATGTCGGCGCGCCCGCAGAACGGCCGGGTGCCGTTCGCCTACCTCGCGCTCTCGGGCGGCGGCGGCGACGGGGCCTACGGCGCCGGCCTCCTCAACGGCTGGACCGAATCCGGCAAGCGACCGGAATTCTCCCTGGTCTCCGGCGTGTCCACGGGCGCGCTCATCGCGCCCTTCGCCTTCGTGGGCCCGGAATACGACGCCTACCTCAAGGACATCTACACCAGCGGCATCGCCTCGACCCTGGTACAGTCGCCGAGCTTCGCCAACGTGCTGTTCGGCTCCGGCCTGTTCGGGGACGGGCGCCTGCGCAACCTCGTGCGGCGCTACGTGACGCCGGACCTGCTGGCGGCGATCGCGGCCCAGCACGCCAAGGGCCGGCGCCTCCTCGTGGTGACGACGAACCTCGACACCCAGCGCGCCGTGATCTGGAACATGGGCGCCATCGCCACCAGCGGCGGACCTGCGGCGATCGATCTGTTCACCGACGTGCTGACGGCCTCGGCCAGCATCCCGGCGGTGTTCCCGCCCCAGCTCATCGATGTGCAGGCCGCGCAGCGCACCTTCCAGGAGATGCATGTCGACGGCTCCGTGGTGACGCCGGTCTTCACGCTCCCGCAATCGTTCCTGCTGCGCGACGGCCGCTTCAAGGCGGGGGCCAAGTCCGACATCTACGTCATCATCAACGGGCGTCTGGAGCCGGAATTCGATCTGGCCCAGAACAACACCCTCTCCATCGTCGAGCGCTCGTTCACCACGGCGAGCCGTGCCCGCAGCCGCGCCACCCTCGCCTCCACCTACGCCTTCACGCGCGCGAACGGCATCGGCTTCAACCTCGCCTATATCGACGAGACCGCGCCCAGCACCTCGAACGCGCGCGGCTTCGACACCGGCTACATGCGCAGCCTCTACGAGGCGGGCTACGCCAGCGGTCGTACCGGTACGTTCTGGCGCAAGAGCGTGCCGGTGGCGCCCCTGGTGAAGGCCTCCGTCACCGTCGCCCAGTAGGGCGCCGGGCGCGGTCGCGTTTGACGAGGGGGCCGGTTGCGTCCCGCCCCCTCGCGCCGGATGGTGCGGTGCAGTAAGGTTCGCGGCGCGTATGGGTCGTTTCGGTGCCCGCGCCTCCGGCGAGCCCTAGTATGATCCAGATCGAAGACCTCACCTTCAGCGCCTGGGGTCGGCGCTTCTTCGACCGCGCCAGCGTGGCCGTGCCGCCGGGCGCCAAGGTCGGGCTGGTCGGCCGCAACGGCGTCGGCAAGTCGACCCTGTTCAAGATCATCCTCGGCGAGCTCCAGCCCGATGGCGGCGCCATCCTGCTGCCCAAGACCGCCCGCGTCGCCTCCGTCGACCAGGAGCACCCGGCGACGCCGGTCAGCCTGATCGACACGATCCTGGCGGCGGACCTGGAGCGCGAGGCCCTGAACGCCGAACTCGAGACCGCCGCGCCCGAGCGCATGGGCGAGATCTACGGCCGCCTCATCGAGATCGACGCCGACCGGGCGCCCGCGCGGGCCGGCGAGATCCTGGCCGGCCTCGGCTTCTCGGTGGAGGACCTGACCCGGCCGATGGCGGAGTTCTCCGGCGGCTGGCGCATGCGGGTGGCGCTCGCCGCCGCTCTCTTCGCCGAACCCGACATGCTGCTCCTCGACGAGCCGACCAACTACCTCGACCTCGAGGGCGCCCTCTGGCTGGAGGCGCGGCTGAAACGCTATCCCCACTCGGCCCTCATCATCAGCCACGACCGTGAATTGCTGAACAATTCGGTCGACGCGATCCTGCACGTGGCCGGGGGCAAGCTCGAACTCTACACGGGCGGCTACGACGATTTCGAGAAGCGCCGGTCCGAGAAGGCCCGCCTGCAAGCCTCGACCAAGCAGAAGCAGGAGGCCGAGCGGGCGCATCTCCAGAGCTTCATCGATCGGTTCAAGGCCAAGGCCTCGAAGGCCGCGCAGGCCCAATCCCGCGTCAAGCGGCTGGCCAAGCTGGAGCCCATCGCCACCACCATCGAGGAGCACGTGGCCCCGTTCCATCTGCCCTCGCCCAAGCGCCCCCTCGCCCCGCCGCTGATGCACCTCACCGACGCCACCATCGGGTACGGCGACGACGCGCCGGTGCTGCGCGACCTCAACCTGACCCTCGACGTCGACGACCGCATCGGGCTCCTCGGCGTCAATGGCGCCGGCAAGTCGACCTTCGCCAAGATGGCGGCGGGCGCGCTCCAGGTGCGGGACGGCCGGATGGTGCGCGAGGGCCGGGTGCAGGTCGGCTGGTTCCACCAGCACCAGATCGAGGCCCTCGACCCGAAGGACACGCCCCTCGCGATCATCCGGCGCGAGCGCCCGGACGACAGCGAATCGGCGCGCCGGGCCAAGCTCGCGAGCTTCGGTCTGGCTTTCGACAAGCAGGAGACGACGGTGGACGCGCTCTCGGGGGGCGAGCGGGCGCGCCTGCTCCTCAACCTCGTGGCGATGCAGGCGCCGCACCTGCTCATCCTCGACGAGCCGACCAACCACCTCGACATCGACAGCCGGCGGGCGCTCCTCGACGCGCTCAACGATTACGGCGGGGCGGTCATCCTCATCACCCACGACCGCTCGCTGATGGAGCTGGTGGCGGATCGCCTGTGGCTGGCGGCTGACAAGACGGTCAAGCCCTTCGCCGGGGACATGGACGACTATGCGAAGTTCGTGCTGGACCGGACCCGCGCCGGCCAGCGCGCTCCCGGACAGGGGCGCGAGAAGAAGGCCAAGCGCCGGGCGGCCTGAGCCGCAGAAATATTCACCGCGTGTCGGGCGGCCTTGCGCCGCCCGACACGGAAAGCCTCACTTGCGCAGGATCTTGGTCACGAGGCGGCCGAGGGGCGTACCGGAATCGTAGTTGCGGTCGTCGCGGACCACGGGACGGTCCTCGTTGCCGAGGAGCTTGGTGACGATGCGTCCGATCAGGCTCATGGGTGGACCCTCTGGTTGTGTGGGGCGCCGGGCGGGCCGGGCTCCCGGCCCGCGAAATGGCGCAGCTTGCCTATCAACCCGCGGGGGGCCGCCCCCGTTCCCTCGCCCGCCCCTGCGTGTGCGGTGCCGTATCGAGGCTGTCATGAACCCGTGATCTAAGCCCGGCTGGTCTTTCGGCAGGACGGGGCTTCGGGATGGACAGCGCGCAGCGGGCAGCGGAGGTCGAAGCGATCCGCCGGGAGGTCGCCGACGACTTCGACGAGGAGCTCGAACTCGAGATGGAGGACGAGCGCCTGGAGCGCCTCGCCGACGAACTCGGGCAGCCCGCCCGTTCGCCGGGGCTCGACCGCAAGGTGTATTTTCGCGAGCTGTTCCGCCTGCAGCACGAATTGGTGCGCCTGCAGGACTGGGTTCAGGCCCACAAGCTGCGCGTGGTGGTGATCTTCGAGGGCCGGGATTCGGCCGGCAAGGGCGGCGTGATCAAGCGCATCACCCAGCGGCTCAACCCGCGCGTCTGCCGCGTGGCCGCGTTGCCCGCGCCGAGCGAGCGCGAGCGCACGCAATGGTACTTCCAGCGCTACGTCACCCACTTGCCGGCCGGCGGCGAGATCGTGCTGTTCGACCGCTCCTGGTACAACCGCGCCGGCGTCGAGCGCGTGATGGGCTTCTGCTCGGCGGACGAGGTCGAGGAGTTCTTCCGCTCCGTGCCCGAGTTCGAGCGCATGCTGACCCGCTCGGGCATCATCGTGCTCAAGTACTGGTTCTCGATCACCGACGAGGAGCAGGAATTCCGCTTCAACATGCGCATCCACGATCCCCTGAAGCAGTGGAAGCTCTCGCCGATGGACGTGCAGTCCCGCCGCCGCTGGGAGGACTACACCAAGGCCAAGGAGGACATGCTGGCGCGCACCCACATCCCGGAGGCGCCCTGGTGGGTGGTCGAGGCCGTGGACAAGAAGCGCGCCCGCCTCAACTGCATCAGCCACCTCCTGGCGCAGATTCCCTACGGCGACGTCGAGCATCCGCCCGTCCACCTGCCGGAGCGCGAGCGCCACGACGACTACACCCGCCACCCGGTGCCGCCCGAGATGTTCGTGCCCTCGGTGTTCTGAAGCGCGGGACGAGCGCCGGCCGCTTGCGCCGGGCGGCCCCGCCGGGCGAGAGGGTGGGGCTTTACCGCGCCGCGCGCCCAGGGATCCGGCATGCCCCATTCCGACGAACTCCTCTTCACGGTGGCGGGCGGCGTCGCCCGCCTCACCCTCAACCGGCCGCAGGCCCGCAACGCGCTCACCTTCGGCATGTACCAGGGGCTGATCGACGCCTGCGCGCGCATCGCGGCGGACGGGAGCGTCAAGGCCGTGATCGTCACGGGGGCGGGCGACAAGGCGTTCGCGGCCGGCACCGACATCGCCCAGTTCCGGAGCTTCGCGACCGCGCAGGACGCGATCGACTACGAGCGCTTCATGGACCGGGTGATGGGGGCCCTGGAGCATCTGTCCGTGCCCACCATCGCGGCGATCGCGGGTGCCTGCACCGGCGGGGGCGCGGCCATCGCGGCGGCCTGCGACCTGCGCGTCGCCACCCGCGACGCCCGCCTCGGCTTTCCCATCGCGCGGACGCTGGGCAACTGCCTGTCGCTCGGCAACCTGCGCCGGCTGTCCGCCCTGATCGGCCCGGCGCGGGTCAAGGACATGATCTTCACCGCCCGCCTCGTCGGGGCCGAGGAGGCGCTGGCCATCGGCCTCGTCGGCGAGGTCGTGGCCGATGCCGAGGCCCTGGCGACCCGCGCCACCGAACTCGCGACCCTGATGGCCGGGCACGCGCCCCTGACGCTCCGGGCCACCAAGGAGGGCCTGCGCCGCCTCCAGGGCGAAGACGCGGGGGGCCAGGACACGGCGGCCCAGGACACGACTCGCCAGGACACGATGGGCCAGGACCGCCCCGGCGACGACCTCATCCGCCTCTGCTACACCAGCGCGGATTTTCGCGAGGGCATGGAGGCGTTCCTGGGGAAGCGCCCGCCGAACTGGACCGGCCGGTAAGGCCCGTGGCCGGGACGTAACGGTCCGGCCCGCCCGCCTGTAGGACCGTGACAAGGTCGGCGCCGGCGTTATCCTTCGCGCCGACGATCGGCCGCGACGGGCCGGACAGGGAGTGAGTCATGCCGAACGGCTACTGGATCGCGCGCATCACCGTGACGGAGCCGGAGGCGTACGGCGCTTACGCGCAGGCCCTCCCGGCGGTGGTCGCGCGCTTCGGCGGACGGTTCCTCGTCGCGGGCGGCCGCCTGGAGGCGGTCGAGGGCGAAGCAAGGCCGCGCAACGTCGTGATCGCCTTCGACGATTACGAAACGGCGCGCGCCTGCTGGCATTCGCCGGCCTATGCCGAGGTGGCGCGCCTGCGCGAGGGTGCGGCGACCGTCGACGTCGTGATCGTCGAGGGCGTCGATCCGTAGGATCGTCCTCCGCATCCGACCCTTTGGAGGCTCTGGGTACGTCCGCTCTCAAGCTGGTGGTGAGGCCACTCCATGTGAGCGGAGAGGAAGCATACAGCCCGCTCCGGAGAAAAAAGCGAATGGCCGGACGCTTGTCTTTGCGTCGAGGCTACATTTCAGAATAAATCCGCAGCGATCTGTAATACACAACAGATCGACCTAAGATTGGATTTCAACATACGGATGCGCCACCCGCATGCATGCGACCATGGATCGCCGCCCCAAAGATCTATTGCCAGTATCGCTGCATTTCTTCCGTTGAAATTCGAGGTGCGCTATCGCCGTCACGCCTTACGGCACGAAGGCTCATACCTTCGGTCAGAGCGAGCCTTCGCGTCCTTGAAATCTCGCACCATACTGCGGGTACCGAAATTACATCGGACCGTCTCCGTGGTGTGCGTCCTGCAAGCGGATCGCGATACTTCCCCCGTCGTCAAAAGAATACGGCCTGGCAGCAACTGCTGATAGCAGCACGTTTGGAGGCGCCTGATCCGCCCGCGCTGCCGTGCCCGTGGAGACGGAGCGTTGATATCTCTGGGTTGCGGATACTGGCTCCTGAGCGGTCACAGTCAGCGGAAAGATTGCCAGTGCGATCCCGATCATTGGAGATTTCATCACAGCCTCCTCTCGTTCGTGAACGAATCCAATATTAGCGCTTTCGATTACTCTCGAAAACACAGAATTTTTGTTCTATTGCGAATATTGAATTACGAATGAAATTTAATGGAATTATCAAATATAAATAGATGCCGATTGCGCATGTTACGCAAAGACTTCGCTCGATCCCTATGAAGTTGTTGGGCGGAAGATCCTCTGTGGGACAAACGAATAGGATCGGCTCCCCACGCTACGGCGACATCCGGCGCGGCATCCGCCCCGAGCAATCGCGGCAAGGCCGAAGAAACACCGGGGGTCGTCGCACTATCGGATGGAGGCACCCGGCGTTCGAAGGGGCCGCATCGGTCGGACGGGCCGCATCGATTCGGCCCCGCCGGGGCCGCAGGTGGAGCGGCGGCGGTGCCGAGGCCCGGCCGGTCCGCCCTTAGTCCAGCCCCGCCACCTTGATCGCGTCCCCCTCCAGGCGGACCTGGGCAGGCAGCCCGCGCTGCACGGGCCCGAGGTCGTCGGCGGTGCGGTAGAGGCCGTCGATGGCGATGAGTTCGGGCTCGAAGCGGCGGCAGGTGATGCGCGCCTCCGGATTGCCGGCCGCCCCCGCGATGGCCCGGCCGCGGAGCGCCCCGTAGACGTGGAGCGAGCCGCCCGCGATCACCTCGGCGCCGGAGGCCACCGAGCCCATCACGGTGATGTCGCCCTCGAGATGCAGGATGGTCTGACCTGACCGCACCGGCGCGTCGACGATCAGGGAGCGGAACGGGGCCGGGGCCGGCGGCACCACCGGCGCGTCCACGGCCGGATCGGGTATCGCGACCTCCTCCACGGGCCTGCCGCCGGCCGGGGGCGGCGGCAGGCCGGCGCCGAGCTGGCCGGGGGCCGCGCCCTCGATGCCCATCACGGCGACGTCGCGGGCGGCCAGATCCGCCACGAGGCCGACGAGCCCGTCCCGGTCGAGGCCGAGCCCGGCCACATCGAGGATCACCGGCCGGCCGACGAAGAAGGCCGGCGAGCGCCGGGCCAGGGCGTCGAGCTCGTCGAGCCAGTCGGCGACGGGCAGCACCGGGGCGAGCACCAGCGCCATGAACGAGCGGCCGCGAAAACGGATCGGGGGACGGGAGGAGCTTGGCGTCACGGTGGGGTGTCTTCGCGGTTCTCGGGCGGCCGGACGGAACGCGGGCGCGTTCGATCACCTTATCCGAACCTGTGCCCCGGGGGACAGACGCAGGTCCGCGATGCGGAAGAAAGTCTCGCGCGCCTTCGCGCGGAGCCGCCCCCCACGCTAAACCGCCGCGGCCTCCGGGTCCGGATGCGCCTGCGCCGCCGCGCGGGCGAGGCGCCGGGCCAGCGCCGCGCGTGGCCGCGCGACCCCGAGGTGACGCGCCATGCGCGCGGGCAGGTCGCCGGGCGCGCCCCCGAGCTGCGCCGCGAGCCCTGCGAGTTCGGCGAGCGGGATGTCGGCCGGATCGCGGGGCTCGCCCGTGGCGGGCCGGAACGGCACCGGGGCCTGCGGATCGACTCCGACCGGCCAGAGCAGTTCGCGCGCATCCTCCCAGGCGCGGGGAACCTCCGCGCCGACGCGGCTCAGGATGCGGGCGCGCAGGCGGGCCGTGGTCCGGTTGATGCCATGGGCCCGCGCCACGCGGGCGACGAGGCGGTCGGCGAACAGCGGCCCCTCCCGAGCAATGACGTGCGCCACGAGGGCATCGAGGACCGCGTCGTAATCCGGCGCGTGGAGGCGGGACGCGTCGAGGGCGAAGCCGGCGGTGTCGGCGGCGACGGAGGAGCTCGGCGGCGCCGCTTCGGGTGGCGGCTCCGGCTCCAGCTCCGGCTTGGCCCGATCGGATTCCAGGTCCGCCCGCAGGCCTGCGTCTAGGCGGTCGAGGGCGCCGTCCGCGTCGATCCACCAGTCGGTGCTCCAGACCCGGTGCAGGCGCCAGCCGAGATCGGTGAGCACTCCGTGGCGCAGGCGGTCGCGATCGCGTGCGGTGGCGGCGCTGTGGTAGCTGGCCCCGTCGCATTCCACCCCCGCGAGGTAGCGGCCGGGGGCGTCCGGATGGACGATGCCGAGGTCGATGCGGAAGGCGGCGACGCCGACCTGCGGCACCACCCGCCAGCCGCGCGCCTCCAGGGCGGCCATCACGCTGGCCTCGAAGGGGGATTCGACGTCGCGTCCGGTCGGCGCGGCGGCCGTCTCCAGGGCGGAGGCGCCGTGGGCGGCAAATTCGAGGAAGTGCTTGAAGTCGCGGATGCCGCGCGCCGCCCCCCGCCCGAGGTCGATCTGCTCCGGCCGCAGGGACGTGAAGACGAGGAGTTCGCGCCGCGCCCGGGTGATCGCCACGTTGAGCCGGCGGTGCCCGCCGCTCCGGTTGAGCGAGCTGACCTGCCCGGTGATCCGCCCGGCGCCGTCCGGCCCCACCGCCACCGAGAACAGGATCGCGTCGCGCTCGTCGCCCTGCACGGTCTCGAGGTTCTTCACGAAGACCGGCTCGGGAGTGAGGCGGGCATCGAAGTGGCGCTCCAGATCCGGATCGGCCCGCCGCTCGGCGTCGAGCAGGTTCTCGATCAGGCGCTGCTGCTCGCCGTTGAAGGTGACGATTCCGAGGGAGCCCGATTCCGCATCCGCCCGCAGGCGCGCCAGCACCTCGGCCACCACCGCCCGCGCCTCGGGGCGGTTCACCCGGGCAGCCCCGCGTTCGTAGAGGCCGTCCGCCACCGGCACGAGGCGGACCGCCCGATCCGAGGTGACCGGGGACGGGAAGGTGATGAGGCCGCCGCGATAATAGTGCCGGTTCGAGAACGCGATCAGGCTCTCGTGCCGGCTGCGGTAGTGCCAGGCGAGGCGGTGCCGCGGCAGGTGGGCGGCCAGGCACTCGTCGAGGATGCTCTCCTGGTCGGGCACGTCGAGGTCGTCCGCGTCGCCCTCGCGCTCGCCGACGCTGGTCGGGGGCAGTTGCTCGGGGTCGCCCACGATCACGGTCCGGCGTCCCCGCGCGATGGCGCCGATGGCGTCCCAGGGCGCGATCTGCGAGGCCTCGTCGAAGATCACGAGGTCGAACGGCGGGGCCTCCGCTGGCCAGTGCTGGGCCACCGAGAGCGGGCTCATCATCACGCAGGGGGTGAGGCGGGTGAGCGCGCCCGGCAGCCGGGCGAAGAGCTGGCGCAGCGCCAGGTGGCGCCCGCGCTTGGCGATCTCGCGGGCGAGGAGGCCCCACTCGGCCTGCTGCCCGAACGCCACGGGGGACGGCACCCCGCCGAGGCGCGCCCGCGCGGCCGCACCCGCCAGGGCGCAGACCCGGGCATCCGCTACCCGGAACGCTTCGATCGCCGCCTCGTGGTCAGGCCCCTGGAAGCCGCGCAGGACGGGGTCGTGCGTGACCACGTGGTCGATCCACCAGCCCGCATAGGCGCGCTCGAAGGCCTCGGGGATCGCATCCGGCCCCAGCGCCCCGGCCTCGACCGCCGCCACGAGGGGGCCGAGCCCGGCCTCCCGCGCGGCCTGCACCGCCCGCTGCCAGCGCAGCCAGACCTGCGCCTTGGGCAGGGCGGAAGCCCAGCGCGCGGCCTCGTTTAGGGTGCCGGCGACCCAGCCGGGACCGGTGGCGAGGGGCCGGTCCGGGTGCGGGCGGGCGGCCAGGCGCCCCAGGGTCTCGATCGCCCGCAGGGCCGGCAGGCGCAGCGGAGACAGGGCGGCGCGGGCCTCGGCGACGGCCACGTCCACCCCTCCCCCGCCGGGGGTCAGCCGGTCGAGGCAGCACCGGCGCAGGGCCTCCACCCCCGCCCCATCCCCGGCGAGCGCTGCAAGCGCCGGGGCCATCCGCACCGCCCAGGCCAGGGGGGCGGCGAAGGCCTCCGCCGGGCCGTCCGGTCGGTTCCAGGGCGGGCCGAACCCGGCGAAGGCCGCCTCCAGGGTCCCGGCCAGGGCCGGGCCGGCGGCGCGCAGGCGCTGGATCTCCAAGAGGGTCGCGAGATCCGGCCCGAGATCCTCCGGCAGGGGCGCCAGGGCGTCCGCTTCCAGCATCCGGCGCAGGCGCCGGAGCCGGGCCCCGCGCACCAGCAGGTTGGCGCCCTGGGCCGCGCGCCAGGCGTCGCGGGTGGCCGAAAGGTCGGTGGCGAACAGGGCCTCGGCGTAGCGCCCGTGCAGGCGCGCGGCGGCCCGCGCCAGGGCGGCCTCGTGCTGCCGGCGCGCCTCCACGGCTTGCCGCAGCGAGCCGGCATCGGCGGCGAGGCAACGCAGGCCGGCGGCCGCCTCCGGGCGGGCGAGACCGCTCGCCAGCGCGAGGAGGGCGCGAGTGCCGGCCCAGGTCTCGCTCGCCCCGGGGAGGCCGAGGGCGCCGCCGAGCCGATCCGCGGCCGCCCCGAAGGCCGGCAACGTGCCAGCGAGGTCCGCCAGCGCCCGCTCCATCTCGGCGCGCCAGAGCGGCGACCAGTCCGCCGGGCCGATCCCGCGCAGGGGATGGCTTGCCGGATCGCCCACCAGGGGCAGAAGGGCGGCGAGCGCCGCCGCGCGGGCGCGAAGCCCTGCCAGGGTCTCGGGGGTGTGCGCGGCGTGATCGGGCCAGGACAGGGCGAGGCGTGGCGCTCCGGCGGCGCGCGCCGCGATGAGGCGGCCGAAGGCGGCCTGCGCGCTGAGGCCGTTGGCGCGGGGGGCGTGCAGGCGCGCGACCACGTCGTTGAGCGCGGCCCGGCGGCGTTCGAGATCGGCCCCGGCCTCGTACCAGGGCACCGTCTCGGGCCCGCGCGCCGCCCAGGCCTCGCGGAGCTGCGCGAGGACATGGGCCTTCTGCGCCCGGGCCGCATGGACCTCCAGGCAGCAGGCCCCGAGCCCGGCCGCGTCGAGGCGCCGGCGCACCACGTCGAGGGCCGCCGCCTTCTGCGAGACGAACAGGACCGTCCGCCCGAGGGCCAGGGCATGCGCGATGATGTTGGCGATGGTCTGGCTCTTGCCGGTGCCGGGCGGGCCGAGCAGGACGAAATCCTTGCCCGCGCCCGCCGCCAGGATCGCGCAGAGCTGCGAGGAATCGGCGGGAAGCGGCGTGAACACGGTCTGCGGCGGATGCGCGGCATCGAGGCGTTCGGGGGCCGGAAAGCCGGTGGTGTCGCCGTAGGCGAGCGTCGGCGTGTCGAGGAGGTGGCGCACCACCGGGTTGCGCTTCAAGAGGTCGGTGCGCTCGGCCAGATCGCGCCACATCAGGACCTTGGTGAAGGCGAAGGTGGAGAGAACGACGTCCGTCTCGACCTCGAACCCCTTGAGGTCGCGCACATGCCCCCGCACGATCCGCCAGAGGCCCGACACGTCGAGGCCGTCCCCGGACGAAGCGGCATCGAGGTCCGGCAGGGTCAGGCCGAAATCCTGGCGCAGCATCTCGATCAGCGTCGGGTTCACCCGCACCTCCGCATCGTGGCGCACCAGCCGGAAACCGGCGCGCACGCTGGCGCGGGTGAGCGCCACCGGCACGAGGAGGAGCGGCGCCCGCACGGGGGCCATCGTCCCGCCCCGCGCCCAGGACAGGAAGCCGACGGCGAGGTGGAGCACGTTGGTGCCCCCCTCCTCCAGCGCCGTCCGCGCGAGGCGGAACAGGTCGGTGAGGCGCGTGTCGAGATCGTCGGCGGATGCGTGTGTGGCGATCTCGCCGGAGCGCGCGGCCTCCCGCCGGAGCGCGTCCCCGGCCTCCGGCCCCTCCTGCCTCAGCACCTCCGGCTTCGGCAGCAGCCGGATCGCCGCGCCCTCGGCCAGCAGCGCCGCCAGGGCGTCCGGGTCCGGAACGCAGAGGCTGAGGCTGGCCTTGCCCGGCCGGAAGTTGAGGAGCTTGTTGCGCAGGGTGAGGTCGAGGAGGCGCAGCTTCCAGGCCTCCAGGCGGTCGCGCGGCCGTGCCTCGGCGGGGCGCGGCGGGATCGCGGGCGGGCGATCCTCCGCGAAGGGGGGAGTCGGCGCACGGGGATACGCGCCGCGCGGCGGCAGCCGGGGTGCCCCGGCGGCCTCCGGGGTCAGCGGCGCCAGGCCGCGAAGGCGAGCGGTGCGCAGATCGAGCGCGAGGTCGAGGGCCGCGCCGGCCTCCACCATCCGCGCGCCGGCCGCCAGGGCCTCCGGGAAGGCGGCGGGACCGGTCGCGATCAGGATCAGTTCGTCGAGGTCGCGGTGCTTGCGCAGGCCCTGCGCATCCACGGTCTCGGCCGGACGCGCATCGACGAGCCGGAGCCCGGCCGCGACCGTGGATGCGCCGAGGACCAGGAGCGGGTCGAGCCCCGCCCGCTCGAAGCAGGCCGCCAGGATCAGGGCCCGGTCGAGGGGGCCGGCCCACCCGTCCCCGAGCACCGCGCCCGGGCTGCGCATCCGCTGGGCAACGGCGACCGAGGCGCTTTCCGCGAGGGCTTGGTCGCGCAGGGCTTGGTCGCGCAGGGCTTGGTCGCGCAGGGCCGCGTGGATGGCCTGGGCCGTCTCCCAGACCCGCGCCCGTCCGTCCGCATAGGTCGCGAGCCGATCGTGCCCGGGCGGAAGGTGATCGGCCGCGCGGGCGAGGAGCGCGTCGATGGCCGGATCGCCGGGGCGCACGAAGGTGGCGAGGGCATCCGGCGCGGTCTCGATGCCCGCCCAGTACGTCGCCGGCAGGAGGTCCAGCGACACCGTCGCGCGCCCGACGGGGCGCCCCTCCACGGTGGCCACCAGGGTCAGCACGCAGGCCGTCACCGCCTGCAGGGAGTCGAGGGCGGCCTCCTCCAGGGTCATAGCCGGCGGCGCGCAGGCCCGCGACGCGCCGGCCTCCAAGCCCGGAATCCGCAAGGGCTCGGCCCGCAGGAGCGGCGGCTCTGCCGTCAGGGCGAGCACCAGCGCGGGCAGGTCCGCGCCGGCCTCGCAGGTCAGGGTGAGCGAGCGGATCGGCGCGAGACCCGCGCGGAGCTGCGGGATTCCGATCCGCGCCAGGGCGTCGCAGGCGATGCGGCACGCCGCGTCCGGCGCCATCGCCATCCCGGCTTGAAGCGCCTCAGCCGTCTCGCCCATCCTGCCGGTTCCTCGAGGGTCTCCCCGGTACTAGCCGCGACCCAGGAGCGACAGCAAGACGCAACTGCACGCACAGGTTTCGGATCTAGCGACTTGGACATGCGGCGCCGAGCCGGGTTCGGCGCGGCCGGCGACGGGATCGCAACCGTCGCCTTGGAATCATTCCACAACATAGCGTTTGCGGCCCCAAGACCGGGCTCGCTATAGCGAGGTCGTTCATCGTCCGGCGCGATGGTGTTCGGGCCGTTATGCTACGGTTTCCGGAGATCTGTCCGGGTCGATCCCGTCCCTGTTGCTGCCGGTCCGGCCATGCCTGGATCCTCGCCGCCCGCATCGGAGGTGCTGCCCGTGACGAACCAGAGCCCCCTCGACCGGGAGCGCTTCAGGCGCGGCTGGCGCTACCGCGCGGCGGTGGCCGGCCGGGTGCTGCTGGCGGGCTTCGGGGGCTACGCGGTGGCCGCGCTCGCCACCGCCTTCCTGTCCCTGACTCTGCCGATGGTCCGCTCGGAGGCCGTCGCGACCGCGACCCTCCTCAGCTTCGCGATCCTGGCCGGTGCCGTGATCTGGGTCTTCGCCGCGCGCACCCTGGCCCGGGCCACCCTGGGTCTGGTCCTGCCGGCGGTACTGCTCGGCCTCGGCGTCTGGGCCGCGATGACCCTCGCGCCGATGGGGCCGCCGGCATGAGGCAGGCTTTCCGCCAATCCATGGGCTGGCTGCACACCTGGTCGGGGCTCGTGGCCGGCTGGGTGATGTTCGCGGTCTTCGTCACCGGCACCGCCACCTATTACCGCACGGACATCTCGCTCTGGATGCGGCCGGAACTGCGCGCCGGCCCGAGCGAACCCGCACCGGCCGCCGAGCGTGGGCTCGCCTACCTCAGGACCCATGCCCCCAAGGCGATGGCCTGGTACGTCTCGCTGCCGCAGCCGGACCGGCCGTTGCTCGGGGTCTACTGGATGGACAGCCTGGAAGCGCCGCTGGGCCAGGCCATGCTGGATGCCGGGACGGGGGAACCGACCCGGGCGCGGGAGACCCAGGGCGGCGATTTCCTCTACCGCTTCCACTACGAGCTCCAGATGATGCCGGCGCTCGGCCGCTGGATCGTCGGCCTCGCGGCGATGATCCTCCTCGTCGCCCTGATCTCCGGCATCGTCACGCACCGGCGCATCATCGCGGACTTCTTCACCTTCCGGCGGGACAGGTCGACCCAGCGCGGCTGGCTCGACGCCCACAACGTCACCGGCGTGCTGGCCCTGCCCTTCCACCTCATGATCACCTACACGGGCATCGTCACCCTGGGCGTCATGTACATGCCCTGGGGCATCACGGCAGCCTACAAGGGCGACGAGATGCGCTTCTACGTCGAGTCCGCCCAGAGCACGACCTGGCGCCCCGCCGCCGGGCGGCCCGGCGAGACCGTGCCGCTGGCGCCCCTCCTCGCGCGGGCGCAGGCGGAGGTTTCCGAGCCCCTCGAGATGGTGATCGTCAACAATCCGGGCGACGCCAACGCGACCGTGGTCGCGGTGTTCGAGGAGCCGCACGGCCTTGCTCACCAGCACCCGCAGATCGCTTATCACGCGGCCTCGGGCGCCGTCGTCGAGCGCGTCGGCGGCATGCAGCCGGCCGCGCACGCCTTCACCAGCTTCATGGGCCTGCACGAGGCGCACTTCGCCACCGGGGCCCTGCGGCTGCTGTTCTTCCTGTGCGGCGTGCTGGGCTCGGCCACCATCGCCACGGGCCTCGTCCTCTGGACCGTCGCCCGGACGCCGAAGGCCGGCGAGGTCCCGGGCTTCGGCCTGCGCCTCGTGCGCGGCCTGAACATCGGCACGATCCTCGGCCTGCCCATCGGCATCGCGGCGCTCTTCCTGGCCAACCGGCTGCTGCCGGTGGAGCTGGCGCACCGGGCCACCTGGGAGGCGGCGGCCTTCTTCGGCGCCTGGGGGCTCGCCGCCCTGGTGCCCCTGGGCCGACCGCATCGCCGGGCCTGGGCCGAGATGGGGCTGGCGGCGGCCGCGCTGTTCGGCGCGGTGCCGGTGGTCGGCTGGCTGACCACGGATCGCGGCCTCGATTTCCTGTGGTTCGACGCCGCCATGCTGGTCCTCGGCCTCGTCCTGGCCCTCGGGGGCCGCAAGGTCGGGCGCTACGAGGCGCGGCGCCGGGCCGCGCGCCCGGCCGGACGCGACGCGGGCCTGGCACAGAAGGGGTTCGCCCAAGCATGACGCCGCTCTCCGTCGCCCTCAACCTGACCTTGAGCTTCGCCGGGCTCGCCGCGCTCTGCCTCTCGATGGACCGTCACCACCGGGCCATCGCGGGCCTGCCGCAGAGCCGCGCGCGGGCGAGAGCCCTGCGCCTCAGCGGCTGGGCCGTCATCGCGGTCTCGTTCGCCGCCGCGATCCTGACCTCGGACTGGAACTTCGGACCCGTGCAGTGGATCGGCTCGCTCACCGGGGCGGCGCTCCTCGTGGTCGGGCTGGTCTCGTATCGCCCGCGCTGGGTCCGGCCCGCCGCGATCCTCGCCCTGCCGCTTGCCCTGGCCGCCGCCCTCCTCGCCTAACCGGACCGGCGCCGCTACCCTGGCCCGGCTCCAGCCAGGATACGCCGATGCCCCTCGATCCCGCCCTCGCCGCCCGCATCACCGAGGCCGTCGCTGCGGGATTTCCCGAGCAGGTCGCCCACACCCAGGCCCTGGTGCGGTTCGGCTCCACGCGGGGCGCCGAGCACGCGATCCAGGACTTCGTGTTCCGCGC
>NZ_JAIEOF010000297.1 GCF_019750675.1 Methylobacterium sp.
ACATGCTTGTTGAACTTCACGGAGTGATCTTGAACGTCACGTTTACCCTGCGCCCACCCAAGCACCGGATTATTTCGGCCCGCCTTGCGAGCCGGAAAGAAAGGAGGATCTACCGTGCCAAGCAGCAAAACGGCTAAGGCCACTGACCGCACGGACTGGGCGGCCCTCCGCGCCATGCCCGAGGCCGAGATCGAGCGGATTGCCGCCGAGGACGAGGAAAACCCGGCAACGGACGAGAGCCACTGGGCCGAGGCGACCATCGGCCTACCCCCCGGCAAAACCCCGATCCATGCGAGCTTCGACCGGGACGTGGTGGACTTCTTCAAGCGCGACGGGCGGGGCTACCAGACCCGCATGAACGCGGTTCTCCGCCGCTACATGGAAGCCCAGCAGGGCAAGAAGGCTGACCGCTAGGCCAAGTGACATAGCGCCCCTCCGGAGGCGTTTTGCGGTATGGCGCAGCAGCGTTTTTATGCTGTGATGCTCAAGCGTTGTGATGCAATGGCGTCACGGCGTAATCGCATCTTAACACCGTGGCGCTGTTATGTAGTGGCGCAACAGCACAACCTTGGCCATGGTGCGCCCATGCGAACGATTACACTCGTCACTCAGAAGGGCGGCACAGGGAAAACCACCCTTGCGACCTCCCTCGCCGTCGCCGCGATTGAGACCGGCGAAACCGTGGCCTTGTTCGACCTCGACCTGCAAAAGTCGTCGGTGGGCTGGGGCGATAAGCGGGAGAAAGCCAAGGTCCGCGCTGAGAAGGGCGGGGACACGGACCTCGCCGCCAAACTCGGTGGCCCCCACATCCAGCAATTCCCACTCAACCGCCTCGCGGAGATGCCGACCCTGCTCAAGGGGCTCAAGGGCTTCTCTCTCGTCATCCTCGACACGCCGGGCGCGGATACGACCGCAACGCACATCGCCATGGATGCGGCGACGCTGTGCCTCGTGCCGATGCGGCCGACGCGCATCGAGGCCGAGGCAGTGCTGCCGACCGTGCAGGCGCTGATGCGTGGCAAGAACCCCTTCGCCTTCATCCTCAACCAGTGCTCGACCATCCCGAACAACAACCGGGCGGGCGAGATGGCAGCGGGGCTGCGGACCATGGGCGTGCTGGCCGATCCGCTGATCTGCCAGCGGGCGGACTATCAGGACGCCTACGCGGTCGGACTGGGCGTGACGGAGTACGCCACCAAGGGGAAGGCTGCCGAGGAAATCCGCGCGCTTTGGCGGTCGGTGGACGAGTTGGCGAAGGCTCCGGCCGCAACCACAACCAACAAAGCAGTAGGGTTCTGACAATGGGACGACCAAACGTCTTCGGGGATGATGATGACAGTGTGAGCCTGCCGGTGGAGACGACCCCGGCGATCGAGGCCACGGTGAGCAAGAGCAGCAAGCCCGCCAAGGGCGAGAGCGAGATGTTCCGGACCAGCCTTTACCTGTCGCGGGCCGTGCATGAGGTGTTGCGCGAGATCGCCTTTCACGAGCGGAAGAAGGTCCACGACCTGTTCATGGAGGGACTAGACCTCGTGCTGGAGAAGCGACGGCATCCCTCCACGGCCGAGATCACCAGCAACGCCAAAGCATCGTAATGCACTAGTGCTTTTATGCTGCGATGTCGTTGAGCTGTTATGCTGTGGCGCTGTGCGCGTGGTTAACGCAGGCCAAAAAATCTAGCCGCTGCATAGCGTGCCTGCCAAGGTTGGCTCTACATGAGGGACCTTGGGTAGCAGCGGAGCAGAAAGTCAGATTCAGATCTGGCGCTATCTGCGAGCCGGCCCCTGTCGCACGACGGAGCGTGTCCGGCCGGGGGGATCGACGAAGACGCTCCGAACGGGCTCCAGCCAAGCATCGACGTGCATTTAACCCTCGTTTGATGCAAGGCTGCGGCCGGTCGGCACGAACGTGGGTTTTGGGACCTTCCGGCGTGCATCAACCCGTGCACTTTTCTATGGCTTGCAAACACCACTCTGCTACGTTTGTGCAGCAGCCGGGAGGTGAGGATGCTGGTCGGGTATGCGCGGGTATCCACGGCCGAGCAGAACCTCGTCCTCCAGCGTGACGCCTTGCTCGCCGCCGGCATCGCGCCCGAGCGGATCTACGAGGACACGTGCTCCGGCACCGTCATCGACCGGCCCGGCCTCGCCCGCGCCCTCGACGCTCTGCGCGCGGGTGATGCCCTCGTGGTGTGGAAGCTGGACCGCATCGGCCGCTCCCTCGCCCACGTGGTCGAACTGGTCGGTGCGCTGCAGATCAAGGGGATCGGCCTCAAGGTGCTGACCGGCGGCATCGACACCACGAGCGCCACGGGGCGGCTCGTGTTCGGCATCTTGGGGCCCGGTGAGAGGATGGTCGAAAACGTACGCTAAGCCCGCCGACCGGTGCGGGCGAGGAGCTTTTCTCCGTCTGGCCTGATCGCCCCCTTGGGCGTGACGTGCCGGTAGAGGGTCTGCCGGGTGATGCCGAGTTCCACGCAGAGGTCGGCGACGCAGGTTTCGGGGTTTCCCATCGCGGCCTGAGCCAGGCGCAGCTTGGCGGGCGTCATCTTGAAGGGGCGACCGCCCCTGCGGCCCCGGGCGCGAGCCGCGGCCAGCCCGGCCTTCGTGCGCTCGGAGATCAACTCGCGCTCGAACTCGGCCAAGCCGGCGAAGATGGCGAACACCAGCCGGCCGTTGGCCGTGGTGGTATCGATCGAGGCGCCTTCGCCCGACAGCACCTTCAGCCCGACGTTGCGCTTCGTGAGATCCCCGACCAGGTTGACGAGGTGGCGCAGGTCGCGGCCGAGCCGGTCGAGCTTCCACACCGCCAGCGTGTCGCCGATCCGTAGCGCCTTGAGGCAGGCCTCGAGCCCGGGACGATCGTCGCGCCGACCGGAGGCGGCATCCTCGTAGATGTGCCCGGGATCGACGCCGGCCGCGACGAGCGCGTCGCGCTGCAGGTCGTGCACTTGGCTGCCGTCGGCCTTGGACACCCGGGCGTAGCCGATCACGGTCGTCATTCATACGTCCGTCTGCGTGACGGAGCGGCATTGCCCGCCGATCGGTCAGCATGATGTCACACAACCCGTCTTGTGGTCTACGCTCCGTGAACAGGCCCGCATTCCTGTTTCGTGACGGATGGGAAGCGGATGCCGGCCAAGACTATCTTGTCACCGGCGCAGCGCGCCGCGATCTTCGACCCGCCTGCCGATCACGCGACGATCGAACGACTCTACACCCTCGGTCCCGCCGACCTCGTGCAGGTGGCACGGCGTCGGCGAGGTCCGAACCGGATCGGCCATGCGGTGCAGCTCTGCTACCTCCGTCATCCCGGACGCGCACTGGTGGCGGGTGAGGCGGTGCCCGACGCGATGCTGGAGTTGCTCGCCGGTCAGATCGGATGCGATGCCACCGACTTCGCCAGCTATGCCGCCCGCCCGACGACGCTGCGCGAGCATCGCGCCGAGATCGAAGCCTGGCTCGGCCTGCGCGCCTTCGAGCGGGCGGACGTGCGATCGATGCTGGCGGTGGGGTCGGAGATCGCCGCCTCGACCGACCGGGGCGAGACGATCGTCGCCGGCATGGTCGATCGGCTGCGGCTGGGCCGGATCGTGCTGCCGGCCGCATCGACGCTGGAACGGCTGGCGCTCATCGTACGGACCCGGGCGCGCAAGGCCGCCCATGCCGGGCTGATCCGAGACTGCCCGGCCGAGCAGCAAGCGGCGCTCGATCGCCTGATCGCCTCGGACGACGACGGCCGCACCCGGCTCGGCTGGATACGGGAGTGGCCGGAGGCGCCGTCGGCTGCCAACCTGAAGGGGATCGTCGAACGGCTCGACGCGGTGCGCGCCATCGGGATCGCGGCGGACGGGGCACGCCGCATCCATGCCGCCCGCTACGCCGTCATCGCGCGCACCGCCGGCCTCGTCACCGCCCAGCACCTGCGCCGCCTCGAACGTCCTCGTCGGCTCGCCATGCTCGTCGCCTCCATGATCGAGATGGAGGCGGCGCTGACCGACGCCGCCCTGGTCATGGTCGAGAAGATGGTGGGCGCGCTGTTCCGCCGTGCCGACCGCACCCGCTCCGACCGGCTGCTCGGGCAAGCGCGGATGCTGAAGGACACGGCCCGCCTCCATGCCCGGCTCGGCCGCCTGCTGGTCGAGGCCCGCGCGAGCGGGCGCGACCCCTTCCGCGCGATCGACGACCGAGTGGGGTGGGATCAGCTGGAACGCAGCATCCGCTTTGCCGAGGATCTGACGCGCTCGGTCGATGACGGCCTGGAGGATGTGGTCGAACGCTATCCCGCCGTGCGGCGGTTCGCCCCGACCTTCCTCGCCGCCTTCACCTTCCGCACGGCGCGGTCGGGCGATCCGCTTCTCGGTGCGATCGAGGCGCTGCGGACGATGTACCGCGACGGTCGATCGGTCCTGCCGAAGCGGGTGCCGACCAGCTTCATCAGGCCGCGCTGGCGCAAGGTCGTGCAGCCGGTCGAAGGGACGATCGACCGGCGCGCCTACGAGATCGCGGTGATCGTCCACCTGCGCGAGCGGCTGGCCTCGGGCAGCATCTGGGTGGACGGCAGCCGCGCCTATCGCACGCTCGACGATTATCTGCTGCCCGTGCCCGCGTTCGAGACGATGCGCGCCGATGGCAACCTGCGCCTCGCCGTGTCGCCTGGGTTTGCCCAATGGCATGAGGAGCGCCGCACGCTCCTGGCCCGGCGTATGACCGAGGTGGAGCGCGCCGCCGCGGCCGGTGGGCTGGTCGACGTGACGATCGAGCGCGGGCAGCTACTGATCTCACCCATCCGGCGCTCCCCGGCCGACGAGGCCGAGGCGTTGAAGAGCCAGCTCTACGCGATGCTGCCGCGTGTCCGCATCACCGACCTGCTGGTGGAGGTCGCCGCCTGGTCGGGGTTCGCCGACCGCTTCGTCCATGCCCGCAGCGGCGTACCCGCTTCCGACCCGGCCGCGCTGATGGGCGCGATCCTCGCCGACGCGACCAACCTGGGCCTCGGGCGCATGGCGGAAAGCTCGCGCGGGCTGACGCTGCCGCGCCTGCGCTGGACAGCGGAATGGCATGTGCGCGACGAGACCTACCTGTCGGCGCTGGCGGCGATCGTCGATTGCCACACCGTGCATCCGCTCGCCGCGGTCTGGGGCCCGGGCGACACGTCGTCGTCGGACGGGCAGTTCTTCCGCGCCGGCGGTCAGGGCGAGGCGCGCGCCGATCGCAACGCCCGCTACGGCACCGAACCCGGTGTGCTGTTCTACACGCACGTCACCGACCGCTTCACGCCGTTCCACACCAAGGTCATCGCCGCCAATGCCGGCGAGGCCGCCCATGTCCTCGACGGCCTGCTCGATCATGAGAGCGACCTGGTCATCCGCGAGCATGCGACCGACACCGCGGGCGCGGTCGATCATGTCTTCGGCCTGTGCCACCTGCTCGGCTTCCGCTTCGCGCCGCGCATCCGCGATATCAACGAACGCCGGCTGTCCGGCCTGTCGCCGCTCGACCCGTGGCCGACGCTGCGCCCGCTCGTCGCCGGGCCGGTCAACGTCCGCGCCATCGAGGCGGACTGGGACGAGACGCTCCGGCTCGCCGCCTCGATCCGGGCCGGCACCGTCAGCGCCTCGGTCATGCTGCGCAAGCTCGCGGGCTATCCGCGCCAGAACCCCGTGGCGCGTGCGCTGCGCGAGGTCGGGCGGGTCGAGCGCACCCTGTTCATGCTCGACTGGTTCGACGATCCCGGCCAGCGGCGCCGGACCGGCAGCATCCTCAACAAGGGCGAGGCCCGCAACGCGCTCGCCCGCGCCATCTTCTTCAACCGCCTCGGCGAGCTGCGCGACCGCACCTTCGAGAACCAGCGCCATCGTGCCTCCGGCCTGACCCTCGTGACCGCGGCCGTCACGCTGTGGAACACCGTCTATCTCGATCGCGCCGTCCGCCATCTGCGCGGCAGCGGCGTCGCGGTGCCCGACGAACGGCTCGCCCACGTCGCCCCGCTGGGCTGGGAGCATGTCGGCCTCACCGGCGACTACCTCTGGGCCGAAATCGACAAGCCCCGCGAACGGCTCAGGCCGCTCCGCCTCCACCAGCAAGGCCGCGACGCTTAGCGTACGTTTTCGACCATCCTCTCACCGGTCCCCTAAGAAGCGAAACCAAGCTCACCCATCATTCGCATAAGGCCAGGGTGCGTACTCCGACGAAGCCGGCCGCCGCTCCGATCTGAAGCCGGCCAGTGACGGGGCGCTCCCGCAGGGTAATTACCCACCCCTCATAAATTCCAAAAGGCCAATTTCGTCAGCGGGTTGGCGCGCGACCCAAATTTCCAGCTCGTGAGGGTCCGGAGCCTTTGAAATCGGAATTTCGGCACAAAACAGTAACGACGTAATATTTGCTATGGCAGACTCGATGCAGCCACAGTAAGTACTGATAATGGCGCTGCAATTACTATGACCATAGGAACCGCGAAAATCTGGCCTAACCCATTGGTCCCGAACGGAAAATCCCGCTCCATGGCGGCGGTGAGTAATAACCCCGCTTCCTTAATTTAGGGCTTTCTTACAAAGATGCATTCGACGCCACTTGATGCAATACTACATTGATCTGAATCAATGCGGGCAGAGGTGGCTCCGAGATGCCTCCATTCTCGCGATGCGCATCCCTCGTAGCATGGTGGTCAACTGTACCATCACACCGCGGGATCAAACATTCTTCTGCGCCTCGACGTAGGGCCGCACGTACTCGGGCGACATCAGCCGAACGGTGTAACCTTGAGCGGCCAAGGTTTGACCCATTTGATGAGCGCCGCAACATGCTTCCATGGCGATCAAGCAGACCGGCAGCTTCGCCCCGAATGCGAGCACCGTCTCGCAGCGCACGCGTCGGCGCAGAATGACCCGGCCGCCCGCTCGGAACAACTTTGAACATAAAACTCGAACGCTTGCTCCGACTTGATTCAAATCAATGCAGGGCTGCGCCAAGCGGTCTCGAATGAGATTTAGAGAGGAATGCCGGCCGAATGTGGCCGAATGTGCCTGCCGAAGGCGGGGTCGGGAGCCTCCGCAGCCCACACTTTGGGCTTAGGACAAGTCATTCAACGCCAGCCAGGAAAGTAACTTCGTCATGTCGAAAGCTCTTGTCGTCGCCGGCCTGCTCGTCGCGGCCGTTACCGGAACTGCTCTGGCCGAGCAAACCTTCTCGGCTTGGGGTCACGATTTCTCGGTTTCAGGGGCAACGCCAATATCGGGTCACAATTCGCAGATCGTAGTCGCGACCGACAAGAAAACAGGCCGCAAGTTCAACTGCATAAAGCTGGAGAACGGAAAGATGATGGCCATCGTGCCGTTCAACAGCATCAAGGGAATGCCAGAGGTTTCCGAGGAGGACATGATCCACTCGTAGGCCTTTGTTCACAATTTTCCCGGCAGCCTCCGCGAGATCCTGGAAAAGATCGCGCGGAGGCTCACCCTGGACGGTCGAAACGCCGGACAATCGGCCTTTCGAATGGGGCCTCGGATGCTGCCGAGGGCATCGGCAAAGGTCAGGAAACGTCTGCGCGAGGCAGGAGGTCGGGTGGGAAGGTGTGCCAGTGCCCAGGATGCCAGTATGAGCTTGCGGATGAACTTCCTGGTCTCGCCCACGGGATTTCGGGCAGGGCGACTGTTCTATGCAACGAGGCGAGCGCGCCGTCTCAGATCCGGGTGGAGAGACGCCGCTCCTCGCCTTGCTAACCGCCAGCGCTGTTCGGAGCGGAACACCGATCCACAATCGCCCCAGTTGAATCATCCCAACCACGCGCCGGAACGCGAGCGGCATTGCCAGCTTTCTGAGAGCCTGTTTGACCTCACAGATCCGCACTGCTTGAGATAATAGGCTCGGAAGATTTGGTCGGTGCTTGCGAGGTTCAGCCCAAACGGTCGTCCTTGCCGGGTTCGGTATTTTCGTCCCTCCACATCCGTTGCTGCTTCTCGCAAAATCAACCCGTTAAGCAAGCGGTACGGTCAAACAGCCTCTGAAGGAGCCACCACTATGGTTAGAACGAGTGGCGGCATCGATCCCTCCGTTAACCATCGTGCCGGCCGCGGCGAGGCGAAGGCTTACCTGGTCGGTGGCGGGATCGCCTCAATGGCAGCCGCCGCCTTCATGATCCGGGATGGCAACATGCTCGGGCAGAACATCACCATCATCGAGGAGCTCGATAGGCTCGGCGGCAGTCTCGACGGCTCCGGCTCGCCCGAGAACGGCTATGTCCTGCGCGGCGGACGCATGCTCGAGAGCAAGTATCTCTGCACCTACGACCTGTTCGCCTCGATTCCGACACTCGACGGCAGCCGGAGCGTTACCCAGGAGATCTTCGACTGGAACACGGTCCTGCAGACCTCGTCCAAGTCGCGACTGGTCCGAGATGGGCAACGGGAGACCGCACCAGAGTTCGGCTTGAGCGAGCGGCAGATCCTGACCATCGAACGCCTCGCGATCGAGCCGGAGGCCCTGCTCGGCCGTACCAGCATCGCCGACCAGTTCGATCCGGGGTTCTTCGAGACCAACTTCTGGTTCCTGTGGTCCACCACGTTCGCCTTCCAGCCTTGGCACAGCGCCGTCGAGTTCAAGCGCTATCTCGTGCGCTTCGCCCACATGGTCGAGGGCTTCAACCAACTCCATGGAATCATGCGGACCGTCTACAATCAGTACGATTCCATGGTCCTGCCTCTGTGCAAGTGGCTGGAGGCGCGCGGCGTCCACTTTGAAATCGAGACCCGCGTCGTTGATCTGCGCCTGGTCGAGCACGACGGCGAGAAAATCGTGGACCGCATCCTCTACGAACGCGAGGGGCGGCCCGGCGAAATCGTGGTCAACTCGCAGGATCGGATCCTGGTGACGCTCGGCTCGATGACCGAAGGCTCGAGCCTGGGCGCTATGGACGCGGCGCCAGTGCTCAATGGCAAGATGGCTGGCGGCGCCTGGACCCTTTGGGACAAGATTGCCCAAGGGCGGTCAGAGTTCGGGCGGCCCTCCGCCTTCAGCGACCACATCGATGCTTCCAAATGGGTGTCGTTCACCACCACCCTGCGCGACCCCACCTTCCTGCGGATCGTGCGAGATTTGACCGGCAACGTGCCGGGCGAGGGCGGCTTGGTCACCTTTCCAAATTCGGGCTGGCGAGCCTCCATCGTCATCCCGCACCAGCCCCACTTCCTCGGCCAGCCCAAGGATGTCGCGGTGTTCTGGGGCTACGGCCTGTTCGTCGACCAGCCAGGCGATTTCGTTGCCAAGCCGATGGCAGCCTGTACCGGGCGGGAGATCCTGACAGAGATCCTCGGCCACTTGGGAGCTGGCACGGAGACGATGCAGATCCTGGATACCTCGACCTGCATTCCCTGCATGATGCCCTTCATCACGAGCCAATTCTTGCCGCGCGAGGAGGGCGACCGTCCGCAGGTGACGCCGCCCGGCTACGGCAATCTCGCCTTCATCGGCCAATTTTGCGAACTGCCGGACGACGTGGTGTTCACCGTCGAATACTCGATCCGCTCGGCGCAGGTTGCAGCCTATGCTTTGCTGGGCCTGAAGCGCGAGCCGCCGGCCCTCTACAAGGGCGCGTTCGATCCGCGCGTCCTCTACAAGGCATTCCGAGCCCTGCACGATCTTCCTGCTACCCACTCTGGGCACCCCGGCCCCAATAGTCGGCGTGCAACCCACGCGTGAGCTGCCTCGACCATTCCGGTCCGGGCGAGACATATGAGCGGCACCTACGACCGCGTAGTGTACAGATGAACGTCCGTTCGGAAGCTGCGGCCCGGCCATAGATAAGCAAATCTCCTGGGATCCTCCCGTCATGTCGTTCAAAGTTCCGGTCGGCCCAGCACAGATCGTCATCCATGGGGGGCAGACGATCTTGATGAGCAAGCTCACTGGGCAGATCGACTACCCATCGGATAAGGGGCTCTATTTCAGGGACACTCGCCTGCTCAGCGCCTGGGCCGTGTATGCGAACGGAGAACCGTGGGACCTGCTGAACGGCGGCGCAGTCAGCTACGACGTCGCCCGCATCTTTCTCATCAATCGCGCCTTCGCGACAGAGGATGGAGCCGTCCCAGCCCAAACCTTGGGGCTTGTCCTCGGCCGCGTCATCGACGGCGGCATGCACGAGGATCTCGATATCACCAATTACGGTCTGAAGCCGGTCCGCTTCAATCTGGAGATTGCGCTCCGGTGCGATTTCGCCGACATCTTCGAGGTGAAGGCTGATCACATCGTGCGCCGCGGTCACATCGTGACCGAATGGTCAGTGATCGACCAGCGTTTGCGCACCACCTATCGGAATGCCGACTTCCATCGGACGATGTCTGTTGGCCCGCACAGCGGTAGGCCCGACGCCGTCTATGCGAATGGTCGCTTGAGCTTCGAGGTGAAGCTTGCGCCGGGGCAGGCCTGGCACTGTTGCCTTCTCTACGAGATAACGGATTGCGCCAAGGGCTTTGCGGCACCGTCATGCTGCATACAGCAGGCCCCAGATACGCATGCAGCGGGGATTCGCGCGGATTGGCGGCGGAGTGCGCTCAAGATCCGCACCGGGAACGAGGAGGTCTACCGCCTTTTCCGCCAAGCCGTCGACGACATCGCGGCACTGGAACTCCCGCATCCCGGCACCGGTGGTACGGCGAGACTGATCCCCGCTGCCGGCTTGCCTTGGTTCCTGGCATTGTTCGGGCGCGACAGCCTGATCACCAGCTTGCAAACCATGCTGGTCGATCCCGCGTTCGGCCTCGGAACCCTGGACGTTCTCGGCACGCTCCAGGCGCGCGAGCGCGACGATGACCGGGATGCCGAGCCAGGCAAGATCCTCCACGAGATGCGTCATGGCGAGCTGGCTCATTTCAAGCTGATCCCGCACACGCCCTACTACGGCACGGCGGATGCGACGCCGCTCTACCTGATCACGCTGCACAGTGCATGGCTTTGGACGGGGGACCGAGCCCTGCTGGAGCGCCATCTGCCGACGGCGGAGGCATGCCTGAGCTGGATCGACATCTACGGCGACCGCGACGGCGATGGGTTCCAGGAATATGAGACGCGCTCGCCGGCCGGGTACGAGAACATGTCCTGGAAGGATGCGGGCGATGCCGTTCCCTATCCGGACGGCACGCTGGTCAAAGGACCGAAGGCCCTGTGCGAGTTGCAGGGCTACGTCTATGATGCCTGGAACGGCATGGCCGAGATGTTCGACGCTCTCGGGCAGGGCAGCCGGGCGGAGGCCCTGCGCGCGAAGGCTCTTGCCCTGTTCCAACACTTCAACGAAGCCTTCTGGGACGAAGAGGGGGGCTTCTACGCCTATGCGCTCGATGGCGCGAAGCGGAAGGTGCTCACCGTCGCCTCCAACCCGGGACATTGCCTGTGGTCCGGCATCGTTCCGCCCGAGCGCGCAGGCCGTGTCGTTACGCGCCTCATGGAGCCCGATATGTGGAGCGGGTGGGGCATCCGCACCTTGTCCGCGCGGCACCCGTCGTACAATCCCTACTCGTATCAGTGCGGCTCGGTCTGGCCGCACGACAACGCCATCATCGCGCTCGGCTTCAAACGCTACGGCTACGCCGCCGAAGCGGCCTGCATCGCCCGCGACGTCAGCGAGGCAGCCAGCCACTTCCTGCTGAACCAATTGCCCGAGCTCTATGCCGGCGTGCAACGTGAACCGGGTGGCTTTCCCGTTCAGTATCTCGGCGCCAACGTTCCGCAGGCCTGGGCCGCCGGCTCGGCCTTCATGCTGCTGCAGGCGATCCTGGGTCTTCGGCCTGACGCGCCGCGCGGTCACCTGCACATCGACCCGGTGCTGCCGCCCTGGCTCCCGGACATCACGCTGACCGACCTGCGGCTCGGAAGCGAGAGGTTCGACATCCGCTTCTGGCGCGTGGGAGAGGCCACGCATCACGAGGTGCTGCGGGGCGACCAAGCGGCGATTCAACGACGGTAGCCACGCTCAAGGGCATCCATTCCGCCGGATCCAATCGGCCGGCGGAACGGATGCCTTCTCAACAGGCGTACTCTGAGTTTACATCGCGTGGCCGCGCATGCGGCCACGGTTCATGTTCATCGTCTTCGAGCGCTTGCGCGTAACCTTGCGGGAGCCGGGCGTGGCCGCAGCTGTGCCCTCGGAACCACGCGGGGGCATCACCATGTTTGGGTTCTCGGCCTTGGTCGATCCCATCCGCCGACCCATGCCCCCGGCGGCTCCGCCAGCCTGTTGGCCGGAATTGTTGTAGGGGGATCCACCTTGGGCCAGGGCGGGAACGGTCAGCAAGATCAAGCCGGTGGTCAAAACCAGAACTTTTCTCATATTCAACTCCTGTCTATGCGAGGATAGCGAGAAACGATACCTGTTACAAACCGTTCAATGTCTGAAAATCCGCACAGCCCGCGCAAGCCTTCTGACCTGCGGCCTGTGTACTCGCAGGATTTTTCTGAATTGACCTCGCTCTGGCGACATCGGCAAGCTGACCTGTGGAACAATGAGACTGCTCCCCGCCCACATCGGTTGTGCTTCGCGGGAGTTGTCCTCCGACGGTCCCGTGAACCTGGAATTACAGGCATGGCACGAACAGGAAACAGCAGGGCCCATCCACCTTGCCGGCGTTCCGTCCGGACTGGTCCTTGTTATGGTCGGCGATGCCCTCCCTTACAGTCGGCCGATCCCTGACAGATGCTCTTCAGGGTATGCTCTTTGAGCTCCTTATCGTGGTGCTCAAGACGGGGAGTGATCCCTTCCCGATCATCCAGGGTCGCACCGGGAGGCTTTCGTCGTCCGGTCGGCGCCACATACTGCGGGTGGTGCGTTCCAGGCGCCGTTTGGGCGACCTGCTCTTCAGACCTCGGAGCGACCGCGAGGCCGGACTGAGCCAAGGCTGGCATCGCTCCCAGGCTCATTCCAAGGAGAGCAGCGCCGATCGACAGCCTCAGGTGTCTTTCCGCCGGGAGGCTCCGTCGACAACATCCTGAAACAAGCGCGATCTTATGCACGATGCATGGTCCCTGTGGTGAGACGAACCGCTGCGCGAGTTGGCCGATCGGGGGCAAAAGCCGGGACCCGCGCAGCGGTCTCCGGAAAGGCCGAAGCCCTTCCGAACGCTTCTACCGGTCGCCGGACCCGGATTTGGGGCGCGCCTCCGGCAGGATGTGTGAAGATGCCTGCCATAGCGGGCTCAGTGCTCATGGCCGCCGGCGTTCACGGCGGTGCGGCGCTTGCGCGGATCCACGACGCTGAGATCGGTCTGACGCGCCCGCTTGCCTTTCGGCGTGTCCGGCGCGCGCGTCGGCTCCGGCAGCGGCTCGCCGGTCCACTCGTAGGCTAATGTGCCCGGCGGGTGCTGGTACCAACCGGGGTCGCTGTAATCGCCGTCCGCGAGGCCGGGACGCACCTTCAGCACGGTGAACATGCCGCCCATCTCGACCGAGCCAAAGGGTCCCGCGCCCGTCATCATCGGCAGCGTGTTCTCGGGCAGCGGCATCTCCATCTCGCTCATGTCGCCCCCACCCCGGGAGCCCATCGGCATGTAGCCGGGCGCGATCTTCTGGATCTGCTTGGCCGTGCTCTTCAGGTTCACGCCGATGTAGGTGCGCACGTTGTGGCCCATGGCGTTCATGGTGTGGTGCGACTTGTGGCAATGCATCGCCCAGTCGCCGAGCGCGTCGGCGTTGAACTCAATGGCGCGCATCTGCCCTACCGCGACGTCGACTGACACCTCCGGCAATTGGTAGCCCTCGTCGATCCAGCCGCCGTCCGTACCGGTGACGTGGAAGTCGACGCCGTGGACGTGGATCGGGTGGTTGGTCATGGTCAGGTTGCCGAAGCGCATCCGGACCTTGTCGCCCTGGCGCACCACGACCGGGTCGATGCCCGGCCACACGCGGCTGTTGAAGCACCACATGTTCATATTGGTCATCGTGTTGACCTTGGGCACATAGGCGCCGGCCTCGATGTCGTAGGCGTTCAGCAGCCAGACGAAGTCGCGGTCGACCCGCCGCTCGGCCGGATCGCGCGGATGCACGACGAAGAAGCCCATCATGCCCATCGCCATCTGGATCATCTCGTCCGAGTGGGGGTGATACATGAAGGTGCCCGAGCGCCTGAGGATGAACTCGTAGACGAAGGTCTTGCCCGGCGGGATGCCGGGCTGGGTCAGGCCCGCCACGCCGTCCATGCCGTTGGGCAGGGTCTGGCCGTGCCAGTGAACTGTCGTCGCCTCCGGCAGCCGGTTGGTGACGAAGATGCGGACCTTGTCGCCTTCCACCGCCTCGATGGTCGGACCGGGGGACTGGCCGTTGTAGCCCCACAGGTGGGCCTTCATGCCGGGCGCCATCTCGCGCACGACGGGCTCGGCCACGAGGTGGAACTCCTTCCAGTCGCCGCGCATGCGCCAGGGCAGGGTCCAGCCGTTGAGGGTCACCACCGGCTGGTAGTCGGGGCCGCTCGTCGGATAGAGCGGGGGCTGCATGGTTGCCTTGTCCATGATCGGGGCTTCCGGAAGGCCGGCGGCCTGCGTTCGACCGCTGATCATGGAGGTACCAGCCAGGATGAGACCGCCGGCGCCCAGCACCCGTCTGCGCGAAATGTCGGTCATCGTTGCCTCTGCCCTTCTGACAATACGGCAGCCCCGATCGTTTCCCACGCGTGCTGGGCTTGTGGCGGTACCGCAGCTCGTTGGAGCCCTCGGCTTGCGATGGGTGACCCACCCGCCGAGTCTGTTGGTTCGTCCATCGGCCGCCTGCTCCGATCGAGGCCCACCCACAAGGCTCCGGGCAGCCACGGTCCGGCGGCAAGCGCCTTGTCCGAGCGCCATCCGACACCGCTCGGAACGGCAATGCATTGATTTGAATCAAGCAGGCCGAGGAGCCCGCATGTTACGCCCAAGTTTGTTCTGAGTGGCCCCCTCGCTCGGATCGGCGCATCCGCCGCTGGCTCTCGACGCCTGCATGGCGGAGATGCTCTGGAGCGGTGGCCGGGTTGCAAGCGAGCGCCGAGACCGCCGCCGAGGAGCCTGTCTCGTGGCTTCTATGCCGCGGCTCTCGATGCCACCCCGCGGCAGCCTACTCAGCGGGTGAAGTTCACAATCCGTCGGAGCGGAGGCGAATGGTCTGGAGAAGTCTACTCCGTCGGATTTGACTTAAGTTGTCTGGATGCGAGACCTTCTTGGCGCCTGCGATCACCTTGAGCGCTTTTGGGAGCACATCCGGGTCCGCTTTTGGGAGCACATTCGGGTCCGGCGGTTTGGAGACAGGCCACTCCGTCAAAACTTGCAAGCCTTCCGAAAATAGGTAGGCGCAGCCGCGGCGAACCCGGATCTTAACGACGCTGAGTTCGGCGGTGCCGCGTGGTGACGTCGAACTCGGCCGCAGCGTCAGTGCTGAGGGCCGCCCGGGGTCTCGCCATGACCATGCTGGCTTTCGGGACGCTCCGGGAATTTCGCATTGCCGTGCTTGCTGCTGGTGTCGCCGTGATACCCGGGCCGGCTTTCCGGCGCGCCAGTGTCACGCGTGCGCTGAGTATCTTTCTTGGTTGTCTCTGCGACGCGTTGTTCCTGAGTGGCCTGCGCGGCGTGACCTTTCGGATGCGAGCTCGTCTCCGTCTCGGGGGCAGCCCAGGCCGGGCCCGTAATGGTGAGGAGCGCGAGCGCGATACCAATAACCTGTTTCATGATCCTGTCCGCCTTCGTGGATGTCTGCATCTTGGAAGGATATCGAACTCCGGCCTGTGCTCCTTGATTCAGATCAAGTGAGCGAGACCTGCGGGTAGCACGCAATGTGCGACCGGGCGCGCAGATCGCCGACCTTGCTGCGGCGATGGATTGCACCTTTCATCCTGCGCTGCACCGGGAAGAACGTCCGTATGCGCGACGCCCCGAAGATTGCCCCGGGAAAACATGCTGTAAAACGGCTGCTGTTCCGCTCACCGTGGCTGACTCCGTTCGTGCAATTTCATGCCCGAGTCTCGTACTGCTCACCACAATAGGCGAACGCCTCCAACGAAGTAGACGCGAGCTATGCGGGAGATTGGGTGACGACGGTGAGTTGAAGGCGGCGTATCGAGGCGGGTGTCGAAACCTGCCAGAACCTCTCAGCGAGAGCGATACGCCATGGAGACACCTACCAACATCGTCCAGCTTCGTCAGCCCGAGG
>NZ_JAIEOF010000265.1 GCF_019750675.1 Methylobacterium sp.
CTAGAGAGTGAGCGACACCTTCACCACGCCGCCATCCTCCTTGTCGGGGCGGGCGGTGAAGCCGAGTTGCCGGCAGACGGCGAGCATCGGCCGGTTCTCGCGCAGCACCGTGCCCTCCACCCGCGCCAGGCCTTCGACCCGGGCCCAGTCGATCATCAGGCTCATCAGGGCGAGGCCGAGGCCGGTGCCCTTGCGGTCGCCGCGGATGAGGATGGCGTATTCTCCGCTCTCGTGATTGGCGTCCGCGTGCAGGCGAACGGCGCCGAGCATGAGACCGCTGCCCGCGTCGATCGCCACGAAAGCGATGGCGCGGGCGTAGTCGAGCTGCGTGAGCTTGGCCAGGAACGCGTGGTTGAAGTCACGCACCGGCGCGAAGAAGCGCAGTCGCAGGTCCTCCGCGCTCACCGACTGGAAGAAGGTGAGGAACAGGGCCTCGTCCTCGGGCCGCACCGGGCGCACCGTCACGGTCTCGCCCTTCAGGGTCAGCTGGCGCTCCCACTCCACCGGATAGGGCCGGATGGCGAAGCGCGGATGGTAGGCCCCGCGCGAGCGCCGGCCCGTCGCCCCGGGCGCCACCATCACGCGGGCGTCGAGGGCGAGTGCGCCGCGCGCGTCGGCGAGCAGGGGGTTGATGTCGAGTTCGCGCACCTCCGGGCAGTCGGCGGCGAGTTGCGCGAGCTTCACCAGCACCAGGGCCACCGCGTGCCGGTCCACGGCGGGCACGTCGCGGTAGGCGGCCAGCCTCCGGGCGACGCGGGTGCGGTCGATGAGTTCGGAGGCGAGCCGGAGGTCGAGGGGCGGGAGGCCCAGCGCCCGGTCGTCGATGACCTCCACCGCCGTGCCGCCCCGCCCGAACACCACGACGGGGCCGAAGGTCGGGTCCTCGGCGAGGCCCGCGATGAGTTCGCGTTGCTGGCCGCGCCGGATCATCGGCTGGACGGCAAACCCCATGATGCGCGCCTCCGGCGCGAGGCGTCGGGTCCGGGCGATGATATCGGCCGCCGCCGCCCGCACGTCGGCCTCGCTGGTGAGGTCCAGGCGCACGCCGCCGACGTCGGATTTGTGAACGATGTCGGGCGAGACGATCTTGAGGGCGACCGTGCCGCCGCCGGCGATGATGCCCCAGGCGGCGGTGGCCGCCGCGTCGATGTCGGGGGCGAGCGTGAGGGGCACGCTGTCGATGCGATAGGCGGCCAGCAGCTCCGACACCGCCAGGGGGTCGAGCCAGGTCTGGCCGTTGGCCAGCGCCCGGGCCACGATGGCGCGGGCGGTCTCCACGTCCGGCGAGAAGCCGCGGGGCAGCGAATCCGGCGTGCGCATGAGGTCGTCCTGCGCCTCGCGGTAGCGCACGAGGTGCAGGAAGCCCTCGACCGCGTCGGAATCGGTGGGAAAGCGCGGGATGCCGGCCTCCGCGAGGCGACTCGCGGCCCCGGCCTCCTCGCCGATCGTCACCGCGAAGACCGGCTTCTTGCGCGCCCCGCCCCGGCGCACCCGCGTGACGGTGTCGGCGATCGCAGCGGCGACCTCGGTGCTGTCCGAGCGGGCGGTCGGCACGTGCACGGCCAGCACCGCGTCGTTGCCCGGGTCGGCCAGGAGGGGCCCCAGGGCCGCCGCGTAGGCCTCGGGGCCGGCGGCGACGCCGAGATCGACGGGATTGCCGAGGGTACCGGCGGCCGCCAGCGTCCCGCCGCGGTCGGCGAGGCGGTCGGCGGCCAGGGCACCGATGCCGCGCCCGTTGCCGAGGATGGCGAGGCGATGGCCCGGGAAGGGCCGCTGCCGGCCGAGGGTCTCCACGGCGGAGAACATCGCATCAAGGCTGTCGACGGACAGGAGGCCCGCCCGGCGGAAGGCCGCCTCGTAGACGGCGTCGGGCCGCGCCAGGGCGCCCGTATGGGTGGTGATCGGGCGGGACGTCGCCCGATGGCGTCCGGCGCGCAGGATGACGACCGGTTTGGCCCGGGCGGCGGCGCGGGCCGCCGACATGAACTTGCGCGCATCCGTCACCACGTCGAGGGAGAGCAGGATCGCGCGGGTGCGGATGTCGGCGGCGAAGTGGTCGAGGCAATCGGCGACATCGATGTCGCAGGCGATCCCGAGGGACATCACCGCCGAGAAGCCGACGTGGCGCCGGGCCGCCCAGGCCACGATCCCGGCCGCCACGGTGCCGGATTGCGAGACCAGGGCGAGGTCGCCGTCCTTCGGCGGGAGGGCGAGCAGGCTTGCGTCGAGATGGGCCCCGGGAACCGAAAGGCCGATGCTGCCCGGTCCGAGCAGGCGCAGGCCGGTGCGGCGCGCCGCGGCGCGGGCGGCCTCGCAGAGGTCCTCGCCGACGTCCGGCGTGAGGATGATCGCGGTGGAAGCGCCCCTCTGGCCCGCCGCGGCGACGTGATCGGGGATCGCGCCGGCCCCGGTGGCCAGGACGACGAGGTCCGGCGCCTCCGGCAGGTCGGCGAAATCCGCGAAGCGGCCGGCGCCCGAACCGATGCAGCGGATCGGGTTCGGAAAGCCGCCCCGCTCGAGGTTGGCCAGTGCCGCCGCGGCGAGGCCGTCGGGTCCATCCTCGAGCCCGGCGAGCGCGATGGCGCGCGGGGCGGTCAGCGCCTCGAAGCGGTACGTGCTCATCGGACGGACGGCCTCATGAATCGATGACCCTGGATCCGCAGACCCTGACGGACGGTCCGGGTGGGAGCCCGGGACGGGATGTTGCGTCGCACGATGTTATAGACCGGTCGAGCGCCCGATGCAGGGCTTCGCCCAGGAGATTCACATGTCCGAGACCGTTTCCCCGCAAGAGCCCGGCGCGCGCTCCGAGGCGTCCGTCCGCACAGGCATCGTCGCGGCGATGCGGGACCTCATCGGCCTCGGCCTGAGCCAGGGCACCTCCGGCAACGTCTCGGTGCGGTTCGGCGACGGCTTCCTCGTCACCCCGTCGGGCATCCCAGCCGAGCGGCTGCGCCCCCAGGACATCGTCGCGATGTCCTGGGACGGCGCCTTCAGCCACCCCCTCGCCCCGTCGTCGGAATGGCGCTTCCATCGCGACATCCTGTTCGCACGGCCGGAATTCGGGGCGATCGTCCACGCGCACCCGACCCACTGCACGGCGTTCGCCATCTGCGGCCGCGCGATCCCGGCGGTCCACTACATGATCGCGGCGGCCGGGGGCCCGACCATCCGCTGCGCGCCCTACGCGCCCTACGGAAGCCAGGAACTCTCCGACGCCGCCCTCGTAGCCCTCGAAGGCAGGGCCGGTTGCCTGCTGGCCAATCACGGCATGATCGCGGCCGGAACCGGCCTGACCAAGGCTCTCTGGCTCGCGGTCGAGATGGAAGCCCTCTGCCGCCAATACGCCGTCGCCCTGCAAGTCGGCACTCCCGTGATCCTCAGCGACGACGAGATCTGGCGGACGGTGGAACGCTTCAAGTCCTACGGGCCACGCGAGACCACCAGCAACTCAGAGTGATCGACCCTGGCCTCAACCTCGTAATCCGGCGCCCGAGCCTCCACGAAGACCGACGCGACGCGAGGTCTAAGTGGTTTTCCGGCGACACCGCCTTTGGAAAACGTGCGGAAACCCTTCCGGCAATGAAGGCCTCCACGCTCCCAGAGCAATCGCACTTTGTATTTTTGATCCGCGAAAGGTCAGATTTGGCGCTAGACGAACAGATGGCGAAGTTCGTTCGTTGGCCGGTCGTTTCTGAACGTTTCCCGCTCACACCTGAGCCCCTTTCGTTCAAAATAAGACCTAAAACCTGAATCCTAGATCAGTTTCCTATTATTAAATTTGTGGCCGCCACGCCCCGTTGGCGAAGTTCGCGAAAAGCCTGCGAAATCATGGCCGGCTTTCCAGAACGATCACGAATCATTTGAAACTTTTTAGATCATTCTTGTTACTCGACATCCGACAGAGCTGAAACACTGCCGTCCTCTTGCGCTCTTGCTTGCAACATCATAGTAGGCAGTAAGTCACAACCTTGAACTCACAGGCCGACTGCTTGAAGGGTCCGCCGCCCGGGCAGCCGCCATGAATTTCATCGACCATCAGGGGCATAGAATGAATTCAGACCTTGAAACTGCTCCAGACTTCATCGAGCTGGCAGCAGACATCGTCGCGGCATTCGTGAGCAACAACTCGGTTCCGATCGCGGATCTTCCTGCTCTGATCAGCTCGGTCCACGCGACACTGGGCAAGCTCAACCAGTCGGCACCGGAGGAGAAGCCAGAGCCGTTGACGCCGGCCGTCTCGGTCAAGCGCTCGATCACGCCGGACTACATCGTCTGCCTGGAGGACGGGAAGAAGTTCAAGTCGCTGAAGCGCCACCTGCGGACGCGCTACGACATGACCCCCGAGCAGTATCGTACGAAATGGAACCTCGCGAGCGACTATCCCATGGTGGCGCCGAACTACGCCGCCGCGCGTTCGGAACTCGCCAAGAACATGGGTCTCGGTCAGCAGCGCCGTAAGCAGGACAGCGGCCCCGCCGCCGACAGCGAGGCGAAGGTGCCGGCACCGCGCGGCCGCCGTCCCAAGGTGGCCGCCCAGGCCTGAGACGCCTCGTCGAGCCACCCCACGCCGTCATCCGTACGGGGTGCCGCAACGGAGGCCGGAGCTGACCGCTCCGGCCTCCGTTTCGTCTTGTCCACAGCTCATCGGGTGCCCGGACCGGGGCCGTCGAAGACTTGGGCATTGCAAGCGACGGCGGAGAACAACGCTCCGCTCAGCTTCGGCGCGCACCGCCGATCCGCCCGGGCGGGCACGCATTCGGCGATTCTGACCGACGGTCGGGGGCAAGCGGCGCGCTTCCGGCGGAAACGCGCCGCGCCCCGTTAGAGATCATGCAACGCTCGGATGGCACGGTTACGACGAGCACGCCGCCCGCGACGGGCGCGGACGGCGTCTCCGGGGATCGGGCCAACGCATGACGGAGACATCGCGCCTCGTGGCGCGCCTGTTCTGGACGAGCGTGATCGGAGGGTGCCTCGCCTTCTGGTTCGGTCCGCCGGCCGCCGCGGCCACAGGCCTCGCCCTGGCCGCCCTCTTGGCCCACAGGCTCGACCGGCCTCGCCGCATCCGGCGCCTGATCCGCCGGGTGACCCGGCGGCATGCCCGCACCCTCGCCCTGCGGCGGCGCCAGGAATGCTTCGTCGATGCCTACGGGAACCTGATCCAGGACGGGTGGGAGCGCGAGCGCGCCTATTTCGCCGAGCGCAGCGTGGTGCCGCTGCTCGAAACCCACGGACAGGCCGAGATCGACGACGCCCTGTGGGAAGACATCCTCGGAATCATCGAGGCCGTGGCGGCCGGCGTGGACCTGCCCGACGAGAGCGAGGCGCCGGAGGATGGAATCGCCTACGAGCGCTACTGCGCCGCGCAGCTGCGCGAGGCCGGCTGGCAGGCGCGGGCGACCCGGGCCAGCGGAGACCAGGGCGCCGATATCGTCGCCGAGCAGGCCGGCGTCCGCCTCGTGGTCCAGTGCAAGCGCTACGCGAAGCCGGTGGGCAACGGGGCGGTCCAGGAGATCGCGGCGGCGATGCCTTACTGGTCGGGCGACATGGCGGCGGTCGTCTCGAATGCCGGCTTCACGCCGGCCGCGCGCAAGCTCGCCGCCGCCGCCGGGGTGCTGCTGCTCCACCACGACGATCTGGCGGCGCTTCGTCCCGTCCGCCGGGTCGAAGCGCGTCGGACGGGGCGTGGCGCCAAGGGATCAACGCTGGTCGAGCGGTAGCCAGCGATGCCCCTGCCGGGCCAGCAGCGCCTCGGCACCGGCCGGACCGTCGCTGCCGGCGGCGTAGGGCTCCGGGTCCGCGCCGGCCGAGGCCTTGAGCACGGGATCGACGGCGGCCCAGGCCGCCTCGATGCTGTCGGCCCGCTGGAACAGGGTCGCGTCGCCGATCATGCAGTCGTACAGCAGGGTCTCGTAGCCGACGCTCGGCGTCTCACGGAAGAAGTCGCCGTACTCGAAGGCGGCGGTGACCGGGCCGAGATCCATGCGCGGCCCCGGCCGCTTGGCGTTCATGGCGATGTCGAGGCCCTGCTCGGGGTCGATCCGGAAGCGCAGCATGTCCGGCGCCGCGCCGACCCCGGCGAAGGGCGAGGGAACCGGCGCCTTGATGTGCAAGGCGATCTCGGTGACCCGGTCGGTCATTCGCTTGCCGGTGCGCAGGTAGAACGGAACGCCGCGCCAGCGGTCGTTGTCGATAGAGAGCTTCAGGGCGATGTAGGTCTCGGTGCGCGAATCAGCGGCGACGTTCGGCTCGGCGCGGTAGGCGGGCACCGCGTGCCCGTGTTCCGCGCCGGCCGCGTACTGGCCGCGAACGGCATCCGCCGTGGAGACGGGGCGTACCGCCTGGATCAGGCGGGCCTTCGCGTCGCGGACATCCTCGGCGTCCAGGGTCTTGGGCGGCTCCATCGCCACCATGCAGAGAAGCTGGAACAGGTGGTTCGGCACCATGTCGCGCAGCGCCCCTGTGGGCTCGTAGAAGGCGCCGCGTGCCTCGACCCCGATGGTCTCGGCCGCGGTGATCTCGACGAAGTCGATGTGGTCGCGGTGCCAGACCGGTCCGAGCAGGCCGTTGGCGAAGCGGATCGCCAGGATGCTCTGCACCGTCTCCTTGCCGAGGAAGTGATCGATGCGGAAGAACTGCCCCTCGGCGCCCTGCTTCAGGATGCGCGCGTTCAGTGCCCGCGCGGAGTCGAGGTCGCTGCCGAAGGGCTTCTCGATGACGACGCGGCGGAAGGCGCCCGCGCCTTCCGTCAAGAGACCCGCCGCCCCGAGGGCATCGACGATCGGCCCGAAGAAGCGGGCCGAGACCGCGAGGTAGAAGATCACGTTGCCGGACAAGGCTTGAGCGAGGCCCGAGAAGGTCTCGGGGGCGGTGAAGTCGCCCTGGCGGAAGTGCAGGCGCTCGCGGATGAACCCCCAGGCCACCGGATCGATGTGGTCGGGATGGAACTCCGAGGTGCGGTCCGTGGTGAAGGACTGCATCGTGTCCGACAGCGCCTGGCGCCAGCCCTCGTCGGTGTTGGCGTTGTGGTCGACGCCGATGATGCGGACCGCGTCGTCGAGCAGGCCACCGGACGCGAGGTTGTAGAGGGCCGGCATCAGGAGGCGCTTCGTCAGGTCGCCGCCGGCCCCGAAGATCACCAGGGTGCAGGGCGGCGCCTTGGCGACGGGCTCGCCCGTCGCGGCGGCCTTGGGGGGCGGTGTCTGGTCCATGGCCCACGACCTCCAACGTTGGTTGCGGCGCAACACGCCCGCGAAATCCGCTCGTCAACCTGCGGCATCCGGCGTCGTTCCGGCCAAGGTCGTGACAGATCGCGGGAATCGGCTCGGTTCGCTCGGCGGAACCGGCGCGGGCATTGTTCGTCCGTGCGGACGGCCTATTCGTCCGTGCGGACGGCTTGGCCCGAATCCACCGGCAGCCGGGTCTCCTTCAGTTCCTCGCCGCTCGGCAGGCTGCGCACGTCCCAGCCGCCGCCGAGGGCCCGGATGAGGGACACGGCGGTGGTGAAGCGGTTGAGGCGGATCTGCAGGGCGGTGACCTCGTTGTTGAGGGCCAGCGCCTGGGCCGTGACCACCGTGGTGAAGTTCTGGGTGCCGGCCCGGTACTCGTTCAGGGTGATCTCCACGGCGCGCCGCGCCGAGGCGACGGCCTCGTCCTGGGCCACCTGTTGCCGGGCCAGGATGCGCACGCCGGCCAGCCCGTTCTCGACCTCCGCGAAGGCGGTGAGCACGGTCTGGCGGTAATTGGCCACGCTGGCGTCGTAGGCCGCGCGGGTGATGCGCAGCGCCGCCGCGCGGGCGCCGCCGTCGTAGAACACCTCGGAGCCCGCGGCCGCCACCGACCAGACCTGGTTGACCGCCGAGAACAGGCCGTTGGCGGGGTTGCCCGAGATGCCGCCGGAGGCCGAGAGGGTCACGGTGGGGTAGAACGCCGCCACCGCGACGCCGATCTGCTCGCTCTGGGATTGGACGTTGCGCTCGGCCTGCGCGACGTCGGGGCGGCGCTCGAGCAGCGCGGAGGGGATGCCGACCGGGACGGCGGGCGGGCGCACGGCGAGCGGCGCCACCGGCAGGGTCAACGCGGAAGGCGGCCGGCCGACGAGGAGCGCGATGGCGTGCTCGAAGGTGGCGCGCTGGAGGCCGACCGCGATGGCCTGGGCCTGGGTGGTCTGGAGCAGAGTCTGGGCGGTGATGACGTCCGAGCGGGCGGCGACGCCGGCATTGTACTGGTTCTCGGTGATCGCGAGGCTCTTCTTGTAGCCCTCGATGTTCTCGTTGAGCACGCGCTGGAGCGAATCCTGGTAGCGCAGTGTCAGGTAGTTGGTCGCCACCTCGGATTGCAGCGTCAGGCGCACCAGGGCGAGGTCGGCGGCGCTGGCCTGCGCGGTGGCGACCTCGCTCTCGATGTTGCGGCGGATGCGGCCGAACAGGTCGAGCTCCCAGGTCGCCTGGCCCTGGAGCGAGACGTTGGTGCGCTCGATGCCGAGGGCGCGGGACCGCGAGATGCTGGGCGCACCCGTGACCGTGGGAAACAGGGCGGCGCGGGCCTGGGCGACGAAGCCGCGCGCCTGCTCGTAGGCAGCGACCTGGGCGCGCAGGCTCTGGTTGTCGACGTCGACGAGCCGGATGAGCCGGTCGAGGGTGGGATCGCGGAACACCCGCCACCAGTCGCCGCGCTCGGCCCCGTCATTGGGCGCGGCCGGACGCCAGCCCTTGCGGCTCGCCACGTAAGCCGCGCTGTCCTCGCGGGTGCCGCCTTCCTTGAACGCCAGCGGCGTTTCCACGGAGGGGCGAGAGTAGTCGGGGCCGACCATGCAGCCGGACACGAGCCCGGGAAGGCTCAGCATCGCGAGAAATCCGGGGCGCAGCTTCATTCGGCGGGGCTCAACGCGGCGCCCCCGGCCGGCGCCGGTCGGCGGCGCAGCCGGTCGAGATACAGATAGACGACGGGGGTGGTGTAGAGGGTCAGGATCTGGCTCACGATCAGGCCGCCGACGATGGCGATGCCGAGGGGCCGCCTTAACTCGGAGCCCTCCCCGCCGGCGAGGATGAGGGGCAGGGCGCCGAGCATCGCGGCGAGCGTTGTCATCATGATCGGGCGGAAGCGCAAGAGGCAGGCCTCGAAGATCGCCTCCTGCGGGGAGGCTCCGCGCGTGCGCTCGGCGTCGAGGGCGAAGTCGATCATCATGATCGCGTTCTTCTTGACGATGCCGATGAGCAGGAAGACCGCGATCAGCGCGATCACCGTGAATTCGGTGCCCGAGACGAGGAGCGCCAGCAGGGCGCCGATGCCGGCGGACGGCAGGGTCGACAGGATCGTGACGGGGTGGACGAAGCTCTCGTAGAGGATTCCCAGGATCGTGTAGACGGCGAGCAGTGCGGCCAGGATCAGCAGCGGCTGGCGCGAGGAGGATTCCTGGAAGCTCTTGGCCGAGCCCGCGAACTCGCCGTGGATGGTGGCGGGCAGGCGCAGATCCGTCATCGCCGCCTCGATGGCGGCGGTGGCATCCGACAGGCTCTTGCCCGGCACGAGGTTGAACGAGATCGTGGTGGCGACGAACAGGCCCTGGTGGCTCACCTGGACCGGCGCGTTGCCGGTCTCCAGGCGGGCGAAGGCCGAGAGCGGGATCATCGTCTCCTTGGCGCTCGACACCGGCGCGCTCGACGAGGCCCCGCCCTTGCCTCCCGCGATGGCGTTGGCGGCGGCGTTGCGGGCCGAATCGGTGGCGATGGCGGCAGCGCTCGCATCCGCCGTCGCGGACGTGCTCGTGGGGGCCACGGCCCCCGCCACCGTGCCCGCCACCGCGTTGGTGGTGGCCGAGCCCCGCGCCTTGCCGCCGGAGGTCGAGACATAGAGCATCTTCAGGGTGTCGGGGCTCTGGAGGTAGCGGGGGGCGATCTCCATCACGACGTGGTACTGGTTCAGCGGGTTGTAGATCGTCGAGACCTGGCGCTGGCCGAAGGCGTCGTAGAGGGTGTTGTCGATCTTGTCGGGGGTCAGGCCGTAGCGGAAGGCGCTGGCCCGGTCGATGACGAGGCGGCTCTCGAGGCCGCCCTCCTGCTGGTCCGAGGTGACGTCGGCGAAGATCGGGTTCTTCTGCAGGGCCTGAACCAGCTTCGGCGCGGCCTGGTACAGCTCCTCCGACGTGTCGCCCTGAAGGGTGTACTGGTACTGGGCGAAGCTCTGGCGGCCGCCCATGCGCAGGTCCTGGCGGGGGAACAGGTAGAGCCGGGCCCCGGCGACCCGGGACAGCTTCGGGCGCAGGCGCGCCATCACGGCGGTGATCGAATCGCGCTCGCCCCGGGGCTTCAGGCCGACGAAGACGTTGGCCGAGTTGGTGCCGCGCCCGCCCGTGAAGCCGACCACGCTGTCCACGGCCGGATCCGCCTGCACGATGGCGGTGGCCTGCTCCAGCTTCCGCTTCATCGACTGGAACGAGATGCGCTGGTCGGCCTGGATGCCGCCCATCATCTGCCCCGTATCCTGCTCGGGGAAGAACCCCTTCGGCACGATGACGTAGAGGTAGACGTTGAGCCCCACGGTCGCCAGCAGCGAGAGGGCCACGAGCCGCCGGTGCCGCATGGCGACCCGCAGGGTGCGCTCGTAGCCCGCCAGCATGCGATCGAACCCGACCTCCAGTCCGCGCACCAGCCAGTTCGGCCGGGCCTTGCCGTGCAGGGCCTCGCCATGCGGGGCCTCGCGCCGCAGCAGGAGCGCGCACATCATCGGCGTGGTGGTGAGCGAGAGCACCAGGGAGATCAGGATCGACAGCGAAAGGGTGACGGCAAATTCCTGGAACAGGCGCCCCACGATGCCGCCCATCAGCAGGATCGGCAGGAACACCGCCACCAGGGACAGGCTCATGGAGATGACGGTGAAGCCGACCTCGCGGGAGCCGAGCAACGCCGCCTCGACGCGGGGCCTGCCCTTCTCGATGTGGCGCTGGATGTTCTCAAGGACCACGATGGCGTCGTCGACGACGAAGCCCGTGGCGATGATCAGCGCCATCAGCGAGAGGATGTTGAGGCTGTAATCCAGCAGGTACATCGCCGAGTAGGTGCCGACGATGGAGATCGGCACGGCGACCGCCGGGATCAGGGTGGCGCGGCCGGAGCGCAGGAACAGGAACACCACGAAGATGACGAGGACGACGGCGATGACCAGCGTTTCCTCGGTTTCCGCGAGCGAGGCCCGGATGGTGGCGCTGCGGTCGCCCGTGATCGTGAGGTCGATGTCGCCGGGCAGCGCCGCCTTCACCTGCGGGATCGCCGCCTTGAGCCCCTTGATCGTCTCGACGACGTTCGAACCCGGCTGCTTGTAGATGAACAGGATCACGCCCGGCTTGCCGTTGACGAGGCCGAGGTTGCGCCGGTCCTCCACGGAATCCTCGATGGTGCCGACATCGGTGAGGCGTACGGCGGCACCGTTCCGATAGGCCACCACGAGGTCGCGGTAATCGGCGGCCACGCGGCCCTGGTCATTGGCGTAGAGCTGGTAGTGGCGCGTTTCGGTCTCGATCGCGCCCTTGGGGGAGTTCGCGTTGGCGGAGGCCAGGGCCGCCCGGATGCCCTCCAGGCCGATGCCGTAGTTGAACAGGGCGGTCGGATCGAGGGCCACCCGCACCGCCGGCAGGGACGAGCCGCCGATGTCGACGTTCCCGACCCCCGGGAGCTGGGACATCTTCTGCTGCACCACCGTGGCGGCGGAATCGTAGAGCTGGCCCGGCGTCAGGGTATCGGAGGTGAGCCCCAGGATCAGGATCGGCGCGTCGGCCGGGTTGAACTTCCGGTAGGTCGGGTTCGAGCGCAGCGCCGTGGGCAGGTCGGCCCGCGCGGCATTGATCGCCGCCTGAACGTCCCGCGCCGCACCGTCGATGTCCCGGTTCAGGCCGAACATCAGCACGAGGCGCACCGAGCCGAGCGAACTCGTCGAGGTCATCTCGGTGACGTCGGCGATGGCACCCAGGCGCCGCTCGAGGGGCGCCGCCACGGTGGTCGCCATGGTCTCCGGCGAGGCGCCGGCCATCTGCGCCTGAACCAGGATGACAGGGAAATCCACCTGGGGCAGCGGCGCCACCGGCAGCTTCATGAAGGCGAAGATGCCGGCGAGCAGCACGCCGATGGTGAGCAGCGTGGTGGCGACGGGCCGCCGGATGAACGGCTCGGAGACGTTCATCGGGAACATCTCGCGGATCGCGAGCCCCGGCGTATTCCCTCGGCCGATTGATCCGCACCGAATCTCCCGCTGCTTGTAGAAGAGGGACAGGGTGAGGTGTGGTCCACCTCCGGAGAGGTCACCCACCTCACCCTGTCCCTCGCCTTACAGGAGAGGGGATCTGCGCTGCCGGCGGAATTCCGGAGGGCGATGTCTCCCTGGTGATGACGGTACGCCGACGGGACGTCCATCTGATATAGGATGCCGGACATTCGCCGAAGGCGCGGCGCCTCGGACTCGCGTGCGCACGAGGTGAGACGGTGAGCCGAGCGAGCGCACTTCGAATGAACGCGACGGCCGCCGAAGCCAAGCTCTGGGCGGCTCTTCGGGGCGGCCGCCTGAGTGGCTGGAAATTCCGCCGGCAGCATCCGATCGATCGCTTCGTCGCCGATTTCGTCTGCTTGAAGGTGAAGCTGGTCGTGGAGGTCGATGGAGCGACCCATTCGAACTCGGCCGCGCTGGATCGTGATGCCGAGCGAACGCGCATCATAGAGGCCGCCGGGTTTCACGTAATCCGCGTCGGCAACGCGGACATCAGGGACAATCTTGACGGCGTACTGGAAACCATCCTGGCGCACATGATGGCCCGGACGCATCCGTAGCGTCGAAAGTTCGGCTCCCGTGCAGGCGTAAGGCGCACCCGAGCTCCCTCTCCTGGAAGGAGAGGGTTGGGGTGAGGTGTGGTCCATCTCCGGAGAGGTCACGCACCTCACCCTGTCCCTCTCCTTACAGGAGAGGGGACCCGCGCTGCCTGCGAAACCTTTCGTCCGTGTTCGGTGGGCGCTGCTCACGGCAACGCCTCGACGCTGCCGGCGCCGCCTTCGCGGCGGCCGGAGAGGCGGCGTTCCAGGCGGTCGAAGGCGAGGTAGATCACCGGGGTGGTGAAGAGTGTCAGCACCTGGCTGACGATGAGGCCGCCCGCGATGACGATGCCGAGCGGCTGGCGCAGTTCCGAGCCGACACCGGTACCGACGATGAGCGGCACCGCCGCGAACAGGGCCGCCAGCGTCGTCATGAGGATCGGTCGGAAGCGCAGGATGCAGGCCTCGTAGATAGCGTCCCTTGGGCTCAAACCCGCCTCGCGCTCGGCCTGGAGCGCGAAGTCGATCATCATGATCGCGTTCTTCTTCACGATGCCGATGAGGAGCACGATGCCGATGATCGCGATGATGTCGAGGGAGAGCCCGAACAGCATCAGCCCGATGAGCGCCCCGATGCCGGCCGAGGGCAGCGTCGACAGGATGGTGATCGGGTGGATGAAGCTTTCGTAGAGCACGCCGAGGACGATGTAGACCGTGACGATGGCGGCGAGCACCAGGAAGAGCTGGTTCGAGAGCGCCGACTGGAAGGCGAAGACCGAGCCCTGGGGCACGACACGGAAGCTCGGCGGCAGGTCGATCGACTGGCGCGCCGCCTCCACCGCCGAGACGGCGTCGCCCAAGGCCGCGCCGGGCGCGAGGTTGAACGAGACGGTGGTGGCGGGAAACTGCCCGAGATGGCTGATGAGCAGGGGCGCCCGCCGCTCGCTGACCTGGGCCACCGCCGAGAGCGGGACCTGGCCCGAGGCGACCGTGGAGGACGGCAGGTAGATGTGGTCCAGGCTCTCGATGGTCTTGTGCAGGTCCGGATCGGCCTCGAGGATGACCCGGTACTGGTTCGATTGGGTGAAGATCGTCGAGATGATGCGCTGGCCGAAGGCGTCGTAAAGCGCGTTGTCGACGGTGGCGGGCGTGATGCCGTAGCGCCCGGCGGTCGGCCGGTCGATGGTGATGTAGGCGGCCAGCCCGCTCGCCTGCAGGTCGCTCGCGACATCCATGAGGAGCGGCGAGGCCTGCAGCGCCCGCACGAAGCGCGGCACCCAGGTCTCGAACTCCGTCAAGTTCGGGTTCTCCAGGATGACCTGGTACTGGGTCGCGCCCACCGCCGTGTCGATGGTGAGGTCCTGCACCGACTGCAGATAGAGGCGGATGCCGACCACACCGGTGGTGGCCGCCTTCAGCCGCTCGATGATCTCGGGCGCGCGGGCCGTGCGCGTCTCCTGCGGCTTCAGGTTGATGAGAAAGCGGCCGGAATTCAGGGTGACGTTCTGGCCGTCGATCCCGATGAAGGAGGACAGGCTCTGCACGTCCGGGTCCTTCAGCACGATGGCGGCGAGGCGCTGCTGGCGCTCGGCCATGGCGGCGTAGGAGACGGTCTGGTCGGCCTGGGTGACGCCCTGGACGACGCCGGTGTCCTGCACCGGGAAGAACCCCTTCGGGATCACCACGAACAGGTAGGCGGTGAGCGCGATCGTCCCGAGGGTGACGACGAGGGTCAGCGTCTGGTGGCGCAGCACCACCCGCAGCATGCGGCCGTAGCCCGCGATGATGCCGTCCATGCCGCGGCGGGCGGCACGGGCGATGAAGCCCTCGCGGCGCTCGGCCACGCCGGGGACGTGCGCCTTCAGCAGGCGCGCGCACAGCATCGGCACGAGGGTGAGCGAGACCACCGCCGAGATGATGATGGTGGCCGCGAGCGTGATCGCGAATTCGTGGAACAGGCGCCCGACCACGTCGCCCATGAACAGGAGCGGGATCAGCACCGCGATCAGCGAGACGGTGAGCGAGATGATGGTGAAGCCGATCTCGCGGCTGCCCTTCAGCGCGGCTTCGAGCGGCGAGTCGCCCTCCTCCACGTGGCGGGCGATGTTCTCGATGACCACGATGGCGTCGTCGACCACGAAGCCGGTCGCGATGGTGAGCGCCATCAGCGAGAGGTTGTCCAGGGAGAAGCCGTAGAGGTCCATGATCGCGAGCGAGCCGATCAGCGACAGGGGCACCGACAGGCTCGGGATCAGGGTCGCGGAGACGCTGCGCAGGAACAGGAAGATCACCAGCACCACGAGGCCGATGGCCAGCGCCAGCTCCACCTGCACGTCGTGCACCGAGGCCCGGATGGTGGTGGTCCGGTCGGTGAGCACGGTGACGCCGATGGCGGCCGGCAGGGTCGCCTGGAGCTGGGGCAGCAGCGCCTTGATCTTGTCGACGGTACTGATGACGTTGGCGCCGGGCTGGCGCTGGATGTTCAGGATGACGGCGGGCGTCTCGTCCATCCAGGCGCCGAGCTTGGTGTTCTCGGGGCCGTTGACCACGTCGGCCACGTCCGAGAGCCGGACCGGCGCGCCGTTCTTGTAGGCGATGATCGCGTCGTCATAGGCCTTCGGGTCGCGGATCTGGTCGTTGGCGTTGATGGCGTAGGACTGGGTCGGGCCGTCGATGGTGCCCTTGGGCGTGTTGACGTTGAGGTTGGTGACCGTGGTGCGCAGGTCGTCGATGTTGAGGCCGTAGGCCGCGAGCGCCCGGGCGTTGAAGCGGATGCGCACGGCCGGACGCTGGCCACCGCCGGTGCTGACGAGGCCGACGCCGGCCACCTGGGAGATCTTCTGCGCCAGCCGCGTCTCGGCGAGATCGCGCACCTCGGTCAGCGGCAAGGTCTTCGAGGTCAGGGCCAGGGTCAGGATCGGCGCGTCGGCCGGGTTGACCTTGGCGTAGATCGGGGGTGCCGGCAGGTCGGAGGGCAGGAGGTTGCCGGCCGCGTTGATCGCCGCCTGGACCTGCTGTTCGGCGATGTCGAGGGGTAGATCCAGGCTGAACTGCAGGGTGATGACCGAGGCGCCGGCCGAACTCTGCGAGGTCATCTGGTTCAGGTTGGCGAGCTGTCCGAACTGCCGCTCGAGGGGAGCCGTTACCGCCGAGGTCATCACCTCGGGGCTGGCGCCCGGGTAGAAGGTCTGGACCTGGATCGTCGGGTAATCGACCGACGGCAGGGCCGAGACCGGCAGGTTCAGGTACGACACCATGCCGACGAGCAGGATCGCCAGCATGAACAGCGTGGTGGCGACCGGGCGCAGGATGAAGAGGCGAGACGGGTTCATCGGGCGAGAAACTCACTCGGCCGCACGTCTCGCAATCCAG